>NC_019793.1:300000-600000 GCF_000317835.1 Deinococcus peraridilitoris DSM 19664 | reverse complement strand
AGCGCTCAATATCCTGGCCTGTACCCTGGTGTGCTTTCGGGTACACTAGCGCACCCAATCAACGTGGAGGGCGCTTCGAGCTGAGGGCTTGCAGTTCAAGAGCATGCCTGGTAAGCCGCTCGGGGAAATCCAGCTGCGTTCGCCACGACCAGAAAAAGTCCAGGTTGAGCGAGGTCGCTCGTGGTTCGACCCGCACGGCTGGTTCGAAACATGCTGCTCGCAAATCAGTCCAGGTGGCCTCAAGCCCTCGGTGAGTTCCTCGGACTGTTCCAGGCTGAGTGGCGCCATACGGCCCAGCGAGAATGGTGCCCGGTGTCCGTCTAGGGCATGCGGCGGCATTCTCAAGCGCGGGTTATTCAGCATCGCGCTCATTGCTCTGCTCATGTCAGCCCGCCCGAAACCCAGCCCACGCGAGCGCAGGCAGAGCATTCTGTTCGCCATGGTCTTCGTGTTCGGAATTTTGGCCTGGATTCTGTCGCAGATATTGCCCGTGACGCCAGAGGTGCGGGTCGCCGCACGCCCCGAGGGCCAGCGTGGCACTTCGTGGTGGAGGACAATGGGATCGGGGTAGCGCCTGAGTACGCCGAGCGGGTGTTCGGGATGTTTCAGCGCCTGCATGCCCGTGGGGCGTATGAGGAGTCAGGAATCGGCTGGCGGCGAGTCAGCGGATCGTGGAGCTGTATCAGGGCCGCATCTGGCTGGAGCCGAGGGAGGAGCAGGGCACGCGGGTGCAGTTCACGCTGCCCGCCGTGCCTGAGGAGGATTCTCGTGCGGCGCCATGAATCGGAGAGTACCGTGGGGTCATTTGAGGGCGTGCGGCGCGGTCGTTGGTGGAGTGTACGATCCGGGCGGGGAAGCGTGACGTACTAAGGGTGGCAGGAGATCGGATCGTTCGGTGGTTCCGCTCTGCGAATCAGCGGGAAGAGCGCGGTCGATCTGGCGATCTGGCCACACTCCTCGGGGCAGCTGAAGGCAGGTTGGTTGACCACCCACCTCGATCACGACGGCGTTCGGTAGCGTGGACGGCATGGCCCTGAAAAGGCGACTCCGGCAGCAGGTGAGATGCGCGCAACCGTGGCTGGTGCCGCTCGCCCGGCTGGGGTACCTCGCCAAAGGGTTGGTGTTCCTGACGCTCGGTGTCTACACGGTGCGGGCGGCCGCCCGCGCAACGCGGGCGCAGAGTGTGCATGGCGCGCTGGCACAGCTGGTCGAAGAACCGTTCGGGCGGCTGTTGCTGAGTGGCCTGACGATAGGTCTCGGCGGCTACGCGTTGTGGCTGCTGGTGCGCGCGGTGCTTGACCCGGACGGGCAAGGCACCAGTGTCCTCGCCTGGGTGCGGCGTCTGGCGTGCCTGCTCAACGCCGCGGTGTACCTGGGACTCGCGTGGTTTGTGCTGCGGGTGGCGTGGAACGGTGGGGGCGCCACTTCCGAAGCGCCCATCCGAAGCTGGACAGCAACGCTGCTCGAACCACCGTTCGGTCCGTGGCTGGTGATCCTGGCTGGCCTGGTGGCCCTGGGAGTGGCCATCAACCAACTGGTCGTGGCGTGGACGGGCATGTTCCTGGAATTCCTCGATCTTTCAGCGCTCAAGGTGCGTGACATCACCGCCTTGCGTCTGTTGGGACAATTCGGCCTGCTGGCGCGCAGCGTGGTGTTCAGTACCATTGGGGTGCTGCTCATTCAAGCTGCCTGGTGGCACGATCCACAAGAAGCGGGCGGCGTCGCCAAAGCCTTGACGGTGCTGGGACAGCCACCGCTGGGCACCTGGGTGCTGAGCGGTGTCGCGCTGGGCTTTATGGCCCTCGCGTTGTATTCCTTCCTGCAAGCGCGCTTCCGGCAAGTGTCCTGCTGAGAAGCCACTGAGTTTGGCGTCGCTGGATGACGTTCTTTCCCTGGACGGGTGCCGGCGCACACGAGTGCCGTCGGGGAACTGCTGCTCAGGACGAAGCTGGTTTCCCGATGAGTTCGAGAACGCTTCGGAACCGGTCGGACCGACATGAAAAGCCGAAGGCCAGTGTTGCTTATACTGACAGCGCTGGGGGAAGCCGGCTCGCGTTGCTCGAACAACCCTTCTCCGCTTGACCTTCCCGACGTCAGGCCCCATTCACCGGTGACGCACCCTCCGGTCCTTTCGTCTGCCCTACGGAAAGCCTTCCCCATGACCCACCCCCCTCCCGATCCTCAGGAACTGGCACAGCTTCAGCAGGAACTGCGCGCGCACCAGGAACGCGAAGCCTACTCGCCGATCGCGCAACTCACCCTCGATTCGCAAGGCAACATCCTACACGCCAACCCGGCCGCCTGCGCGCTGCTCGCCAGCGACGAAGCACAGCTCAGACGAAAACACCTCGGTCACTTCATACACCCGGAGGACAGCCGTTCCCTCACGTATTTTCAGCATCAATTCCTGTCCGGCTCCGCGCGTGCCGTGGTGGAGCTGCGTCTGCTGCCGCGACCTGACGCCTTGTGCTACGCGCGGCTCGAAGGGCAAGCGGTCTGGACTCAGCCATCCGCTAGCGTGCGCCTTCACGTGGCACTGACTGACCTGAGCGTGCAACGCCACGCGTTCGACGAATCCTTGAGGCGCCAGGCGGACCTCGAACTGGAGCTCACCCGCACCAAAGCACAAGTGCAGGCCCTTCACGCGGAATTCCAAGAAGTCGCGGAGCTCTTCAGCGAGGAGCTGCTGCCTCGTCTGCAAGCCCTCAGCGGGCACGGACTTCCCGCCAGCGAAGCGCAGGTGCCTCGGGAACTCGAAGCTCGCATGGAGGGTTTCGCGGCGTACCTGCACGCTCGCCGTCAGCGGCTGCGGCTGGAACGCGTTAACATGAATACGGTGCTTCGGCCGTTGATTCAGCAGTGCACCCAGGAAGGGCGGGCCCCCCAGAACCGCGTGACGTGCGAGCAGCTTCCGGAGGTCACGGGAGACGCGCAGGCCCTGGAGTGGGTGTTGCGTGCGCTGCTCGACAACGCCTTGAAGTTCCGTCAGGACGGTGAAGCCGCTCGGGTGCATGTCGGCACGTTGAGGCAACCGCAGGAAGACGTGGTGTTCGTGCGCGATTCGGGTGTGGGCTTCAACAGGCGTCACAGGTCACGCCTGTTTCGCCTGTTCGGTCGCCTGCACGGTGACGCGTTCGAGGGGCATGGGGTGAGCCTGGCCGTGGCGCGCGTGTTGGTGGAGCGGCAGGGTGGGCGTCTCTGGGCGGAAGGCAAACTCGGGGAAGGCGCCACCTTTTACTTCGCGTTGCCACGCGATGCAACGCCCAAAAACTCCTGACCATTCAAAGCGGCATGACGCAAAGCGGCTCGTGGCTGCTCCGAGCGCGAACTCCTGGAAAGGACCGTGGTGCCCACGGGGCATACTGGAGGCGCATGAAGGAATTACTCCGCCTGAACGACCAGGATGTGCAGGTCCGCGTGATGAACCAGGATGGTCACGAAGTGCTGGGGACGCTCGATGAAGGAGAGCGCTGCTGGTATCCCGCGCGGACCGGCTGTTGCGTGCTTGCCCGGCATTTCTGCGTTCTGCTGCCGGAGCGCGCTTGACGCTCGTGGAATGCCATCAGGGCGTGCCCGTGGGTTCCCGTGGACGCCTGTACTTGCAGTACGCCGTGCGTGGCGCTTCCCCCTTCGACGTGTGGGTGTTCGAGGGCCCTGGGGATCTGGTGGATTTGAAACGGGCGGTCGTCACGCTGCGCGACTCTTGACCGCCGCATACCGTCGAGCACGCGTCCCCGATCATCCCTGGCCATGCACACCTCAAGGCAGCTGGCGTGCGCTGCCAGGCGCATTGGTCGAAGAGCCGTGGCGCCCAAAATCTTTGAACTTAAAGTGTTTTTTACTGATTGTCTTTGCGGCATTCAGGACGGTCATCAAAGCTACTCTTGTGCCGCTCGGCATGAACGACCAAACCCCATTCAAAATGAGGAGGACGCATCATGACGGACAACAACGACAACCGCGGTTTTGCAGGCATGGACGAAGAGAAGCAACGCGAGATCGCCAGCGAAGGCGGCAAAGCTGCGCACGAGAGTGGTAACGCGCACGAGTTCACTTCCGAAGAAGCCCGCGAAGCCGGCCGTAAAGGCGGCGAGAATTCCCAAGGTGGCGGTAACCAGGGTGGCGGGAGCGAGTAACCTGTCGGCACGCGCAGAACCATAATCCGAACGCTGAACGAAGGAAGAGCGCCAGAAGCAGGTGCTCTTCCTTCATTGACCAAGGGTGAAGCGACGTGCCAGACCACATGCAGCGTGCACGGCTTTGGATGAGCAAGCCGTTGAGTCCAAGTTCGGCCGTAAGGTTCCGTGAACTTCGCTCGCACGTTTGTCTTGTGGCGGTTCAGTACAAGAATAGGGGAGGTTGTCATGCGTGTACGGGTGTCATGGGTGCTGTACGGTCTTGGTTTCGCGTCGATTGTGGTTTCAGCGGTGAATTACTTCAGCGGAAAACCAAAACTGGGCGGTGGGCAGGAACGAACAGGGCTGTTTATTGGTCAGTGGCCACCGACGCTGTTCATTCTGGGCAAGATCGTCGAAGACTGGGAGACGCGGCGTGCCGCAGCGACGTCAGCAGAAGGCGGCGAAGCGGAGGCGACGCCGACGACGGAGGAAGCCACACCGACAGCGACAGACGCGTAAACAGAAATCACCCTGGCCGTTCGTTGAACCTTGCTGTCTCGCGAGCTGGTCCTGATGGACATGGAAAAAGCGGAGCTGCACGCTCCGCTTTTTGGTGGTGGCAGGTTGCTGGAGTTGCACCAGCCTTCGCTCGTTCCTGCTCGTACGTCCGTTGTTGCCGAGGTGGACGCCTCCCCCGCGATGATCGGTTGAGACTTCGCCACACTGAATGGTGTTGCCCCAAGCACAACCACACTAGCGTCCGGCGTATTCACGGCGATGAGCAGGAGGCTGAGTAAATCTTCAAGTTCCCGCATCTGATGAATTGGGCTGAATGCCAGCACGAGCGTGGCCGGTTCCAGGGTTCTCCGAGCGTCAGTTGGGGTGCTGCCCGTCCAGCCAGGTGCGGCCGAGATCGTTCAAAACGTCAATGAGGTGTTGCATGTCACTCGGTTTGACAACGTAGCCATCAGCCCCCAGTTCGCTGCTGAGGTCCCGGTCGTGTGGGTCGTTGGAGGTAGTAAACACCACGACCGGCACATGCTGGAAAATCCGGTTGCTCTTAAGCCGCTTGAGGACATCGAAGCCGTTCAGTCGCGGCATGTTCAGGTCGAGCAGCACGAGGTGAGGACACGAATCGGTGAGGTAGGCGTAACGACCTTTGCGCTTGAGGTAGTCCAGGGCGTCCTGGCCGTCGGTGGTAACGACCACCTCGCAGGCGAGGTCGCTGAGGTCGAGGGCCGCGCGGGCCAGCTCCAGATCATGTGGGTTGTCGTCGACCAGCAGCAGCTGTCGGCCTTGTCCGATCTTCAAGAGCGAGCCTTTCGCATGAGGGCGATGGTCAGAAAAAGCAAGGAAGGAGACTGATACGTCTTCATAGATGATAATGTTTTGAGGTTTTAATATTGTGGTTCGTCTCAGTTTTCTTTCAGCGTATACGAGGTGAGCTCACAAGTCTCGCTCTTTTCGGGAGGGGTTCCTCGTGCACCACTGCTCCGCAATTGAAAAGCACATGACGAAGTCGTTCACCTGAGCGTTGGTCAGACGCCAAAACAGAATGACAGCCACTTAAGTCGCCGAGGAGCGATCAGCGAATCCCGAGCGGACTGTCACAAAAGGTTGTGTTTGATGGTAGTTCTGACCGTGATGAACGCCGTGACCTGGCAGTCATGGCGTGAGAAAGCGGGCGCACCAATTGGTGCGCCCGCTTTTGTTGCGGTTACTTGTTCCCCGGCTTCACGATGTTCAGTTCCGCTTCAGCACGCCGATTCGAGGAGCGGTCCGCCTCATACTGTTGGAGCTGAACCTGCTCCAGGAACTTCAGCCACGACTCGAACAGGTCAACACCACCATGCCCGATGGCATGCACTTCCTCCGGGTAGACGTCGCGTCCGGTGAAGTCACGGGCGAGCTGCGAGAGCAGCTCGTGCAGCAACGCCCATTGCCCTTCATCCGTGGGAATGAAAGGTTGGTCTTTGAGAAGGTCACGCACAGCGTCCGCGAGGCGTGCGTGCAGCCCGAGGAGCGGCATGGCCACACTGTAGTGCCAGACGACTTTCTGCACTGGGTTCAGTCTTGCAAAGCGCTGGGTGGCACAGCCATGCTGCGCGAAACCAGACGGGGTCAGTCGGCCGCGCTGGCGACGGATTCGAGTGAAAACAGCGCTTGTGTGACGTCCCAGAGGAGGTCTTCGTCGGCGTCGAGGACGTATGAGCCGCGCAGGTACAGTCCTTCGAGGGCGTTACGTCCCAACAGGCGGACGATGTGCGCGACGTGCACTTCCCCCGCGACCCATGGGGTAGTGATGCGGACGCGGTCGAGAGTGCCCAGCGTCCAGCGGCAGGTGAGGACGTTCGTCATGCGGTCTCCTGAGAAGGGGATCAACGGAAGGTGATGGTGACCTGATGAAAAGCTAAAGCCGGAAGCGTTTCCGTGCCACTTAAGGAACCTTTACTTGAAGCGCCGCCCACTTCAGCCGCCCGAGGCGATCCATACACAATCAACCCTTTACGGCCGCCTTACGCGATAATCCTGGCAAGCCCTTTCCATGAGGAACACGTGACCCACTGGCGCACTTCATCACAACACCAACACGGAGGCCAGGTTGACTCATTCCATCCTCGTCATCGAGGACAATCCCGACATCACCCGCGTTCTTCAGGACATCCTCGCCAACGCTGGATACCGCCCTACGACCACCAGCAGCGGTCTGGACGGGCTCAGCGCCGCACGCGAACTCAACCCCGACCTGATCGTGCTCGACCTCGGCCTGCCGGACATCAATGGCGGAGAAGTGGCCCGCCGCGTCCGTCAGTACTCCAGCGTGCCGATCATCATCCTGACCGCCGTGGATGTTGTGGATCGCAAAGTCGACCTGCTCGAGGCGGGCGTGAATGACTACATCACCAAACCCTTCGACCCGGACGAGCTGCTGGCGCGCATCAACGTACAATTCCGCCGACAGGAGCAGGAAGCCGAAGCAGTGCTTCAGGTCGGCGAGCTGTGCATTCAGGTGGCACAACGACGGTGCACCTTCGCGTCCCGGGAAATCACCCTGACCGCGCGGGAATTCGATCTGCTGCTGCTGCTTGCCCGTCCCCCCGGCAAGGTCCGCTCGCGTCAGGAAATCGAAGAGAAGCTCTGGAAAGGTGAATTACCCGAGTCCAGCGGTGTGCTGGAAGTGCACCTGTCGAATCTGCGCGCGAAACTCCGGGAGGTCGACGCTCACGGCGTGATCCGCACCATTCGTGGGCAAGGGTACGCCTTGCAGTGTTCTGCGCGTGACCCGGAAGACCTCGCTTCGTCCTGACCTGCTACGCCGTCCTGCCTGCATGCGCAGGTTGGCATGGTCGTGCTCTTCCCGGCTACCGAAAGCGTTCGTGAAGGCCAGGGCGCCGACCAGAAAGCTTTTCATGATCGAGCGGGTATCGTGACGGTATGACACCTTCCATCCTCGTCGTTGAGGATGACCCGCACATCGCGGGGAACCTCGAAGACACCCTCACCGGCGCCGGGTACCGCGTGCGAATCGCCATGGACGGCACCGAGGCCCTGCGCGAAGCCTTATTGACACCACCGGACGTGGTGCTGCTGGATTTGGGGTTGCCGGACATTCCCGGGGAGCAGGTGCTGCATCAGCTGCACGAAGCGCACGAAACACGCCCGGTTCCCGTGATCGTCCTGACCGCGTACGCCAGCCCGGAAGACCGCAATCTGTTGCTGGAGGCTGGAGCGAGTGATTACCTCAGCAAGCCGTACCGCAACGAGGAGTTGCTCTCCTGTGTGGAGGCGCACCTCAATCCCGGTTCACCGACCAGCAGCGTCAAGGCTGGCCCGCTGGTGTTCGACCTGGCAGCGCGCTGCGTGAGGTGTGAAGGGAAGGACGTCGGGCTGCTCGGCACGGAGTTTGACGTACTGCTCGCGCTGGCCAGGCAGCCGTACCGGGTGGTGTCCGCCGAGGAGTTGGCACTGCGGGTGCACCTGAAAGCCAGCGCGGGGGTGCAGCAGCTGGTCGCAATTCAGGTGGCGAACGTGCGTCTGGCGCTCGAGCAGGCGGGCATGAAGGACCTGGTGCGTGTCGCGAAACGTTTTGGGTACGCGTTCGTTCCGGCCCGGGCATAAAGCGGAGGCCGCATCCTTCATGCTTGCTTCAGCGACGAGTTCGCGGCGTGCTGGGCAGCCATCTCCGTTTTGCAAGAGGCGAGGGCGCATCGGGGACGAATTACGCAAGGCGCCTTGCGTCTTTTTTCGTAAAGGAGCTCAGGAGGAAGCCCTTCACGTGGACGACAAGTTCTCCAGCCGGTCCGGCAGAGCCAGCATCAGCGCCATGCCCGGCACACCCGGCGCGTTTCCATCGACCCATACCTGCCCCCGTGCCGCGCCACAATACGCCGCGCGTTTGCCGGGCCGATTCGGTCACCCGCGCCAAGACCGGACCGAGGCGCGCGGAAGACACTGAAGAACTCCTCCGCCTCCCCGGCGGACAGTTTTGCACCATTGTGCCGCACCCATACGACCGCTTTCCCGTCACGCAGCTCACCGTCCACCTCAATCACCGCACCGGGGATTTCCTGCGTCGCATCCAAAGCCACCGCCATCAGCTCCGCGAACACCTGCCGAAGCAGCAACGCGTCTCCCACACTCGCAGTGGCGTGCCAGTCACCCACTTCACCTTGCGGCCCTCAGCAATGGCTCCAAGTCATGCTGCGCGCTTTGTGGTTCAGGGCATGCAGATGGTTTCGCTCCTGCGTGAGGGTGTGCAGCAACGTTTCTCGCTCGCGGACCAGGACTTTGAGCTCTTCCATAGACGCCAGAGGGAGCTCCCAGGCTTGGGCTGCATCAACTGGCCGCAGTACCAAGCGATGATCTCGGCGTCCATCTTGTCCGTCTTCCCTCTGCGGAGTGTAGAACAGAAGAAGAACTTGATCTGCACTGGGTTCTCGACACTGATCGTACAGCCAGCCTGGGGGAGCGTTCGCGCGCAGGTTCCCCAGGACACGCCGGTTGCTTCCATCACCACGTGGAGCTCAGTCGGCAGCCGTGCAGAGTCGTCCATTTCAGGAGATGCTCGCAGCCAGTTGGGGTGTTCTCGATCTTCTTGAGGGAGAAGGCCTTGCCTGCTGTTGGTCCTGTTGATAGGAGCAGGTGGGCGTAGAAGTCGTCCTTGCCGATGTCGATACCAACCACGGACATACATGACCTCCCGGAGCGTAGAGTGGTCGGGCGTTGCTTGCCCTGGACTGACTCTTGTGTGCAGGCTCGTGGCCTCGGATAGGATGCAGTCTGCAAGAAAGCGCTCGGATCAGCCAGGTCTAAGTCGCGGTCTTGGTGGACCAAAAGTGCGTACTGGCTGTTTGATCCGGGCTGGCCGGACAATTCATTCTGATCAGGAATGCTGCCCGTACTGAAACATAAAAGTGCGTTCCAGACGATTGTTCCTCGCTCCGCCAGCTTAGGCCGCAACTTTCGCAGGAGGTCTATTGCTGACATAGCCGCAAAAGAGGGGTATGTCTTCCTCTGAACGACAAACCGTTACCTAGAAGATGCCTTTTCTTTACTTCTCGAAGACGGACATATTCCCCGTAGCCTCAAGCACGACCGTGTCAATTTCTTCCAGCGTGGTATGGCCCTGAGCCCGAACTGCGGCCAGGATGTCATCCTCAGTGATGCGCTCGCGTCGCATCGCTTTCTGGCGCAACGTTCCATGGCTATACAGCACTACGGGTTCAGAGGTGATGGCCTTCGAAAAGGATTTGAAGTGAAACTTCAGCAGGGAAAGCAGGTACTGAAGCCCGATCAGCAGAACGATTGCGGCGAGTGCTTCGGACAGCGAAAGGTCTTTCGCTGTGAGGGCGCGCCCGAATACAGCTCCCACAGCAACGGTCACGATGAAGTCGAAGGTGTTGAGGCTGGAAAGGGTTCGGTTGCCGGTGATCCTCAGGAGCAACACCACCGATAAGAACAAGAGGGTGCCAACCACGACGATACGCCCGAGGGGCTGCCATCCGGAAAAAAAGTACTCGACCTCTGTCAAGGCAATGCGCTCCTCTTATCTTCCCTGCCGCCCAGAAGAAGGCGAGGCAGCAGAAGAAATCTGGCTTGTAATCAAGTGAAGCCTCAGCGGACTTACCGAAGCGTGATTCTGAAAGGTTAGCCGCTTTTAGAAGCTACCCGGCAAGGTTTCGAAATAACAGGTCGCTGGGGTAGGGCCGTCGCGTCACACCTCATTCTGCTTCACCCCAACACCATCAACTATTAGACCTCCTGCGAAAGTCAGTTGGGACATGCACGGGTGAGGTTGCACTGCGCGGCGATAAGTTGAATCCGGAGGGCAAAGCGACGCAGCCGATGGCGATAGACTCCCTTGAGCACGCGAAATATTTTCATGCGACGGATGACATGCTCTATTCCTTGTCGAGTCCACGCCAAGACGCGGTTCTCCTGACGCTGTTCGTCCGAGAGCGGCGACGCTCGTGTCGCCTTGTGGGTCGTGATGGCATGTCCGTGGCTCCTCCAGAGGCCCTGATACCCCGCGTCCCCAATCAAGGTAGTGTCGCGTGACAACCGAACCCCAGACTGGCGGAAGAGTTTCAGATCGTGAACCGTCCCGGCACTCGTGGCCGTGCCGAGAATCCTCTGGGTCGTGGTGCACAGCAACACCTGAAATTTCAGGGTGTGCTGTTTTTTCTTTCCGCTGTACCGCCCTCGTTGCTTTTTGGGCCACTCGCATGGCACCTCGGAGGCGTCTACAGCCATGATGCTGTAGACGATCTCCGCTTCCTGGAAGACGCGTTTTTTGGGAAGCTGGAACTGCCGACTGGCGATCAGGGCTGCTTCAATGAAGGTCGCTGGAGTGCCGCGCATCCGCTTTCATGACATGCGCCACACTGCAGCTTCACTGATGATTCGTCGTGGCATTCCACCGAAGACCATGAGTGAGCGCCTCGGGCATGCCGATGTGGCCTTCACCCTACGGACCTACACCCATCTGTATGACGACCAGCGCGAAGAGGCCGCGTTCGATCTGAGTGAACTGTTTCCGCCCGCCGGGTCGGGTGCGAATTGAGCTGGTTGTGTCACTCGGGTGGTGGAGCGTGGTCTGGCCACCCTATAGAAACAGAGGAACCCCGTTTAGAACGGGGTTCTTGTCTGGTGGGTTGTGTAGGGCTCGAACCTACGACCCGCTGATTAAAAGTCAGCTGCTCTACCAGCTGAGCTAACAACCCAGCGGAGGAAAGTATAAGGACGCCCGGCGCGGGTGTCAACCTCACGCCGGGCGTTTTCGGGAAGCAGGCGCTCAGGCGCGCGGTCCACCCGGACCAAAAGGCAGCTTGGGCATCTTGCCGCCTTTGCCGCCCATGCCCATCTTCTGCATGACTTTCATCATTTCCTTCATCTGCTCATGCATTTTCAGCAAGCGGTTGATGTCCTGCACCTGTACGCCCGAGCCCTGCGCGATGCGTTTGCGCCGCTTGCCGTCGATGATCTTGGGGTTGCGCCGCTCTTTGAGGGTCATGCTGGAGATCATCGCGTCGATGCGCTGAATCTGTTTTTCGTCCACGTTGAATTCGCTGGGCAGCATACGGCTCATGCCGGGAATCATCTTGAGCAGGTCGCCCAGCGGTCCCATCTTGCGAATCTGGCGCAGCTGCGTGAGCAGGTCTTCCAGATCGAACTCTCCGGGCTTCTTGGGCAGCGTCGCTTCGATCTCGGCCTGCTGGGCGCGCTCGATGAGGCTCAGCACGTCGCCCATGCCGAGAATGCGCCCGGCGATGCGGTCCGGGTAAAACGGCTCCAGGCCACTGAGTTTTTCGCTGACGCCCGCGAAGTAGATGGGTTTGCCCGTCACGAAGCGGGCACTGAGGGCTGCCCCACCTCGCGCGTCCCCGTCGAGCTTGGTCATGATCAGGCCCGAAAGCCCGATGCGTGATTCGAAGGTCTGGGCGACGTTGAGGGCTTCCTGACCGGTCATGGCGTCCACTACCAGCAGCGTCTCGGTGGGGGACAGGGCGCCTTTGAGGTCGGCGAGCTGGTCCATCAAGGCCTCGTCGATCTGCAGGCGTCCGGCGGTGTCCACGATGATCAGGTCGCGGTAGTCCTTTTGCAGGTGTTCGGCGAGGCGGGTGCGGGTGGTGACCGGATCCTCGTGGTCGGCGACTTCCAGCACGGGCACACCGACCTGCTGGCCAAGGGTCCGCAACTGCTCACGCGCCGCAGGGCGCTGGGTGTCGGCGGCCACCAGCAGAACCCGGCGGCCCTTGCTCTTGTAGTGGCTGGCGAGCTTGCCCGCGCTGGTGGTCTTGCCCGCGCCTTGCAGGCCGACCAGAAAGAACACGTTGCCTTCGTTCTTGAGATTGGGTTGCTGCGCCTTGCCGCCCAGGGTCTCGATCAATTCGTCGTGTACGACCTTCACGACCTGCTGGCCTGCTTGCAGGTTGCCCAGCACTTCCTGCCCGACGGCCTTCTCGCTGACGCGCGCTACGAAGTCCTTGGCGACGCCAAAATTCACGTCGGCTTCCAGCAGGGCCATGCGAATCTCACGCATGGCTGCCTTGACCTGCGCTTCGGTCAGGGTGCTGGACTTGCGCAGGTTGTCCAGGATGTCCTGAAGTCGGTTACCCAGTGACTCAAACATTGTTTTTACGGTAGCACGCGCACTTGTGGCAGACCGTTCCCGACGTACACTGCCGTATTACCAAAGAGCGGCGCCAGTGCGCCGCTCTTTGGTAATCAGTTGTTACGGTTACTGGTACTCGTAGAATCCACGCCCGCTTTTGCGTCCCAGCAGCCCGGCCTGCACCATCTTGCGCAACAGCGGGCTGGGGCGGTACTTGTCGTCACCCAGCCCCTGGTGCAGCACTTCCATGATGGCCAGGCAGGTGTCCAGACCGATGAAATCTGCCAGCGTGAGGGGCCCCATCGGATGGTTCATGCCCATTTTCATGATGCCGTCGATGGCTTCTTTTTCGGCGACGCCTTCCATGACGCACTGAATCGCCTCGTTGATCATCGGCATCAGGATGCGGTTGGAGACAAAGCCGGGAAAGTCGTTGCAGGAGAGCGGCGTTTTGCCCATCATGCGCGCCGTCTCTTCGACGAGGCGCGCCGTTTCGTCGCTGGTGCGGTAACCACGGATGACCTCGACGAGCTGCATCAATGGTACCGGGTTCATGAAATGCATCCCGATAAACTGTTCGGGTCGGCCCGAAGCGGTGGCCAAACTGGTGATCGGAATGCTGCTGGTGTTGCTCGCCAGAATGCCGCCCGTTTTCACGATGCGTCCCAGGCCCCCAAACAGTTCCTGCTTGACGGCCTCGTTCTCGACGATGGCTTCGACGGTCAGGTCGCACTCCGCGAAGTCTTCCAAGCGGGTCGTGAAGTGCACCCGGTCCAGCACGGCCTGCGGGGTCGCGTCCAGCTTGCCTTTCTCGTGCAGCTTCCCGAGGCTTTTTTGTATGGTGGCGCGTCCACGCTCTAAAAAGCGCTCCTCGACGTCCCGCAAGACCACCGTGAATCCCGCCTGCGCGGCGACCTGCGCGATGCCCGCGCCCATCTGTCCTGCTCCGATGACTCCGAATTTCATAAGGTTCTCCTTGGGGCTGTCAACCGGTGGCCGACCGCCTCAGTCACGAATCTGGTCCGTCGAATCTTGCCCGGTCTGGACCCGTAAATCGCTGATGCCGTATTCCACCCCGTCGAGCAGGGCCGTCCACATCGCCCGAATTACGTCCTGATCGATGCCGACCGTGGTCCACTCCCGCCCGGTGCCCGTGAAGCTGACGGTCACGCGCACCTTTCCGGGGGCGAGATTACGAATTCGGGCGCGTCCCAGCCGAAGACCATCGGCTTTTTCGCGCAGTCCGGGCGATCCGCGCAGCGCCTCGATCAGCACCAGGTACAGCGCCTCGAGCGGTTCTCGTCCTTCGGCTCCCACATACAGCGTTTCGCCGTCCACGCGGACCTTGAGGCTTGACTCCACGACCGTCTGGTTCAGGCCGCGAATCACCTCGAAGAGCCGCAGGCGCTCCACGCCCAGCTGCAGGGTGGCGTGCCCCGTCAGGGCAGCCAAACGCAGTTCGAGCGACGCAGAAGCGTCTTCATAGGTATAGCCCTGATCCTCGAGGCCTTTGAGGACTGACAGGATGTGCGCGTTCGCCGCACTGTCAGAGCTGAGATCGACGCCGTACTGCCGCGCGATTTCCTGCAGGTAGGTGGGTCGGGTGAGCCCGGGCAGCAGCAGACGGCGGGTATTGCCGACCCGTTCGGGTTCGATGGCCTCGTACGCCTGAGGTGCCGACAGCACTGCCGCGACGTGCGTCTGCGTTTTGTGCGCAAACACCTTGCGGCCCACCACCGGGTGATGGTCCATCTGCTCACCCAGCCCCACGATCTCCGCCACCCGGCGCGCGACGTCGCTCAGGCGCGCGAGCTGCTCGTCGGACACCACGTCCACGCCCATCTTGAGCTTCAAAATCGGCAGCAGGATGCACAAATCGGTGATACCGGTGCGCGCCCCATAACCGTTGACCGTGCCCTGCACGTGCGCGGCGCCAGCTCCCAGGCCCGCGAGGGTATTGGCCAGAGCCAGCCCCAGATCGTCGTGCAGGTGCAGCCCCAGCACCGCGCTTCCCACCGTGTCGCGGGCTGCGCGCATGCCTTCCTGAATCAGTTCGGGCAGGCTGGCGCCGTTGCTGTCGCCCAGACTGATGATGTCCGCGCCGCTTTCCACGGCAGCCTTCAGGTTGGCCAGCGCGTACTCGCGGTCCTCGCGAAAGCCGTCGAAGTAATGCTCGGCGGTGTAGATCACCTCTCGCCCGGCTTCTTTCATCAGGCCCACCGAATCACGCAGCATGGCGAGGTTCTCGTCGCGGGTCGTGCCGAGCACTTTCTCGACGTGCAATGTCCAGACCTTGCCGTACAGGTGAATCACGGGCGCAGCCGTTTCGAGCAACAGCTGCATTCCCCGGTCGCGTTTCACGACCGTCTCGGGCCGGCGGGTCGCGCCGAATGCCGTGATCCTGGCCTTAAGGCCCAAATCGCCCACCTGCTCGAAAAAGTTCAGGTCGCGTCCTTCCACCTGTGGCCAGCCGCCTTCCAGGTAGTGTACGCCCAGGGAGTCGATGAGGGGCGCGAGACGCAGTTTGTCCTCGACCGTCAGGGTGATGTCCTCGGTCAGGGCGCCGTCGCGCAGGGTGGTGTCGAGGATGGTCAGGGTCATGGCTTACCTTACAGTGCACGTTCAGCGCGCGGCGAGCGGGTCTGAAAGCGGGTGTCTGACAGGGCGCGGCCGGTTGCCTCCGTCTCCCTGCGGCTTTTCTGTTGGGCGCAGTTCGTCAGGCGAGGCGGCGCACGGCCAGGGCGAGGCCGTTGCCTCCGCCCATACACAGGGTCGCCACGCCCGTCTCGCGGTCCTGCTGTCTCAGGGCGTGCAGCAGGGTCACCAGGATGCGCGCGCCGCTCGCGCCGATAGGATGACCCAGCGCGACCGCGCCGCCGTTGACGTTGACGCGCGAATCGTCGAGCCCGAGTTCCCGGATCACCGCGAGGCTCTGCACGCTGAAAGCTTCGTTGAGTTCCCACAAGTCGACGTCGCTCACCGTCCAGCCGAGCCGCGAGAGCAGCTTCTGGGTGGCAGGAACGGGGGTCATCATGACCCATTCGGGATCAAGCCCTCCGGTGGCGTAGCTGACGATTTCGGCAAGGGGGGTCAGGCCCAGGGCGCTGGCTTTCTCGGCGCTCATCAGCAGGACGCTCGCCGCGCCGTCGTTCAGCCCTGGTGCGTTGCCTGCCGTGACGCTGCCGCCTTCCTTGAATGCTGCCCGCAGTTTTCCGAGGGTTTCGAGCGAGCTGTCCCGGCGTGGCCCTTCGTCTTCGGTCACGAGGGTCGTGCCCTTGCGGCCCTGAATTTCCACGGGCACGATCTCGTCCTGAAAGCGTCCGGCGTCTTGAGCGGCAATCGCGCGCTGGTGGCTGCGCAGCGCGAAGGCGTCCTGTTCCTCGCGGCTGATGGCGTACTTGTCGGCGACCCGCTCGCCGGTCAGGCCCATGCCCTCGTCGTTGATCGAGCACCACAGGCCGTCGTGCGTGTTGGCGTCAATCAGCTGGCCGTGGCCGAGGCGCTGACCGGTGCGGGCCTGCGGCATCAGGTAAGGCGCGCTGCTCATGCTTTCCATGCCGCCCGCGAGTACAGCTTCCTGGTCACCCGCAAGAATGCTCTGGGCACCCAGAATGACGGCTTTGAGACCCGAGCCGCACACTTTGTTGATGGTCAGGGCTCCCGCGCTCGCGGGCACGCCGGCACGAATGGCCGACTGCCGCGCCGGGTTCTGGCCGCTGCCGGCCTGTACCACCTGACCCATGATCACGTCCTCGATCAGCTCGGGAGAGACGCCGGAGCGCTCCAGCGTGGCGCGCAAGGTGGTGGTGCCCAGTTCGGTGGCCTTGACTCCGGTGAGGGATCCCAGAAATCGACCGGTCGGCGTTCGGGAGGCCGAAACGATGACGGCTTTGACAGCAGTTGACATGGAGCAAGTCTAGCCCAAACGGACTAACAGACGTTAGGTCGGCCGAGGTCACTGGGAGTGGTGTTCAGCTGCCGGTCACGGGTGAGGCGCGGAAATACAGCACCAGAATGATCAGGGCCAGCACCAGAATCGTCACGGCGACGATCGCCCCAATCCCGATGTTCTTGGGAAAATTCGTCTTGCGGTCGATGTCCTTGTCGAGGTCTTGGTCGTCGGGCATATGCGCACCATAGGCAAACGCGGCATGAGCAGGGTTCAGGCACCCCCAGCTGCCACTTAGCAACCATGAAGACAGCGAGGCCTGGAACCAAACCGTTCCTTGCGGCGTAATGGGCTCGTGGCACTCACTGTCTTTCTCGTGGCCTGGCTGATCGGCGTGATCGGAACGTTCGTTCCCGTGCTGCCGGCTACGCTGATCATTTTTCTGGGCGCACTCGCGGCCGCCTTTCTGGAGGACTTTCAGCGCCTGTCATGGCCCTGGCTGGTGGGCATTGCGTTGGTGACGCTGTTTGCGAGCCTGGTCGACAACCTCGCCGGAAGCTGGGGCGCGCGCAAGTACGGCGGTTCACGTGCGGCGGCCTGGGGCGCCCTGCTGGGCAGCCTGGTCGGTCTCTTTCTCCCCTTCGGCCTGCTCATCGGGCCGGCGCTGGGCGCGCTGACGGCCGAACTGCTGTTCATGCGCCGTCCCCTGGCCGAAGCCGTGGGTAGTGTCTGGGGCACGCTGGTGGGCCTGCTGACCGGCATCGCGGCCAAGTTCGTGCTGCATGTCCTGATCGGCGTGGTGGTGTTGTGGCGCCTGCTGAGTTGAAAGCAGGGCAGCCGGGCACGCAAGGCCTGGTGCTGTATTCCCGTGCGGGCTGTCACCTGTGTGAGGACGCCGAACGGATGCTCGCCTCGCTCTCCGTGCCCTTCACCCGAATCGAGGTGAGCAGTGACGATGACCTCGAGCGCCGCTACGGCTGGGACGTGCCGGTGCTGACGCGCTCCCCTTCGGCCGGTCACCCGCCGGAGGTGCTGCTCAAGGGGGTCTTCTCGCGCGCGCGGATTCTGGCGAGGCTGGCCGGGCGTCCCTGAAGCGCCCGCTTTCAGCCTTCCTGCTACCCCGAGCCTTTACACTGAGACGACATGGATCCTGTGGCAATTCAAATAGGCGGCTTCACGATCGCCTGGTATGGCATTCTGATCACCGCCGGCATTCTCATCGGTGCGGTGATCGCGACGCGTCTGGCGCGGGCACGTGGCCTGAACGTCGATCTCCTGAGCGACATGATGTTCTGGGAAGTGGTGTGGGGCGTGGTGGGTGCGCGCATCGTGTTCATCCTGACCAGCCCGCAGAACTTTCAGAACGCCTCGTTGCTCGATTATCTCAACATCCGTCAGGGTGGCATCAGCATTCACGGCGGACTGATCGGCGGCATTCTGGTGCTGCTGTACTACGCGCGACGCTACCGGGTGAATCTGTACCGCTACGCCGAGCTGATGATTCCCGGCGTGGCGCTGGGCATCATCGGTGGGCGCATCGGTAACATCATGAACGGCAGCGACACCGTCGGCCGCGTCACCGGCTGGCCGATCGGGTACGTGTGGCCCGGCAGCGCGCGCAGCTTTCACGACACGATGTGCAACCCCAACGCGCAGGAGAACCTGGCCCAGTATTGCCAGAACGGCGTGGTGACCGCGCCAGTGCACTTTACGCAGCTGTACGGGGTGTTCATCGGCGTGGCGCTCCTGATCGCCAGCTATTTCTGGCTGCGCTCGTACCGGCCCGGCTGGGCCTTCTGGCAGTTCTGGCTGTGGTACAGCCTGCTGCGCGCCGGACTGGAGGAAACTTTCCGCCTCAACCCGCTGGCCTGGAACGTCTACCTCGAAGAAGGTCTGGACGCACCCGGCATCGGTCTCTTCACCAGCACACATCTCGCCTCGGTTCCGATCATTCTGGTGGCCATCTACATGCTGTACAGAATTTCCCGCCAGCCCGCCGTTCCTCACACTCCGGAGCCTGTCCGTGACCACAAGACCCATGCCAAGCGCGTTTGATCCTTGTCCGTTCGCCTGGCTTTCCTGCCCCGTCCGGAGGCGTCATGTCTGAGGCGCCACTCGATGTCGTGATCCTGGCAGCCGGTCAGGGCACCCGCATGCGCTCCAGACGGCCCAAAGTACTGCAGCCCGTGCTGGGTCGGCCAATGGTCGCCTGGGCCGTGAACATCGCCCGTGAACTGAACGCGCGCCAGACAGTTGTCGTGACCGGACATGGCGCCGAGGAAGTCGAGGCAGCGCTGGCGTCCGACGGCCTGACCTTTGCCCGTCAGGACCGTCAGCTGGGCACAGGGCACGCGTTTCTGGCCGGCGCACGGCAACTTCCCGGAGACGGGGACGTGCTGGTGCTTTACGGCGACACGCCGCTGCTCGCTTCCACCACCGTGCGCGCCATGCTGCAGGCGCACCGGGCAGAGCAGAGCGCGCTGACGGTGCTGACTGCGCGGCTTCCCGACGCTACGGGTTACGGGCGCGTCGTGCGCGGCGCTGACGGTCAGGTCGAGCGGATCGTCGAGGAAAAGGCGGCGACAGACGAAGAAAAGCGTCTCAACGAGTTTAATTCGGGTGTGTACCTGATGGACCGCCGCGCGCCGCAGCTGGCAAGTCGAATTGGCCGCGACAATGCCGCCGGAGAATACTACCTGACCGACCTCGTGGCGCTCTACCGGGACGAGGGCGCGCGGGTGTCGGCCTTCGTGATTGCGGACCCCGACGAGGTGATGGGCGCGAACGACCGCGTACAGCTCGCTCAGGCCGAGGGCATCATGCGCCGGCGAGTCAACGAACGCCTGATGCGTGCCGGGGTAACCCTGCTCGACCCGAAAACCACCTACATTGACGATACGGTGGGCATCGGACAGGACACCGTGGTCGGCCCGGGCGTGGTGATTCGGGGACACAGCGAGATCGGCCCGGATTGCGTCATCGGGGCCTACAGTGTGCTCGAGGATACCGTGCTGGCAGGCGGTGTTTGCATCAAGCCACACAGCGTGCTGGAAGGCACGCGGGTCGGCAGTGGCAGCGATGTCGGACCGTTCGCGCGCCTGCGCCCTGGGACAGTGCTGGCCGAGCAGGTTCACGTCGGTAACTTCGTGGAAGTCAAGAACGCCACCCTCGAAGCGGGTGCCAAGGCGGGTCACCTGGCTTATCTGGGTGACGCGCAGATCGGACGCGAGGTGAACATCGGCGCGGGTACCATCACGGCCAACTACAACGGCGTGGTGAAGTCGCAAACCGTCATTGGGGACGGCGCCTTCATCGGGAGCAACAGCGTGCTGGTTGCCCCCGTCCGTGTGGGAACCGGCGCCATCGTCGGGGCAGGCAGTGCCGTCAACAAGGACGTGCCCGAGGGTGCATTGGCCGTGGCGCGCGGCGCACAACGCAACATAGAGGGTTGGGCCCGGCGGTTCTGGCAAGGGGTGTTCGGGCAGATTCAGGGCAGGCACGAGGTGCTCACCCGCTGGCTGACCCACGGTGACCGGCCGACACGCCCGGAGGAGCGTGGCGAGTCTGTGTCGGAATGACCCTGACCCGCTCACCCTGCCCGAGCGACCGATTGACTTCCCGCCGGACTGTGAAGCCTGTCTCAGCATTGATCCCGACATGCAGGACAGTTTCCTGGACGCCCGGGCGTTACCCTGACCTGAACGAACCCGCTACGCTCCAACATCCACCTCGCCCTCAAGTGCGTATCACTTACTGGAGGATCACATGGGACCCCTTGAAATCATTCTGATCATCGTCGCGTTGCTGCTGCTGTTCGGTGCGCGTAAGCTTCCTGAGCTGGGCAAAGGCTTCGGGCAGGGCATCCGCGAATTCAAAAGCGGCGTCAAAGACGACAAGGACGTCAGTACGGCCGACCGTCGGGTCGAGACGTCCAAGCCGGAAGACCGCGCGTAGAGGCAGGCGTCATGGGAAAGCTGGTCACCAACCACGCCGAAGCGCCGCTGCTTGATCACCTCGAGGACCTGCGCAAGCGGCTGATCATCGCCGTGCTGTTCTGGCTCGCGGGGACAAGCTTCGCCTGGTTCTACCGCACTGAACTGCTGGAGTGGCTCAAGCGCCCGCTGACCTTTTCGGAGCTGTACAACGCGGGCAAGCTGCAACTCGTTTCGCAGCAGCTCACCGATCAGCTGATCATGAGTTTCTTGATCGCCATGTGGGGCGGGCTGGCCCTCACGCTGCCCTTCATCCTGCACCAGGTGTGGCTGTTCGTCGCGCCTGGTCTGTATGCCCACGAACGCCGCTGGGCTGCGCCCTTCGTGCTGGGTGCCGGATTTTCGTTTATCATCGGCGCCGCCTTCTGTTACTTTGTGATCCTGCCGCAGATGGTGCCGTTTCTGGTGGACTTCCTGGGTGGGGCCGTCAACGGCGTGTACCCGATTGCAACGTACATCTCGCAGGTGGTGACCTTTCTGGTGGCCTTCGGAATCATCTTCGAGCTGCCCATCCTGTCGTTCGTGCTGACCAAGATCGGCATCGTGAATGCAGGAATGATGGGACGGGTACGGCGTCCGGCCGGGATCGTGATCCTGATCGTGGCGGCGGTCATCACGCCCACCACCGACCCCATCAACCTGATGCTGGTCGCGGTGCCGATCTACGTGTTGTACGAATTGGGCATCATCGTCTCACGTCTGGCGGCGCCGCGAGGGCGTGCCGCCCTCGCTCAGGAATAACGACGACCTGGCCATCTCGGGTGGCCGGGCCTTTCGAACCCATCTGCACAACTTCACGAACTTGACTATCTTGCGCACGTTCCTCGGACGTGCGCTTTTCTAGACTGAGGGCATGCAGACCATTGAACAACTGCGTTCAGAAATCGACGGCATCAACCGTGAATTGCTGACGCTCCTGAACAGACGCGCCGCCCTGGCCGCCGACATCGGACGCATCAAGTCGCTTGAAGGCAAAAGCCAGTCTCACTACGACCCGGTACGCGAAGACCAGCAGCTGCGTGAACTGGAGAAGCTCAACGGCGGGCCTTTCTCGCACGCCACCGTCAAGAAGATCTTCACGGAGATCTTCCGGGCGAGCCTCGACCTTGAAGAGTCCAACGATAAAAAGCAGCTGCTGGTGTCGCGTAAGGTGAAGCCAGGCGACACGGTGCTCAGCATCGGAAACGTGCGTGTCGGGGGAGAAGTCCCGCAGGTGCTGGTCGCCGGACCCTGCTCGATCGAGTCCGAAGAGCAGATGGACGCGACGGCGGCGTTCCTCTCAGCGCGCGGCGTGAAGATTCTGCGCGGCGGCGCCTACAAACCACGCACCTCGCCTTACGGTTTTCAGGGCATGGGCGTTGACGGGCTGGTGCTGGGCAGCAGCGTCGCCAAATCCTACGGCATGCAGTTCATCACCGAGGTGATGGATACCCGCGACGTCGAGATCGTCGCCGAGCATGCCGACATTCTGCAGGTGGGGGCGCGGAACATGCACAACTTCGCCCTGCTGCGTGAAGTGGGCCGTACCCGCAAACCGGTGTTGATCAAGCGTGGTCTGTCGGCCACCATCGAAGAGTGGCTGTACGCCGCCGAGTATGTGCTCTCGGAAGGCAACAGCCACGTGATTCTGTGCGAACGCGGTATCCGTACTTACGAAAAGTGGACCCGCAATACCCTCGACCTCTCGGCGGTGGCGCTGGCCAAGCAGGAAACACACCTGCCCGTGATCGTAGACGTGACGCACGCTGCAGGACGGCGCGATTTGCTGATTCCGCTGGCGCGCGCCGCGCTGGCCGTGGGTGCCGACGGCATTCACGTCGAGGTGCATCCCAACCCGGCCACCGCGCTCAGCGACAACGAGCAGCAGCTCAACTTCGCGGGCTTCGAGGCGTTCAATGCTGCCATCGAGCCACTGCTGCGCCGCGCTCCTCAGGAAGTGTCGGTCTGAGCTGAGGTCAATCTGCGTGCCCCGACGCACTTCATGAATATCGCGCGCCTGCTTTGGGCGCGCTTTTTCGGAGCCCCAACCCGTATACTGATTTTTAAGTTTTTATTCATCTTGGTTGCCGATGCCAGGTCAACCTGAAGGGGGTCGTGTTGTCATTTCTACTCAGTATCTCCCGCGCCATTGACCGGGTTTCCGGCTGGTTTGGAGCCGTCATCGCCGTCATCACCATGGTCATGATTCTGGTCGGTGTCTGGAACGTTATCGGGCGCTTTATCGGACGCGCGGTCGGGCAAAACCTGACCTCGAACTCGTTTCTCGAATGGCAGTGGTACCTGTTCTCACTCGTGTTCCTGCTTGGTGGCGCCTATGTCCTGCGTCACAACGAACATGTCCGCGTCGATGTGTTCTATGCCCGCATGACACCTCGGGGCCGGGCCATCACGAACTTGGTGGGAACACTGCTCTTTCTGATTCCCTTTTGCATCATCATGCTTTACGTGAACTGGCAGTTCTTTTACACTTCGTGGCTGATCCGGGAAGGCTCGCCTGATCCGGGCGGACTGCCCCGCTATCCCATCAAGTTCGCGATCGTCCTGGGTTTCGCGCTCCTGCTGCTGCAGGCCGTTTCGGAACTGATCAAGTCTGCGGCGATTCTGATGGGACGTCTGCACGAAGAGCGCAAGGACCAGCTTGAGCTGATCAAGGCTGAAGTGGTGGAAGGCCCATGAGACGCCCTGGGAATATGTCGCGGCGCTTGCCTCTGGGTTGTCGGTCGCGCACATCACAGCGCGGAGGGATTGTTTGATGGATGGAATTCTGGGCTCCATCATGTTTTTCGGGGCGCTCGTCCTGATTTTCAGCGGCTATCCGGTGGCCTTTGCGCTGGCCGGTACGGCCATTCTGTTCGGCCTGCTCGGGCTGGCAACTGATCAGTTCAGCATTGGACTGGTGCGCGCACTTCCCGACCGCATCTTCGGCACCATGAGCAACTTCACGCTGCTGGCCATTCCGTACTTCGTGTTCATGGGCAATATGCTCGGGAAGTCAGGGATCGCCGAGGAGCTGCTGCGTACGGCAGGTCTGCTCTTTGGGCGTCTGCGCGGAGGCCTGGCCGTCGCGGTGATTCTGGTGGGCACGCTGCTGGCCGCCACCACCGGCGTCGTGGCGGCCACGGTCGTCACCATGGGCCTGATCTCGTTGCCAATCATGCTGCGCTACGGGTATGACAAGGGGCTCGCGAGTGGTGTCATTGCCGCTTCCGGCACCCTGGGACAGGTCATTCCGCCTTCGGTGGTGCTGGTGGTGGTGGGCAGCGTGCTGGGCGTGTCGGTGGGTGACCTGTTTCTCGGGTCCATCGTGCCGGGACTGATGCTCTCGGCACTGTACATCGTGTATACCCTGATCGTGGCCGGAACCCGCTGGCAGGCGGCGCCTGCCCTGCCCCCCGAGGAAGTCAACATTCCACGCGCGCAGCTGGCCATGCAGGTCGTGCGGGCGATGTTCCCCCCGCTCATTCTGATTCTGCTGGTGCTGGGCTCGATTTTCTTCGGTGTGGCCTCGGCCACCGAGGCCGGCGCGGTGGGCGCCATCGGGGCGCTGATCCTGGCCGCCATGAACCGCCGCCTCGGCTGGCGCAACCTGTATTCGGTACTGGACGGTACGGCCCGTCTGACGACCTTCGTGATCTTTATCCTGATCGGCTCGACGGCCTTCGCCCTGGTCTTCCGCGCGCTGGACGGCGACATCTTCATGCAGGAATTGCTGGCCAACCTGCCCGGCGGCACCACGGGCTTTCTGATCGTGGCGATGGTTTCGGTGTTCATCCTGGGCTGTTTCCTCGACTTTTTCGAGATCGCCTTTATCATTCTGCCGCTGCTCGCCCCGGTGGCCCGCGAGCTGGGCATCGATCCAGTCTGGTTCGGCATCATCCTGGGCGTGAACCTGCAGACTTCGTTCCTGACGCCACCTTTCGGGTTTTCGCTCTTCTATCTCAAAGGTGTCGCGCCGCCTGCTGTGCGGACCGCTGACATCTACCGGGGAGTGTTGCCCTTCATCGGTATTCAGCTGCTGGTGTTGCTGCTGGTCATTTTCTTCCCGGTGCTGACTTCGCTGCGCGCGGCAGGTCCGTAAGTTCCAGGCAAAAGGAGGCGGGGGCCATGGCCCCCGCCTCCTTTTGCACCACGCCAGGCTTACTTGGTGTTGGCGTAGTTGTTATACGTCTGCTGCGCGGTGTTATGCCACGCCCGGACATTTTTGCCGAAGGACTGGAAAGCCGCGTACACGCGCCGGTAATCGGCGTTCTTGGCGGCATTCTCGGCGTGCAGCGCGTCCATCTCCTTGCGCCCGGCGTTCATGATATCGTTGGAGAAGCGGCGCAGTTGCGTGCCACCCTTGACCAGGCGCTGCAGCGCGGCCTGGTTCTTGGCGTTGTACTCGGCGAGCATCGACATGTTCGCCTCGGCTGCGGCTGTCGCCAGCATTTCGCGGAACTCGGCGGGCAGACGCTCGTACTCGCGCTTGTTGACCATCAGATCGAGCGTCGCGCTGGGCTCCCAGAAGCCGGGGTAGTAGTAGAACTTGGCTGCCTTGTGCAGACCGAGTTTCTCGTCGTCGTATGGACCGACCCACTCGGCCGCGTCGATGGCGCCGCGGTCAAGGGCCAGGTAGACCTCACCACCGGGGAGCAGCTGGACGTTGACGCCCAGTCGGGCCATCAGCTGACCACCGATGCCGGGAATGCGCATCTTGAGGCCCTTGAGATCGGCAGCCGTCTTGACTTCCCTCTTGAACCAGCCGCCCATCTGGGTGCCGGTGTTGCCCGCCGGGAACTGCACGATGCCGAATTTGTCGTACACACCGCGCAGCAGGTCCAGGCCGCCTCCGTGGTACATCCAGGCGTTCTGCTGATCGGCGGTCAGTCCAAACGGCACCGCCGTGGCAAAACCGAGGGTTGCTTCCTTGCCGACGTAGTAGTAACCGGCAGAGTGTCCGCACTCCACAGTGCCCGCCTGCACGGCGTCGAGCACCTGGGTTCCGGGCACGAGTTCACCCGCTTCGAAGATGCGGATCTGAAAGGCGCCGCCCGACATCTTGTTGACGCGGTCCGCGATGACGTCCGCGCCACCGAAGATGGTGTCGAGCGACTTGGGAAAGGAGCTGGCCAGACGCCAGCGGACGTTGCGGTTCTGAGCGAAGCTGTACGGCGAAAACACGGTGCTGACGGCAACAGCGGCCCCAGCGCCCTTTAGGAACTTTCTACGGTTCATGACAGTCCTCCTGAGCAACAGACAATTTGGAATTTCCGAGAGTCTAGCACGCGTGGGCGCACGCTGAATATCCGGTGAATCGTACAATGTGAGATTTTAGATGGCGCGCGTAAGGCGCTGCTGCTTTACAAAGGCCTGAAAGGCGTCCAGGCTCAGGTGATTCACGACATCCTGTCGTCTCAGCCCGGCCTTGCGCGCCACCATCACGCCGTAACGCGAGTCACGCAGCCCGGACAGCACGTGCGCGTCAGTGTTGATGGCAAACTGCAAGCGTCCCCGCCAGCGCAGCACCTCGCGCCAGTCGAGGTCGAGACGGTAAGGGTTGGCGTTGATCTCCACCACCGTACCCCGCTCGCTGGCCGCCTGCAGCACGGCGTCCAGATCGAGTTCGTACGGAGGGCGGCGCAGCAGCAGGCGTCCGGTCGGGTGGCCCAGGATGGTTACCAGCGGATGCGACACCGCCCGCACGAGCCGCTCTGTCTGGCGCGCCGCGTCGAGCTGGAAGTAGCTGTGAACGCTGGCGACCACGTAATCGAGATCGGCGAGGACTTCGTCGGGATAGTCGAGCGAGCCGTCTTCGAGGATATCTACCTCCGCTCCGGCCAGGATCGGTAGGCCCGCACGCTGCAGTTCTCGCACTTCCCGCACCTGCTCGCGCAGCCGTTCGATGCTGAGGCCGCCCGCGTAGTGTGCGCTCACTGAATGGTCGCCCGTACCCAGATAACCCTGGCCCTGCGTCACCCGCCGGGCTTCCTCGGCCATTTCGCGGAGGCTGGCAGTGCCGTCGGACCAGGTCGAGTGGGTGTGCAGCAGCCCCAGGATGTCTTCGCTGCGCAGCAGTTCTTCTGCAGGGGGCAGCTGATCGATGCCATACCGCTGGTGTTCCTCCTCACGGTACTCGGGAGGCACGAAGGGCACTTCGAGCGCCGCGAAAACATCCGCCTCATCGGGCGTCGGAATGAGCCTTCCCTCACGCCGCAGGCCGTGGCTGTCCAGGGTGAAACCACGCTGCTCGGCGTGTCGCAGCACCTCTGTGCGCAGTGCGCCGCCCGTACACATCAAATCGAGGGCGCCTCGCGTCTCGGCGCTGGCGTAGCCGACCTCGACGGGAACGCCGTTCACCTCGCCCTGCCAGGCCGGGTGCGGAGCGTGCCTCAGGTCGCTGACCAGTCCATCGAGGGCTGAACGCACCGCGTCACGCTCTCCGGTCACCGTGAGGTCCACGTCGCCCGCGCTTTCCAGACCGCGCCGGAGGCTGCCCGCCACGCACGGCGAAAAGCCCGAGAGCGAGCGGCAGAGCTGCTCGGCCACCGTGCAGGCAGTCGAAAGGTGCTGGCGGCCCTGCGCACGCAAGGCGAACTCGACGTTTTCCAGGATGGCCGTCTGGCTTTTGGCGCCAAAGCCCTTGAGGGCCGCGACGCGTCCGTCAAGACAGGCTTCACGCAACTCCTCGAGGGAGCTGACGCCACTGCGCCACAGGGCCTGAATCTTTTTCGGTCCCAGTCCACGCACCCGAAAAAGACTCAGGACCCCCGGCGGCACGAGCGCGGCGGCCGCTTCGAAACTGGGAAGTTGCCCGGACACGGCGTATTCGCGCAGCTCGGCACCCAGGGTGGCACCAATACCACGCACACCCCGGAAACCGCGTTCCACGACGTCCTCGAAGGGTTCTTCCAGGGCCTCGAACGAACGCGCCGCCGCCGCGAAGGCCTTGACCCGAAAGGGGTCTTCGCCCAGCAGCTCCAGCACGTCGGCGGTGCCCTTGAGTACGCTCACCACCTGCTTTTTATCCACGCTGCGCCTCACTGTCCTCTTCCTGCAGAATGCGCGCCTTGAAGGTGACGACCCGCGCGCCTTCTTCCAACAGGAGCTGCCGGGCGTCGCCCAGGCGGTAGCCGACTTCTTCCGGGGAGTGCGCGTCGCTGCCCAGCACGAAGGGAATGCCGCGCGCGACCGCCTGATAGGTCAGTTCGGGTGAAGGATAGGCTTCCCCGACTACCTTGCGCCACCCGGCCGTGTTGAAATCGAGCGCCAGGCCCCGCGCGGCAATCACATCCAGCGCTGCCAGGGCGGGCCCGTCCTCAGGAGCGCGCAGACCGAATTTCTTGGGCAGATCGAGGTGACCGATGGCGTCGAAGAGGCCGCTGCGTGCGGCGCCTTCGATGAGCGCGTAGTAGCTGCGGTACAGCGCGCCCGGGTCACGGCGTTCGTACTCGTCCTGAAATTCGGGATTGTCAAATCCCCAGGCGCCGATGTAGTGCACGCTGCCGATGACGTAATCCCACTCGTGGGCGCTCAGGACTTCCTCGATCCAGTGCTCGGTGCCGGGATGAAAGTCGGCCTCGAGCCCCAGACGCACCTCCAGCCGGCTGGCAAACGCGCTCTGGGCTTCGCGGACCGAGCTGACATAGTGGTCGAGCTGATCGCGGCGCATGCGCCAGGGCGCGTCGTACCAGGCCGGCATGGGCATGTGGTCCGTGAAGGTGATTCCGGCCAGGCCGGCGTCGAGCGCGGCCCGCGCCATTTCCAGCGGGGTGCCGGTGGCGTGCTGGCACAGTGGAGTGTGCATGTGTGAATCGAAGTACAGCGCGGACGGTCGGTTTTTGAAGTCTTGGGGCATGGGCGTCGTGGGCCCATGCTACCCCTCCGGTACCCGCGAGAACACGCGAAGCCGGAGGGTCAGTCCGGTGAGGACGCAGCGCTCAGGGGCGGCACCGCTACCGGGCGGCCCTGATCGTCCACCGCCACGAACACGAAGGTGCCGCTGGTGGCCAGCTGTTGCTCGCCGCTGGCCAGCTGTTCGCGGTAGACGTCGACGCGCACGGTCATGCTGGTCCGGCCCACCCGGGTGACCTCGGCTTCGAGCGCCACGGCGTCCCCGGCGCGAATGGGCACGTGAAAATCGACGCCATCCATGCGGGCAGTGACCACTGCGCGGCGGGAATGGCGCACGGCAGCCACCGACGCTGCCTTGTCCATCAGGCTCAGCACGAAGCCGCCAAAGGCCGTTCCGAGGTAGTTGGTGTCCTTGGGAAACACCAGCTCCAGCATTCTCGCCGAGGAGCGAGGGGCCAGCGTACGCGGGGTGGGAGAGTCCATGGCCTGAGTCTAGCGGCCTCGCCCCCGCATCCGTTGGGAAGTGCGCGCCCGCACGCCACCTTCTCCATGCGTTCTCCTAAGAGACCTGTAAGGGAAGAGTAAGGTCAATAGGAGTAAGGAATAAGGTAGCTACCAGAAAGGAGTGCTCGAATAGAACTGGTGATCAGAGGCGTTTTCGTTCTGTGGGTGGTGCTTCCGCACTTGCTTCACCTCTAGAAACTTGATAGACTTGCACTCAACTTTCTTGGGCAAGAGCCTCGTCCCCAACCCGCCTCAAAGGAGCGATACATGCCCGCAGCCAACACGCCAAGTGAAGGGATCCAGAGCCACACCCCGTTGCCCCGCAACATGCCGGTCTGCCCGGTGCGCGGCAGCGTTATTTATCCCACCATGGTCCAGCACATCGATGCGGGCCGCGCGCTGTCCATTGCCGCCATCGACGCGGCGATGAACGAAAACAAGGTCATCATGATCGTCTCGCAGCGTGACAAGGACCTCGACGATCCTGATGTCGACGATCTGTATGAGATCGGCACTGCCTGCTCGATTCTGCGGGTGCGCAAGAATCCGGACGGAACCCTGCAGATGCTGGTTTCGGCCCTGTCGCGCGTGCGCGCCTCCCATTACAGCAAGGGCGAGTTTCTGCGCGCCGACGCACAGGCCATCGAAGTCGAGAATGGCGAGAGCGTCGAACTCGAAGCGCTGTCACGGGAACTCGAGACGAAATTCGAAGCGCTCATTCAGGGCGGCAAGTTTATGGCTCCCGAGACGGTTCAGCACATTCAGAACCTCGAGGACCCCGGCCAGATCGCCGACCACATTGCTTTCAACATGGACTTCAAGCTCGAGGACAAGCAAAGTGTTCTCGAAGCCGTGTCCCTCACCGAGCGCCTGCGCAAGGTGCTGACCCTGCTGGACGCCGAAGCCGAAGTGCAGAGCGTACAGCAGCGCATCCGCCAGCAGGTCAAGGAAGAAATCGACCGCAATCAGCGCGAATACTATCTGCGCGAGCAGATGAAGGCCATCCAGAAAGAGCTTTCCGGCAACGAAGGCGAGGAAGGCGACGAGGCCGAGGAGTTCCGTGCCAAGATTGAAAAGCTCGGCCTGAACGCTGACGTACGCAAGGAAGTGGACCGGGAAGTCAACCGCCTCGCGCGCATGCACCCTGACGCTGCCGAAGCGGGCGTCATCCGCACTTACCTCACCTGGATCACCGAGCTGCCCTGGAGCAGCCGCAGTGATGACAGTCTCGACATCGTCGAGGCAGTCAAAATTCTCGACGAGGACCACTACGGTCTGGAGAAGGTCAAGGACCGTGTGCTGGAGTTCCTGGCGGTGCGCCGCCTTCGCAAGGAGCGCGCCGAGCGGGGCGAGATCGACGCGGCCGAGGTCAACAAGGGACCGATTCTGGTGTTCACCGGTCCTCCTGGCGTCGGTAAGACCAGCATCGCGCAGTCAATCGCCAAGTCACTCGGACGCAAGTACGTTCGCATCGCCCTGGGCGGCGCGCGAGACGAGAGCGACATCCGTGGTCACCGGCGCACCTACATCGGCGCCATGCCCGGGCGCATCGTGCAGGGCATGCGCACGGCGGGCACCAAGAACCCGGTGGTGCTGCTCGACGAGATCGACAAGCTCGGCTCCAGCTACCAGGGTGACCCCAGTGCGGCGCTGCTGGAAGTTCTCGACCCGGCACAGAACCAGCACTTCACCGACCACTACCTGGGTGTTCCCTTTGACCTCAGCGAAGTGATGTTCATCGCCACCGCCAACTATCCCGAGCAGATTCCGCCCGCGTTGATGGACCGCATGGAAGTCATCGATTTCTCCAGCTACATCGAGCAGGAGAAACTGGAAATCGCCAAGCGTTACCTGCTGCCGCGCCAGCTCACCCAGAACGGCCTGAAGGGCAACCAGATCGCCATCACCGACGCGGCGCTCGAAAAGCTCATCAGCCACTACACGCGCGAAGCGGGCGTACGCAACCTGGAGCGCGAGATTGGCACTGTCGCCCGCAAGGTTGCACGCCGCATCGCCACGGGCGAGCTCAAGCGCGCCAAGGTGACCGACAAGGAACTCGAGAAGTACCTCGGTAACGCGCGCTACACCCCCGAGCACGAAGCGCGCGAGGACATGGTGGGCGTATCCACCGGTATGTTTTATACCCCGGTGGGCGGTGACATCCTCTTTATCGAGACCTCGGTGATGCCCGGCAAGGGCCTGGTGCTGACCGGGCAGCTGGGCGACGTGATGCGCGAATCCGCGCGTGCCGCGCTGACCTACGCCAAGACCAACTCCGAGCGTTTTCACATTCCGCGTGAACGGCTCGACGATTCCGAGATTCACATTCACGTGCCGGCTGGGGGCATTCCCAAAGAAGGTCCCAGCGCCGGAACGACCATGAGCGTGAGTCTCGTATCGGCCCTGACGGGTATCCCGGCGCGCCGTGACGTCGCCATGACCGGCGAAATCACGTTGACCGGGCGAGTGCTGCCCATCGGCGGCCTGAAGGAGAAGGTGCTGGGCGCACGACGTGCGGGCATCCGGCACATCATTCTGCCCAAGGCAAACGAGGGTGATCTGCGCGACATCCCGGCGCACCTGCGGACCAGCATGACCTTCCATCCCTGTGAGACGCTCGACGAGGTGCTCGACGTGGCCCTGGTGGGTGGTCTGCAGGCGCTGGAACGGCGTGGTTCGACCGCCAAGCGCAAGCCTGCCCGCCGCAAGAACGACGCCGGCGCCAGCGCCTGAGTTTCAGGACCCCGAGCACGCTCGGGGTCCTGTCTTTTCAGCCGCTCAAGCCGCGCGGAGCGCTCAAGTGCACGTTCTTTGTCTTTCTGTCATTCTGAATGCACGCTTCACCGCACACTTCGACTGCGGATACCGGGAGGTCCATGCACAAGGCATTTGCCGCCAGCCATACCAGGAGTAGGCCGTGACCGCGCCCCTCACCTACCTCGTTGCCAGCCCTCACATGGTGGGCACCATGTTCGAACGCGCCGTGGTACTGCTGCTCGAACACTCTGCCAACGGAGCCATGGGGCTGATTGTCAACTTGCAGACCGAGATGCCGATCGGAGAACTCCTCGCCATTGCCGAGGGACGCACCGACCACGCCTTTTTGGGTGGCCCGGTCGAGCCGCAGGTCGGCTGGTGCCTGTATGAGACACCGACCGGTAAGCCCGGCGAATTGCGTCTGGCCGCGACCCTGCACGTCACCTCGGGCCTGGAGGTCTTGCAGGAGGTGCTGGAGCAAGGCGGAGAGTTCATGTTGCTGCTGGGCTACGCGGGCTGGAGCGCCGGACAGCTGGAGCTGGAGACCCGGGCGGGCAGCTGGGTGTTTCTGGAGGCCGGACCCGAACTGGCGCTGCAGATTCCAGCCGAAGAACGCTGGGATAAAGCCTGGGAGCTGCTCGGTGTCGACCCGCACAGCCTCGCGAGCGGTGGCGCGCAGGCCTGAGAAGCCGCCCTCAGGCCTGCAGCTTGCGCGAGCGCTTCTCGGCTTCGACAGCGCGTTGCAGCTCCTGAATCTGTCGGAGCAGATTCATCTGCTCGGTAGGAGCGGCCGCCATCACCTGTTTTTTCAGCATGGCCAGCTCCTCGCGCATCTCATCAATGGTCAGTTTGCTCTCGATTTCGCGTCCCGCGCGCAGGGCAGACTCGGCGACCTTTTCCTCGAAGACCCGGGCGTTCTCGCGGCCGATCAGGCCGGGAGTGCGCGCTTCGAAGAGCAGCCGGATCAGCACCTGCTGCTCGGGCTGACCGTCGAAGCTGGCGATGATTTCCTCGGCACTGCTGGTGCCGCGCGCGGCCAGCATGACTTTTCTGACCGTTTCGTTGCGCCAGGCGCGTAAGCCGTCGAGCTTGTCGAGCAGCTGGGGATTTTGCAGGATTTCGCGCAGCAGGCGCAGTTCGCCTTCCTGCTCGTCGGGCTGCTGTTGCATGCCGCTGATCTGCACGTCGCTGAGGGTCTTGCGCTTGGCTTTGCTGGCAATCCACTCCAACAGCGCCTCCGGTTTGATGCCCAGCACCTCACAGACCCGCGCGCGCATGCGCTCGGCCACCTCGTCGAGGGGGTCTTGTGATTGCATGCGCGGCAAAAGGGTTTGCAGAATGCCGCGCTTGCCGGCTGTCGTGCTGAGGTCGTGCTGCGCGAGCGCGCTCGCCACCCGGTACTCGACCTCGTCCATGCCACCCGCCAGGGCGCCCCGCAGAATTTCGGTGCCGCCGGCCAGCAGGGTATCAGCCGGGTCCTTTCCGTCTGGAACTGTCAGTGCCCTCACCGCGAAGCGCGAGCCGATCACCTGATCGAGTCCGGCCAGGGTGGCGCGCTGCCCGGCGGCGTCGCGGTCGAACAGCAGCGCCAGCGAGCGTACTTCCTGGCGCTGCAGCAGCGTGGCGTGCTCGGCAGTGAGCGCGGTTCCCAGGGTCGCCACAGCGGTGCCGAACCCGTGCTGATGCATGGCGATCACGTCCATGTATCCTTCGACCACCACCAGCTCCCCACTTTTCTGGGCCAGCGCGCGCGCCTTGTCGTAACCGTAGAGCAGCTCACCTTTTTTGAACACTTCGGTTTCGGGAGTGTTGAGGTACTTGGGTTTCTCGTCGCCCAGCACCCGTCCGCCAAAGCCCACCAATCGTCCCAGGTGATCGCGGATCGGAAACATCACCCGTCCACGGAAGCGGTCGTACAGGCGGCCCGTTTCGGCGTTTTCGGACAGCAGCCCGGCGTCCAGAAGCTGTCGCTCGCTGATCCCTCGCGCTTTGGCGCGTTTGAGCAGGCCGTCCCACTCGCCGGGCGCGTAGCCCAACTCGAAGTGCTCGATGGTTTGCTCGGTCAGACCGCGCCGCTGAAAGTAGTCAGTCCCAACTCCCGGCAGGTGCTCACGGAAATACTCCAGCGCAAAGGCGTTCACATCGTACAGATCGCGCGAGGCTCGCTCTCCGTACGTCGCTTCGAGGGTGATACCGGCACGGGCGGCGAGCTTTTTCATGGCGTCGCCGAACTGCAGGTTTTCCACGCGCATCAGAAACGAGAAGGCGTCTCCGCCGGCCTTGCAGCCGAAGCAGTAAAAGTACCCCTGGGTGGCGTCGACCTGAAACGACGGGGTTTTTTCCTTGTGAAAAGGGCACAGGCCCTTGAAACGACCTTGCCCGACCGGGGTGAGCTGAACGTAATCACCGACCAGATCGGCGATGCTCAACTTTGCACGGATTTCCTCTTTGCTGCCCATGCGCCCCTGCCTTCGCTCACCCCGCCTTGCCGTGCTCGCCCCCGGTGAGGCCACCACCGTGGACCATCACGCTGCTCCTCATGTGACGTCGATGCCAGCCCGCCCTGTCGGCCTGGTGAAGTGAGGTTGAGAGCGCCCACCCTCAGTGTGGCGGGTAAGGTCCTCAGTGTACATCCCGGAATCCTTAGGGTAAAGAGCCGATTTTGTCGTGCTGGTGCACAAAATTCACAAGTGCGCTGGGCGCGGGAAATCCTGCGGCGCGTCTTCCCGACGCGCGCCTGGCCGTAACCTGGCCGTAAAAAGCCGGGTGCGCTCAACGCGCACCCGTGCAGAAAAGGGTTTGACTCAGTTGCTCAGAAAGCGGCCTTCGTCCTCGTATCCGGTGTAGGGCAACCCCAGGTGATCGTAGGCGTGGGCGGTCACCACCCGGCCGCGCGGCGTACGCTTGATGAAGCCCAGCTGGATCAGGTACGGCTCGTACACGTCCTCGATGGTGTTGGCGTCCTCGCTGAGCGCGGTGGCCAGCGTATCCACGCCGACCGGCCCACCCGAGAAGCGGTGGACCATCGCTTCGAGCATCTTGATGTCGCGCTCGTCCAGGCCCGCCGAGTCGAGGCCGAGCTTGTCGAGGGCGTCCTGTGCCCGCGCCAGGCTGATGTTCTTCTCACCGGCCACTTCGGCGTAATCACGTACCCGGCGCAGCCAGCGCTTGGCGATCCGCATGGTGCCCCGCGAACGCGCGCCGATCTCGATGGCTGCTTCCTCGTCGAGTCCGTAGCCGCTCAGGCGCGCGTCACGCAGCAGGCCGGTGGCGAGTTCCTCGGGCGTGTAGTACTCCAGGTGCTCGATGATTCCAAAGCGCGAACGCATCGGTGCGGTGATCAGACCGGGACGGGTGGTGGCGCCGACCAGCGTGAAACGCGGAATGGGCAACTCGATGGTGCGGGCTGCCGGGCCCTGACCCAGCACGATATCGAGCTTGAAATCTTCCATCGCCGGATACAGGTGCTCTTCGGCGACGCGTCCCAGGCGGTGGATCTCGTCGATGAACAGCACGTCACCCTCTTCGAGACTGTTTGTGAGGATGGCCGCGAGGTCACCGGGCTTTTCGATGGCAGGGCCACTCGTGACGCGGATATTGACTCCCATTTCATACGCAATGATGTGCGACAGGGTGGTCTTGCCCAGTCCGGGGGGCCCGAAGAGCAGCGTGTGATCGAGGGCTTCGCCGCGTCCTTTGGCCGCCTTGAGGTACACCGCGAGCTTTTCTTTCAGTCGGCTTTGCCCCACGTAATCCGAAAGGCTGCGGGGACGTAGCGTGAGATCAGCTTCCATGAGGTCATATTACGCTATATCCGAAATTTGTGCGAGTTTCTCGGCTTTAGTGGAATCGGACCTGATATCGGTGGGCCGGGGTGGGCTTGGTGCTGCGGGCAGGGCAGCTGCCCTGCCCCGTGAAGCTCAGTACCGTCCGCGTGCCAGCGCTTCGAGATCGCGGGTGATGAGGCCCTCGGCCAGGTCCTGCTGGGTATAGACCCGGCGCATTCGCCCGGCGCGGTCGATCACGGCCACGGTATCACCGTGGCTGAAGCTTCCCTCGCCTGCCTGGGCGGCATAGACGTAAAATCCCTTCTGCATGGCCTGCAGCGCCGCAGGTTTGCCGGAGAACCCGACGAAGTCAGCATGAAAGCGGTCAAGGTAATCACGCAGCTGCCTGGGTGTGTCGTGCTCGGGGTCCACGGTCAACAGCACGACCTTCAGGTTCGAGCGCTCCGGCTCAGACAACTGCTCGTAGGCGCGGGCCAGCACGCCCAGGGTGGCCGGGCAGACGTCCGGGCAGCGGGTGAAGCCGAAAAACACCAGGCGGGTCTGGGCGGTGAGGTTTGACAGGCGGCTCGGCCTGCCCTGGTCATCGACCAACCCTTCGTCGGGCACCAGGGGGCGGGTGTCCACCTCGGTGCCACCCAACGGCGCCAGATAGGTCCGGTAGGCCAGGACACCGCCCAGCGCGAGCGCGACGGTCAGCAGCAAGGTGGTCAGCAGGCGCAGCATGCCGCGAGCCTAGCGGCATGCTCAGGGCGAAGTGTCCCCATGCACTGCCCTTCCAACCAGACGGCTTCGCAATGACACCTGGAAAACCTCAGTGTGTCAGCAATTCGCCGCGTAGCACCGTCACGGCCTGCCCGGTCAGATTGACGCGGTCACCCAGAACTTCCACGGTCATCTGCCCGCCACGTTCCGACAATTGGCGCGCCCTGAAACGGTGGCCGCCCAGCCGGGCAGCCCAGTACGGACCTAAAGCACAATGCGTCGAGCCGGTCACCGGATCTTCGGGAATACCTACGCCGGGAGCAAAATACCGCGAGACGAAATCGGCGTTCTCGTGTTCACTTTTGGCAGTGACGACCACGCGCCCCGGCGCCAGGACCGCCAGCGCCACCAGATCAGGGGTGAGTTCCTGCACTTCACGTTCCGTGCGCGCCTCCACGAGAAAACGTGTTTTCGTTCGGCCGATGAAATTGGCTTTCCACAAGCCCAGCACTTCCAGCAGGCCATGTGGAGCGATCGTCTCCTGCACGCTCTCCACCGGAAAATCCAGTTCGATGCCCGCCGGGCTGCGCCGCGCGGTCAGCGTGCCACTGCGGGTTTCGAAGATGGCCGGAGCACGCTCAGGCAGCAGACCACATTCCCACAGCACGTGCGCGGAAGCCAGGGTGGCATGCCCGCACAGATCGACTTCGACTTTTGGGGTGAACCACCGCAGCTGCGAACTCTCGGCCTGGGTCCACACGAACGCGGTCTCCGAGAGGTTCATTTCCCGGGCCACCTGTTGCAGCCAGGCGTCGGATCGCGGTGAATCCAGCAGACAGACTGCCGCCGGGTTCCCTTGAAACGCCACGTCAGTAAAGGCGTCGACCTGAAACAGGGGAGTGGAAGAAGGCATGAGCAGACCTTACCAGCTCTGTCGCACCAGCTCCGTAACTCCGCTTCAGCCGAACCCCTCGGTTCGCGCGTTGGTGCAACCAGGTGGCACATTCCCAAGAAGCGTGCCCGGGTGGATGCCCGGGCACGCTGGTGAATGGTCGCAGGTTACGCCGAGGGCGCTACCAGATGTAGAAGATCGCGAGGATGAAGATCCACACGACGTCCACGAGGTGCCAGTACATCGCGGCCGGTTCGATGGACCCGTGGTTGTGCTTGTCGAGCTTGCCGGTGAGCGCCTGGTAGTACGGCAGCGCCACGCCCGTCGCGCCGATCAGGATGTGCAGACCGTGCAAACCGACGATGATGAAGAAGCACGATTGCCACAAATTCTGGCGCCAGTCACTCTCCGTTCCGAAGACCACAAACTCGAAGATCTGGAAGAGCGTGAAGATCACGCCGAGCATCAGGGTAATGAACAGGCCCAGACGGAAGCGGGTGGCTTTGCCTTTGCGCAAATCGGTTTCGGCCTGATGAATTACCCCAGAGGACGCCACCAGGATCAGGGTGTTCAGCGCGGCCAGCCAGATCTCGGGGCGCTCGACCGGTGGGACGGCCAGACCGGTGACGCGCAGGTATACGTATCCGGCAATCAGCACGGCGAACAGACCGACTTCGGAGACGATGAACCAGGCCATGGTCAGCCACCCGTTGCCGTACTTCGTCAGGTGGTGGTGATGAACTGGCACCGCGTACTCGAACGTGCCTGCCCATTTGAACAGCGCATAGAGGAAGAAGGCCAGACCGCCGTAGATGGTGATCGTATTGACCGCGTCATACGCGGTGCGGAACCCACTGTTGAACCAGCCATAGCTCAAGCCGTAACCCATGATGATCAGGCCGAGGGCCGACATGAACGGCCAGGGAGTACTTTGTGGCAGATGAATGCTGGCCGGATCAACGGGCTTCAGCTTCATGCCTTGCTTTTCCCAATCGTACAGGGGACGCTCGGTCGGGAAGGTTTTGGGGAAATCGTGCGCGAAGTTGTAGTGGGCAGGCGGGCTGGAGGCCGTCCACTCCAGCGTGTAGCCGCCCCACGGGTTCGGACCGAGCGTCGCGGGTTTGCGAAAGCTCTGAATGAAATTCCAGACCATTACGATGCTGCCTGCCAGCAGCAAGAAGGCGCCGATACTCGAAGCGAGATTGAGTTCGCTCCACAACACATTGCCTTCAGGGTAAGTGTAGTAACGACGTGGCATACCCAACAGGCCCAACAAGTACTGCGGCAGAAAGGTCAGCCAGGAGCCCACCATAAACAGCCAGAAATTCCACATTCCGAGCTTCTCGTCCAGAAAACGCCCGGTCATCTTCGGCCACCAGTAGTACAGGCCGCCGAACACCAGGAATGCCGTGCCGAACATCATCACGTTGTGAAAGTGTGCCACCACGTAATAGCTCTGGGTCACCTGGTAATCGAAGGGAATCATGCCGAGAGACACGCCGGTGATGCCGCCGATCAGGAAGTTGAACACGAAGCCCACCACCCAGTAGGTAGGCGTGCGCATGATGAGCCGTCCGCCCCACAGGGTACCGATGATGTTGAAAATCTTGACGCCGGTGGGAATGGCAACAATCAGGGTGAAGAGCGCGAAGGCAAACTGCCAGGTGTCAGGCAGGCCGAAGGCAAAGATGTGGTGTACCCACACCAGCAGCGAAGCAAGCGTAATGCCCAGCAGCGAGTACACCATCACGCGGTAGCCGAACAGTGGCTTGCGGGCCATGGTGCTGGCGATCTCTGCGGCAATCGCCAGGTAGGGCAGCAGCATGACGTAAACCGCCGGGTGCGAGTAGAACCAGAAGAACTGCGTCATGAGAGTCGGCACGCCGCCAATCTGCGGATTGAACATGCTCAGGCCGATTTTCAGTTCCAGGTACGTGACGAGCGCCGCGGCGGTCAGGCCACCCAGCGAAATCAGCTGCAGAACTGAAGTGGAGAAAATGCCCCAGGCGAAGATCGGCATTTTCCACAGGCTCATCCCGGGTGCCCGAAGATTGAGAATGGTCGCTGCGAAGTTCGCGCTGCCCAACAGGGACGCGATGCCGTTGAGGGTCAGCGCCACCATCAGGGTGCTGGTACCAATCGAGTTACGCGGATCGACCGAGAGCGGGTAATAGAAGGTCCAGCCGACGCCGGGCGAGCCACCGTTGACGGCCGAGGTCCCGAGCAAAATCAGCGAGAAGATGAAAAGCCATACCGCGAAGTTATTCAGCCGTGGCAACGCCACGTCCCGGACGCCCAGCATCAATGGCAGGAAGTAGTTCCCGAAGCCGAACAGACCCGCCGGAATCAGGAAGAAGAACACCATGATTGCGCCGTGGGCGGTCAGCACTTCGTTGTAGGCCTGTCCGATCAGGAGATTGTTGTTCGGTACCGCCAGCTGCGTACGCATCATGACGGCCAGGAGGCCGGCGATCGCAAAGCCGAACATTGACGTGACAAGGTAAAGAATGCCGATTTTCTTGTGGTCGGTGGTGGTTATATAGTCCCACAGCACCGCCGTGAAGCCCGGGCGCGCGTCAGAGTGGGAGGGTACGTGTACGGCCATTCAGTTTCCTTCCTTCTCTTTCATCGAGAGGGGACTTTGTTCCAGTATTCGGCGGCGGGGGGCAACTTGAGCGTGAGCAGGTATGCCTCGAGATCGTCGAGATCCTGTTCGCTGAGCAGCGATTTGCCGGTCTGCACGTTGCGGTAAGCCGGCATCAGGCTGCCGGGCTTGAGGCCTGGTGAATTGAGAATCCACTCCTTGAGGCGCTCCCGGGCCGCCTCGCCCTCCCACATGCCCGCGCCCAGCGTGTTGCGCGAAGCGAAGTAGCTCAGGTCCGGCCCCGCGAGGCCCGCCGCGCCCTGCAAGCCCTGCACGCGGTGGCAGCCGGCGCAGGAGGGCGAGCCGTTCTTGCCTTGCAGAAAAATCTGTTGACCGCGCGCTTCGCTGCTGCCCGGCGCGGGTACGGGCGCCCGGTACGCGCGCGCTGCCGTCACGAACGCATTCCAGTCATTTTCCGCGAGCACCACGACCTTGTAGCGCATGTTGGCGTGCGACGGCCCGCACAGCTGGGTGCAGTTACCCTGGTAGATGCCCGGACGCTCAATATCGAGGGTGTACTCTTTTTGGACTCCGGGAATTGCCGCCCGCTGTCCACCGATATTCGGTGCCCAGAACTGGTGCATCACGTCTCGTGAAGTGATGTTGGTTCGGATGGCGCGGCCCTGCGGCATCACCATCTCATTCCCGTTGGCGATATTGCCCAGTTGCGGATAGGTGAAGTTCCACCAGAACTGTGCAGCCAGCACGTCCACCTGGACTGGCTCCCCACGCAGGCTTTTGGCGTAGATATCCGGATTGTTGATGCGCACCATCGTGCGCACCGTCAGGATGGCCAGTACCGTAACGATCAGAAAGGGCACGGCGATCAAGGCAATTTCCAGCACGTTGTTGCCGTGGAACTGCGCCGGTTCGCGCACCTCCCCTTTGCGCTCGCGGAACTTGATGACGCTGTAAAAGAGTGCCCAGGACGTCGCGACAGCGATCAGAATCGACATGATGATCGCTGGGATGCTCATCTCCCAGACTTCGCGGTTGTAGCGCGAAGCGAGATCACCCAGGAAGAGAAAATTCCGCGTTTCCTTGTCTTGCGCGAAGGCGACGCCAGCACCGCAGGCAAACAAGGCTGCCGCCCGCATCGCGTGCAGGTTTCCCTGGCGCCAAAGGTGCGCGGGAAGGTGAGAAAACGTATTCAACATAACTCCTTTCTATTGCAACCCAGTGTATGAGGTTTCGCCCAGGGGCGGGAGTCCCGGCCTGCGCGGGCTCGAAGCGCGCTGGCCGCCCATAGACGCCTACAGTCCGGTCTGCCGAACCGCCAGGGAGCGCTTATGACAGCACCGCCCGATCCAGTGCCGCCGCGAGAAACACGATGGCAAGGTACAGCATCGAGTACTTGTAAAGCCCCACGGCAACAGGCCGCGTCACTTTGGGCGCCTTGTAGAGCTTCCACGCACCTTGCAGCAGCAGCACCCCCGAAACCAGCGCGACCAGCAGATAAAGCCACGAGACCTCACGAAGCAGCACTGGCTGCAGCGACAGCACGACGGTGAGGATTGCGTACAGGCCGATCTGAATGACCGTCAGTTTTTCGCCGTGCACGACCGGCAGCATGGGAATGCCCACCTGGGCGTACTCGTCCTTGATCATCAGTGCCAGCGCCCAGAAGTGCACCGGCGTCCAGAAGAAGACGATGGCAAAGAGGTACCACGCGAACAGGTTGAGGTCGCCCGTGACCGCCGCCCAGCCGACCAGTGGAGGGAAGCAGCCGGCTGCTCCGCCGATGACGATGTTGTGCCAGGTCATGCGTTTGAGCCACAGGGTATACACCACCACATAAGTGAGCAGTCCGGCCAGCGACAGCCAGGCCGTGAGTGGATTGGCAACAGTCCACAGCAGGGTGAACGACCCGACGGCCAGGGCCAGCCCGAACACCAGCGCGCTCTGCAAACTGATCTTGCCGCTGGTGGTGGGCCGTGTGGCGGTGCGGGCCATCTTGAGGTCGATGTCGCGGTCAATGATCATGTTGAACACGCCTGCCGCGCCAGCGGAAGCGTACCCGCCGACGGCCACGGCCAGCAGCAGGATCGGGTCGGGCCAGCCACGCGCGGCCATGACCATGGCCGTGAGGGTGGTGAACAGCAGCAGGCTGATCACCTTGGGTTTGGTCAGCGAGAGGTAATCGCGCCAGGTGGCACGTTCAGGGGTGGCGAGGGTCGTCACGCGTGCACCTCCGGGAAGCGTCGATGCGCTTTTGGGGCGGTAAGCAGGAAGAAACAGAGCAGTACGGTCACCAGCCACATCATGCACGCCAACAGCAGGTGGGTCAGCTGCATCCAGCCGGGCGCCTTGAGCGCCACGTTGAGAAAACCTGCCAGCATCTGCAGCGCGATGGTTCCGGTGAGCACCGAGCCCCACAGGCGCGCGCCCGCCGAGGGCCGCGCGATCTGGCCGAATCTGGAAAACACGAGCAGATAAGCGCTCACGGCAATGGCCATCACCGGGTGAACTACCCGCAAGCGCTCCAGAATGGTCGCAGCCGCCCCGAAGTCACGGCGCAGCGTATCGACCACCACCGTGCCTTCGGGCCGGAAAAGCAGATCGCCCAGCGCGGTCACGGCTCCGGCCATGCCGAGCAGGATCATGCTGACCAGCGCGAAAGCCACGCCCCATCCAAGCCAGCCCTGACCGCGCAGACGCGGGCGCGGTGCGCCGGAGGCCCACAGGGCCGTGAGCAGCAGCGCGCCTGTCAGCGCGAAAGTATTGGCAAAGTGAACGCCCTGCACGAAGCCGCGCGCCGGGTCTCTCGAATCTGCCGTGAGTCCCAACAGGACCTGCACGCCTCCCACGAATCCTTCCAAGATGATCAGCGTGAGTGACGCTGCGGCACCCAGCCGGACGGGATCGCCTTTGGGGCGGCGAAAAGCCCACACGACCAGCACGATGGCCAGCAATCCCGACAGGCTGCTGCTGACCCGGTGACTGACCTCGATGAGGGTATGCACGCTGGGAGACTGCGGCACGACCTCACCGTTGCACAGTGGCCAATGGCTGCCGCAGCCCGCTCCCGAACCGGAAATCCGGACGTAGGCGCCCCACAGAATGACCACGATGTTGTACGCGAGCACGCTCCAGGCAAAGGCAGAGAGGCTCAGGGCGCGGCGTGGCGCGGCCAGCTGCGCCTTCATTTTCTGCTCCCGAGACATGCCCCGGCCAAGTGTTCCGTGCCGGTTGTCGCGTCCGGCCCGCCGTTCAAAGCAAGATTTACCCGCACACCATACCTACCCTTCATGCGTCACCAGCGGCGCGCAGGAAACATGCTGTTTGATCTTCTCACTGCTCCTTTGGCCAAGCTGCGTGGTCCAGTGCGTCCAGGCGCCCTGCGTGCAGTTTAGCGGTATTCTAGGACCCGCCGTTCGCGCCCTTCAGTACAATTGTCCCCGCACCAGCACGCAAAAAAGTCCTCTAATGTAAACGAATGATGACCCCGACCTTCACCATGAAAGCCGATTTCTCCCGGCGCTTTGCTCGGAGCGGGCACTCCTGATGGGTCCGCTGCTCAGCCAGCTTTCCGTGATCACGATCATCCTGAGTGGGATGGCGCTCGTCGTCGGTGTTCTGCTGATCAAACGGGACCTGCGGGTGTGGCACATGCGTGCTATGTTGCTCGCCTCGGGCCTGGCGACGCTGTTTCTGGTGCTTTACCTGTGGCGTATCGGCATCGGGTACGGCAAGACCTACGTCGGTCCGGACGAGTGGCGCGGCGCGTACTTCACGCTGCTGATCTCGCACACCATTCTGGCTGCGTTCAACCTGCCCCTGGCAGTGCTGGCGGTCCTGAACGCCTGGAAGGGCCTGCGCGCCGCCGGAGACCTGCAGCAGATCGACAGCCCCCAGGCCCGTCCCTACTTTCAGCAGCACCGGGCCTGGGTGCGCTGGACCGTTCCGGTGTGGCTGTACGTGGCGGCCACGGGATGGATCATCTACCTCGTGCTCGAGCACCACGGCGCCGTCAAGGGAGCCTGATCCGGCTGCTGACCGGCTTGTGGTGCAGGGACTGTTCTTCGCGCCGGCGCAGAGTAGGCTGAACGCATGAAGAAGACCGTGCCCGACCTCGTCCGCTCGGAAGACAAACTGGTCATGGTGACGGCCTATGACTATCCCGGCGCCCTGAGCGCCGAGCGTGCCGGCGTTGACATGATCCTCGTCGGTGACAGTCTGGGCAACGTTGTGCTGGGTCTGGAAAGTACCGCTCAGGTCACCCTGGACGACATGATTCACCATGCCCGTGCCGTGCGCCGAGGCGCCCCGGCAACGTTTCTGGTCGTCGACATGCCTTTTGGCAGCTTTCAGACCGGCGTAACCGACGCGGCGCGCAGCGCCGTGCGGCTGGTCAAGGAAACCGGTGCCGACGCGGTAAAGCTCGAAGGCGGTGAAGAGGTGCTCGAGATCACGGCGCACCTCACCCGCTTCGGTATTCCGGTGATGGGTCATGTCGGTCTGCGGCCTCAGACGGCCAGCGCCCAGGGCGGGCTCAAGGTGCAGGGAAAAACGGTCGAGGGCGCCCGGATGGTGCTGGAGGGCGCGCGAGCCGCCGAGCGTGCCGGCGCTTTTGCGGTGGTACTGGAAGCCATTCCGAACAGGCTCGCTGCCCTGGTCACCGAGCGGCTGAGGGTACCCACCATCGGCATCGGGGCAGGGCCGCACTGCCGGGGGCAGGTGCTGGTGTACCACGACCTGCTAGGCCTGTACGAAGGCGACGAGAAGAAGCTGGCCAAGCGCTACGCAGAGTTGGGACGCGATGGCCGTGAGGCCATCACCGCCTTCGCGCAGGAGGTCCGGGCCGGCGTGTTTCCCACACCCGAGCACGGGTTTCTGATCAACAGCGACGTGTTGCGCAGGCTGCAAGAAAGCTTGGAGCAGGCCGGGACAGCGCAGCGGGTGGCCGAACTCGACGATCTTGGCGATGCCGAGCGGCTCGAAAAGCTGTACTGACGTCGCAACAGTACCTTTGGACAGCAGCGGCCCGGGTGGTGTGCTGTCGGCTGCCGAGAGGAGGAGTGCGGGGAGTATGCTAACCCTCTAGAGATGATCGAGCTTTCGACGACATGGCAACAAACAACGCAGGTGCTCGAACACGAGGACTTTGACGCGGCCTATTGGGTATTGGAGGGCGCGTTCAGTGCCGCTGGCCGTGCCCAGCGGGCCCGACTTTCACTGCTGGTCGCCAGCTTGCACAGTCTGTACGGTGACGCAGGCATCGAGGATACCCGGAGCGCTCTGCGCGAAAGCGTCACGCTCGATCCCGCCCTCAGCGCCGAGGCGCTGTATCAGGCCTTGAGTGCCGAACTGACTGCCCGAGAAAACCCCGGCGAAGGCGCGCGCCTGGCCCAGGAAGTGCTGCAGGCACAGACCACGTTGCCACTGGCTGAGGCAGCCGCCCTGGCGCGCTACCACGCGATGGTGGCCCTGGCGCTGGCTGAGCAGCCGCAGAGCGCGCTGGACAGCGCTCCGCCCTCCTCGGCGCTGCCGGTGCACCTGCGCTGGCGTCTGCGTTCCTGGCAGGCCGACAGCGAGGAGCAGTTGGGCCATCACGAAGACGCTGCGCTCCTCTACGCCGAGGCTGCCCATCTCGCACTGGGTCTCAACCGCGCCATCATGCTGCAGGAACGCGCGGCGGTGCTGTTACAGCTCGACCGTTTCGACGAGGCGCTCGAAAGCCTGGAGCGCGCTCACGTCGAGTACCGGGGAGGTGAGGAAGAGATGCTGCACCGGGCCAGCTGGCACTACCTGCGTGCCCAGGCGCTGCTGGGGTTGGGGCGCCTGCCAGAGGCGCTGCAGGCGATTCAGGAAGCCGGGCGTCTCGAACAGGAACACGGCGATCTGAGTTACGGGGTGGAGCTCGTGTGGGGACAGGTCATGACGGCGCTCGGTGACGGTGAGCAGGCCACGCAGCACTTTCACAAGGCCCTGGCACTGTCGCAGGGGGGTGACCGTGCCTACGCGCTGCATGAGTTGGGCGTGGCGTATCTGGACTGTGACATGCCGCTGGAAGCGCGTGAACGCTTGCAAGAAGTGCTTGCCCAGCAGGACTATCCCTTTGTGCCCGAGGTGTACGCCGATCTCGCCGAAGCGGAATACCGTCTTGGCCGTTTGCAGGAGGCGGAACAGAGCGCCCAGCAGGCGCTGTCACAGGGAGCGACCGTGCCAGCCAGCCTGGTTCTGGGCAGTGTTGCCCTCGACTATTACCACCTCGACGAGGCGCTCGAGCATTACGAACGGGTAGTGGGGGAGGCCGCGCCCGGTTCGCGCGACTGGGTGACCGGGCATCAGATGGCAGCAGATATCCTGGCCCAGCAGGGCTTTCGCGATCCGGGGGCCATTTACGCCCACGCCAGCCAGGCACTGGAGCATACAGACCGCAGTGACGAGTGGTATGCCACGCTGAGCGAACTGATATCGCGCGCAGAAAACGAAATGCGCGGCGGCAACCAGCGGACCCTGAACTGAGGCCGGTCTGCGGTCACCAGAGCCGCCCTGAGCCTGGACACCGGCCTTGTGCCCAGGCTTCTCACACAGCAGTGGCGATTCGTTTAACGAGCCGTGTGGGCTGTAATTTGGAGCACGCAACCCCACCTTGAGTCTGGTACACTCAAGTATCGCGTCGGCGCGGACAGGATCAGGCGCAGCTTACCGGTCTTTCACGCTGCCCGAAGCGGGGCACGGTGAGACGTATCGTTTCGGGCGCAGCCAGTGCTCAGGCAGACACGCTTTACTTCGAACATGGCACCCATTCTTTCTGGAGGACAATATCTTGAGGCGCTTCAATCCCTGGCTCATTCTGCTGCTCGTGCTCGGTCTGTATCTGGTCTTCGCCAATAACCCGGTCAACACGCAGCGGGAAGTCAGCTATACCACCTTCAAACAATTGGTCGAGCGAGGCCAGGTCGAACGGGTCACCTTGACCGAATCGAACGCGACCGTGCAGCTCAAGGCGCCCACAGAGGTGCTGACCACGACCGGCAAGACCGAGAACGTCGAGCGCTTCCAGACCACACTGATCACCAATGCCGCTACGCCCGACGCCAACCTGATCGGCCAGCTGCAACAGCAGGGTGTACAGGTCGAGCAGCGGCGCCAGAGTCTGTGGCCGGCACTGCTGATCAATTTTCTGCCCATTTTGCTGATGATCGGCCTGTTCTACTTCATCTTTATGCGGGCGCAGGGCGGACAGAGCAGCGTTATGCAGTTTGGTCAGTCGCGGGCCAAGAAGTATGGCAAGGAAAACCGCGTCAGTACGACTTTCGGTGACGTTGCCGGACAGGAAGAAGCCAAACGCGAACTCGTCGAGGTCGTCGACTTTCTGAAAAATCCGCAGAAGTACGTCAATATCGGCGCGGAAATTCCCAAAGGTGTATTGCTGGTGGGTCCTCCGGGCACGGGCAAGACCCTGTTGGCGCGCGCCGTATCAGGCGAAGCCGATGTCCCCTTCTTCACTGTTTCGGCTTCCGAATTCATGGAGATGTTCGTGGGGGTCGGTGCGAGCCGTGTGCGCACGCTGTTTGAGGACGCGCGCAAGAATGCGCCCGCCATTATCTTCATCGACGAGATCGATTCGATCGGTCGCAAGCGCGGTGCTGGTATCGGTGGTGGGCACGACGAGCGCGAACAGACCCTCAACCAGATCCTCAGCGAGATGGACGGCTTCGACAAGCAGACCAGCGTAATCGTGATGGCCGCCACCAACCGACCGGACGTACTCGACCCGGCGCTGCTGCGCCCCGGTCGTTTCGACCGTCAGGTCACCATCGATCTGCCGAATCTCAAGGAGCGTGAGGCGATCCTCAAGGTTCACATGCGCAACAAACCGCTGACGAGTGGTGTCGATGTGGATGAAATTGCCAAGAGCACCCCCTACTTTTCGGGCGCCGACCTGAAGAACCTCGTCAACGAGGCGGCCCTGGAAGCAGCACGCATCAACAAAGTGCAGATCGACATGAGTGACTTCTACCGGGCGCTCGACAAGATCACGCTGGGCCTCGAAAATGCCAGCCTGACCATCACGCCGGCTGAGCGGCGCGCCATTGCGTACCACGAAGCAGGCCACGCCGTCACGGCGGCTGTCACCCCAGGGGCCGACAAATTGCAGAAGGTCAGCATCATTCCGCGTGGACGCGCGTTGGGAGCCGCATTTTACCTGCCCGAGGAGCAGGTGCTGATGAGCAAGGAACGCCTGGAAAACCAGCTGGTGGTGTCACTGGGCGGACGTGCCGCCGAAGAGGTGTTCATCGGCACGGTAACCACGGGGGCCGCCGACGACTTCAAGAAGTCGACCAACATGGCCCGCCGGATGGTTCTCGAATGGGGCATGGGCGATACCTTTCAGCACCAGGCGCTGACCACCGAAAGCGGTCCGGTGTTCCTGGGCGAGGATATGGCCCGGCGCAAGGAATTCAGTGAGCACACGGCCCGACTGGTAGACGAAGACGTGAAGCGGATTCTGGACCGTTCTTACACGCGCGCCAAGCAGCTCGTCAGCGAGTACGCCGGCGCCATGCACGAAGTGGCCGAGGCCCTGCTCACCAGCGAGCTGATCACCGGAGATGTCGTGCGAAGCGCGGTCGAGAAACTTCGCGGCCACGAACAGCCACTGTCACACAATCCTGCCGACTGATTTCGGGAAATGAAAAGGCCCTGCTTGGCAGGGCCCTATTTTTGTGGTGAACGATCGTTGCCTGCCCCCTCGCACAACTGGCCTCGCTTCACCCGGGCGTCGCTGGCTCCTGGCAGGACTGGGACTGGATGGAAAATTAAACTATGCTAAAAGTCACCAACAGGCGGCAAGCGGCTACCGTGGAACTTGCGACGCGAATTTGGCGCGATACACTGGAGCAATTGCCTGAGCCCTGTCAAGGAAGCTTGCGGAATCCGAGGAGGAAGTTTTGAACGCCAAAGTGATCGTCGTGACCTCTGGTAAGGGAGGCGTGGGAAAGACCACCACCACTGCCAACATTGGCGCCGGACTGGCCAAGCTCGGCGAAAAAGTCGCCGTGATCGACGTCGATGTCGGTTTGCGCAACCTGGACGTCGTGATGGGACTGGAAAGCCGGGTGGTGTTTGACCTGATCGACGTGATCGAGGGCAAGTGCCGTCTTCGGCAGGCCCTCATTCGTGACAAGCGTGTCGAATCGCTCTACCTGCTTCCGGCCAGCCAGACGCGGGACAAAGACGCGCTGGACGCCGACAAGATGCAGACTGCCGTGCGGGCGCTGCTGGAGGAAGAGGGATTCGACCGCATTCTGATCGATTCGCCGGCCGGGATCGAGAGTGGTTTCAGGACAGCAGCCGCACCTGCCGAGGGCGCGCTGGTGGTCGTCAACCCGGAAGTCTCGAGCGTTCGAGACGCCGACCGGATCATCGGCCTGCTTGAAGCCCAGCAGGTGCGCGAGATCCGCCTGGTGATCAACCGTTTGCGCCCCAAAATGGTCGCCAGTGGCAACATGCTCAGTGAAGCCGATGTGCTCGATATTCTGGGTGTCAAACCCATCGGAATCGTTCCCGAAGACGAAGGCATCCTGGTATCGACCAACATCGGCGAACCGGCGGTGCTGGGGAGTAGCCGCGCCGGGCAGGCCTTTTTGAATACCGCCCGGCGCATTCACGGTGAGGACGTTCCGTTCATGAAACTCGAAGAGGACCGAGGCTTTATGGCCGCGCTGCGCCGCCTGTTCGGAGGAGCCGCGTCGTGACGCCGCGATCCTCGTTTGGCTCATTTCTCAGGGCTGGCCCTGGCGACGTTTATCCTTGCGTCCGGGTATCCCGGTCTGGAGGCCTGTGATGTTTTGGGGCAACCGCAGCAAACGATCGAAAGAAGCGCTCAAAGACCGTCTGGAGCTGGTACTGGCCTACGACCGCGCGCAGATTCCGCCCGGCAAGGTGGACGCCCTGCGGCGCGACCTGATGGAAGTGGTCGAACGCTACTTCCCGACGCAGGGTCGCTTCGGCCCGAACGTCGAGGTCGAGCAGCGCGGCGACACGGTGGTGCTGGTCGCCAACATTCCACTGAACGGCAACTGAATTTCCGCGCTGCAGGAAGTGCCTCAGCGAGGCACTTCCTGCTTGTCATGAGCATTTTTCGACACGCCGCTGATTTCGCAGTAGCCACTCAACATGCTTGGGGCGTCAGCCGCTAGTATCATGCACGTGGCGAAGTACGATCTCGGCCTGCCGGTGCTGGTGCTGTTGCTGCTCGGAGCGGGTCTGGTGACCGTGAGCAGCGTGGCGATGTCTCCCAATCTGGTTGACCAGGGAATTTTTCAGAAGCAGCTCCTGGGTGTGGCCCTGGCGGTCGTGCCGCTTGCACTGCTGCTGTGGGCGGGCCGGGACCGGATTTATGGCGCGGCGCCGTATCTGTATGTACTCGCGGTGGTGCTGTTGCTGGCCACCTTTGTGATCGGCAAGGAAGTGAACGGGCAGCGGAACTGGCTGGTGCTGGGCCCGTTGCAGTTTCAACCGCTCGAACTTGCCAAGCTGTCGCTGATCGTGCTGCTGCCGCTGGTGATGCGTGGCGGCTATCAGGGCGTGCGGTCGTATTTCTGGCCGCTGCTGCTCTTTCTGCCGGTGCTGGGGCTGGTGGTCAAAGAGGACTTCGGCGGTGGCATGGTGCTGGCGGGCATGCTGGCGTGCATGCTGATCGTGTGGCGTATTCCGTTGTGGCACGTGCTGTTGGTCGTGCTGGTCATCGGTGTGGCGTTCCCTACCGTCGTCTACCCCCGACTCAAACCGTACCAGCAGAGCCGCCTGACCATTTTCGTCAATCCCTACGAAGACCCCAAGGGCGCGGGCTACCACCAGATCCAGTCCACCATCGCCATTGGCTCGGGCGGGATGCAGGGCAAGGGGTACGGGAACGGTACCCAGACCCACAACGGTTTTGTGTACAGCCAGCACAGCGATTTCGTGTTCGCTTCCTGGGCCGAGGAGCAGGGCTTCGTGGGTGCCGTGGCGCTGCTGGGCATTTTTGGAGCACTGTTCTGGCGGCTGGCGGGGATGTCCAGCGACCTGACACGACCACAAGATCAGCTGCTTTTTGCCGGCATTCTGGGACAGCTGGGTGTGCAGACCGTGGAGAACATCGGCGCTTCGCTTTCCATGTTGCCGCTCACCGGCATCACCCTGCCGCTGGTCAGCTATGGCCTCAGTTCGCTGGTTTCAGTGCTCGTGACGTTGGGCCTGGCGTACGTGATCTACCGCGACCGCCTGGAACAGATCTGACGGGGCGCTTCGGAAGCTTGGTGAGTTGGATGCACTCGGTGAGGGTGTGAACGCTGCGTCATCCCCCCTTCCGTGGAAAGGCTTTCACAGGCGGTGCGCTATGCTGGGCCGGAACTTACAAGGTGCCGAAACCTGATTCGTATTGCAATTCCACAGTTTTCCGGAGACTCCATGACCACCACATCAAGCGCGATCGCACAAGCCCTTCAGCACGACCCGACCACCTTCTTGCAGACGTGGCTTGCTCACCAGCTCGCCGCTGCCAACATGCGCCGCGACCTGATCGGTGAGGCCGAGCTTCGGCGTGAGTCGCAGGAATTCATCAGCGTGTTTTCGCAGGCGGTGGCGGGTGGAAACCTCGCCAACATCGACAGCGCGGCCTGGCAGGACGTCAAGTCGTTTCTGGAGCGACTCTCGAATAAACGGGTGATGCAGGGTTTTTCCTCGTCCGAAGTGGCAATGTTCGTCATGTCCTTCAAGCAGCCCCTGTTCGAGGGACTCCGGACCGTGCTGACCGGTCAGCCCGAGCAGCTGGCCAACGAACTCTGGACGTCCACGGTGCTCATCGATCAGCTGGGTCTCTTTACCGTCGAGGTTTTTCAGCGTGGCCGCGAGGAGATCATCGAACGCCAGCGTCAGGAAGTACTCGAACTCTCGACCCCAGTGATCAAGGTCTGGGAAGGGGTAGTGGCGGTTCCCTTGATCGGTACGCTCGACAGCGAACGCACGCAGGTGGTGATGGAATCGTTGCTGCAGCGCATCGTCGAGACCGGTTCGACGTTGGCGATCATCGACATCACCGGGGTGCCCACCGTCGACACGCTGGTGGCGCAGCACCTGCTGCGCACCGTGGCTGCCGCGAAGCTGATGGGCGCGGAGTGCATCATCAGCGGCATTCGTCCGCAGATCGCTCAGACCATCGTGCACCTGGGCATCGATCTGAGCGGCGTGATCACCAAGTCGAGCCTTGCCGACGCCATTCAGGTCGCGCTTGCCCGCAAAGGGTACAGCGTGACGCGCAGTGCCCGGTCATGACCGAGCGCATTCCAGTTCTCAAGTTGGGCGATTGCCTGCTGGTCAGCATTCAGACGGACATTTACGACCGCCTGGCGCTGATCTTGCAAGACGACCTGACCTCCAGGATCGTCGAAACCAGCGCGCGTGGCGTGCTGATCGACATCTCAGGACTGGAAATCGTCGACTCGTTCATCGGCCGCGTGCTGGGCAACGTCGCCTCGATGGCGCGCATTCTGGACGCGCAAACGGTCATCGTGGGAATGCAGCCGGCCGTTGCCATTACGCTGGTCGAGCTGGGGGTCACCTGGCAGCACGTCGAGACTGCGCTGAACGTCGAAAAGGGCATGGAGCTTCTGGGCCTGCGGTTTCAAGGGCGAAGTGAGGACCTGAATGTCGACGTCGACCGCGCGGAATGACCGCATGGCCGTGCGAAGCGAGGATGACGTTGTGCGTGTCCGGCAGGCCGTACGTCAGCTGGCCGTCGAGCTGGGTTTTGGACTGGTCGATCAGACGAAGCTGGTCACGGCCGCGTCCGAACTGGCCCGCAATACCCTGGTTCACGGTGGGGGAGGCCACGTGCAGCTCGAACCTCACCACGCGCCTCGGCGCGGTCTGCGGCTTACCTTCGAAGACCAGGGCCCAGGTATTCCCGATATCGCCCTGGCGCTCACCGACGGTTACACTACCGGCGGTGGGCTGGGGCTCGGGCTCAGTGGAGCGCAGCGCCTGATGAGTGAGTTTTCCATTGATACCCTGCCCGGCCAGTACACACGGGTGACCATCGTGAAGTGGAAGTAGCCCATGATAAAGATTCCCGCACCACCGAAACGGCGGAATTGACGTGTCGGTGTCCATTGCCGTTGCTATCCGTGAAGCCAGCGCCGTCAGCGAAGCCCGGCGGCTGGCCGTTGAGCGTGCGAGTACGCTGGGTTTCAGCGAGTCCCGACTGTCAGACGTGGCCATCGTTACAACCGAGCTGGCGACCAACCTGATCAAACACACGCCGCACGGCGGTGAACTGCTGATTCAGTCGACTGACGCCGCGGTGCTGGAGCTGCTCTCCCTGGACCGTGGCCCAGGCATTGCCCGTGTCGGTGAAGTCATGCGAGACGGTTACTCCACGGCCGGTACGCCAGGCACCGGTCTGGGTGCGGTCAGCCGCCTGTCGAATACGCACGATGTTTACACCCTGGCCGGGATGGGGACGGTGGTGTTCGCGCAGCTCTTCGCAAAACACGGCGCGCTGCCGGCGAACGCCCGAATCGATGCGGGCACCGTCCGCCTGCCGCACCCGAAAGAGCGTGTGAGCGGGGACGGCTGGTCATTGACCGCTTCAGGAGCCCAGGTGCGGCTGACGGTGGTGGACGGGCTGGGACACGGCCTGCTGGCCAACGAAGCGGCGCGCGCGGCAGACAGGGTATTTTTTGACCATCCGAATCTGGGCCCCCACGCCATGCTGGAGCGTATCCACGAAGCCCTGCGGGCGACCCGGGGCGCGGTGGGCGCTATGGCCGAACTCGACATCGAGACCGGTACCCTGCGTTTTGCAGGAGTCGGGAACATTTCCGGCGTGGTGCTGTCCTTGCAGGGCCGACGGGGGCTGATGTCGCACAACGGTACTTTGGGGCAGGAAGCGCGTAAATTTCAGGAATATGTTCTTCCCTGGGCAGCTGGTGACGTGTTGGTGATGCACACTGACGGCCTCGCCAGCACCTGGAACCTCGCGAAGTATCCTGGCCTGTTGCGCCGTCGGGCGGCGGTCATCGCGGGCGTGCTGTACCGGGACTTCAACCGCGAGCGTGACGACGTGACGGTGGTCGTTGTGAAAGAGCGCGAAGCGTGAATCCCGAAGTGTTGCTGCGTGTCCCCGTTCGCGCCGAACAGGATGTCGTCACGGTGCGCGCGAATACCAAGCACCTCGCGGACCGGCTGGGTGTGTCCTCGCAGGGACAGACACGTTTGGCCACTGCCGTGTCCGAACTTGTTCGTAACGCCTACACCTACGCTGGAGGCGGGCAGGTGGAGTACGTGCTCGATGCCCAAGCCCAGATGCTGTACGTGAGGGTCACTGACCAGGGGCCGGGCATTCCTCGGTTGCAAGACGTTCTGGAAGGTCGCTTCGATTCTCCTACCGGGAGGGGGTTGGGGCTGCGCAGTACGCGCCGTCTGGTGGACGCTTTCGAGATTTCCAGCAGCCCGGGTAAGGGGACCACCGTGCAAGTCGGCAAAGCGCTGCCGAGCACGCCCGCGTTGCGTGAACTTGGCACGAAACGGCTCGCTGCCGAACTCAGTAAGCTGCGGCCCGCCAGTGCTGTCGAGGAGCTGCAGGCCCAGAACCAGGAGCTGCTCCGCGCATTGGAGGACCTCGCGCAACGTGAAGAGCAGCTGCGCGTCCTCAACAGGGAACTCGAAGATACAAACCGTGGCGTGGTCGCCTTGTACAGTGAGCTGGAAGACAAGGCCGAGCGCCTGCGTGAAGCCAACCACGTCAAGTCGATGTTCTTTTCCTACATGAGCCATGAATTCCGTACCCCGCTCAACTCGATTCTGGGGCTTTCGCGCATTTTGCTGGAGCGCCAGGACGGCGAGCTGTCGCCGGAACAGGACAAGCAGCTGGAGCTGATTCGCCGTTCCACCGGAGAATTGCTGCAGATGGTGAATGACCTGCTCGACGTGGCCAAAGTCGAGGCCGGCAAAACGGAAGTGTATCCGGCGAACTTCGAACTCGCTCAACTGTTCTCCACCCTCCGGGCGCTGTTCCAGCCACTGCTGGTCAATCCGGACGTGCGGCTGGTCTTCGAAGACGTCGGTGAACTGCCGGCTTTGTTCAGCGATCAAGGGAAACTGTCCCAGATTCTGCGGAACTTCATCTCCAACGCGCTGAAGTTCACCGAACAAGGCGAGATTCGTGTCTCCGCGACGCGCTGCGGCGCTCAGGCCGTACGCATCGAGGTGACTGATACGGGTGCCGGCATCGCTCCCGACGACCTGATGCGGCTGTTTCGTGATTTTTCGCAGGTTGGTCCGCAGCACGGAGCGCGCTCGGGCGGCACAGGCCTGGGGCTCTCGCTGGCCAGCAAGCTTGCGGGGTTGCTGCAGGGGCAGGTTGGCGTGAGCAGCGCGCCCGGACAGGGCTCACGCTTTTGGGTTGAGCTGCCGTTGGTGTTGCCGGAGCGCGAGTTAGAAGGAAGCAGAGAGAAAAGCGAGCGGAACGAGGGTGAATGTGATGCCTGAAGTTTCTGCACCGTCCGCATCCGTGGTGCGCACCCTTTATCGCCTTCTGGTGGTGGATGACAACGATGCGGGGCGCTACCTGACCAGCCGGACGCTGATTCGGGCCGGCTTCGAAGTGCTGGAGGCCGCGAGCGGTGCGGCAGCGCTGGAACGGGCACTGGATGAACCCGACCTGATTGTGTTGGACGTGAATCTCCCCGACATGGACGGATTTGAGGTCTGTCGTCAGCTCAAGGCCGATGAGCAGTTCACTCACTTGCCGATCCTGATGGTGTCGGCCTCGCATTTAAGCGCCCAGAACATGGCGTTCGGCCTCGATGTGGGAGCGGACGCGTACCTGGCGCACCCGATTGAACCGACGGTGCTGGTGGCCACCGTGCGCGCGCTGTTGCGTGTCCGGGAAGCTGAAGCGGAAGTCCGGCGACTCAACGCCGTTCTGGAGCGCCAGATCGAGGAGCGGACGCTCAGGCTGCAGGAGCTGGCACTCGACTTGCAAGGCATGACCTACTCGATTTCCAGGGATCTGCGACAGCCCATTGGGCACATTCGTGGTTTTACGCACCTGCTCGAAAAGCGTCTCGACGGCGCGCTGGACGAAAAAGCCCTGCAGTACCTGAATATCATCCGCCAATCGAGCGAGCGGATGAACAGCCTCATCGACGAACTGGTGGCCTTTTCCAGCCTGGGAGAACGTGAACTGCGCTTCACTGCCGTGCCCCTCTCGCAGCTGGTGGTGCAGGTGCGCAGTGATCTGGAGCCTCTCTCGGCGGGGCGCCGTGTGCGCTGGCAGATCGCGGAGCTGCCCACGGTTCAGGGTGACCTGATGCTCTTGCGGCAACTGCTGGGCAACCTGCTCTCGAACGCCCTCAAATTCTCACAGGGGCGCGACACCACGGAAATCCGGGTCTGGCACGTGGAAGACGAGCATCGCCATACAATTGGCGTTTCGGACAACGGAATCGGCTTTAACGTCCAGTACGCCGAGCGGCTCTTTCAGATGTTCGGCCGGTTGCCCGGCAGCGAGTCCTTCGAAGGAGCCGGGGTCGGTCTGGCCAGCGCCCGGCGGATTGTGACCCTGCACCGGGGGGTCATCCGTGCCGAAAGCGTGCCCGGTCAGGGTGCGACCTTTTCGTTCACCCTCCCCAAAGAGCCGCCGCACTAAAGCGATTGTCAAAGACATGGATAGGTTTTTGGTCAATGTCTTTGACCGAGCGGAGAGCGCGCAGTGCCCGAAACCGCTTTTGGGCACGCTGTCAGCGCGGGGAGCAAGTGACCTTGACCAGGAGCGTTTGGAAGCGGGCAGGCGTCCTTAAGGGCGTCCGTTCTGCCCAAGACGCGGGCAGGCGTCCATAAGGGCGTCTTGCGCAGGACAGCCCTCAAAGCGGTTTGAGGGCTTGCGCGCGTCCGTTCTGCCCAAGCGGCCAGGCTTGCTCATGCGAGTCCGTTCTGGCCAAGAAGACGCGGGCCGGCGTCCTGTAGGGCGTCCATTCTGCCCAAGACAATGGAATTGATGGCGTGTCTTCCTCCAAGGGTGGAATGGACAAACGCTCTAAAGGCACTTTTGCAACGGGACGAGGCGTGGCACCATTCCGATGACGTGAACCACGCTGGACGCGTCGGGTCAAATGTGACTTTCACGCACCTTGTGCACCGTATCCGCCCGTACGATGGCGCGCATGGAGTACCGTAATCTCGGCAAAAGCGGCCTGAAAGTCTCGGAAATCGCCCTGGGTGGCTGGGTCACCTTCGGGCACAGCGTCAACGACCAGCAGATGGTGCGTGACATCGTCCTGAAGGCCCATGAATCGGGCATCAACTTCTTCGATCAGGCCGACGTGTACGCACGCGGCAAGAGCGAGGAGATGATGGGCGCGGTGCTGCGCGAACTGCCTCGCTCGGAACTGGTGATTTCCAGCAAGGTCTTCTGGCCTATGAGCGACGACGTGAACGACCGTGGACTGTCACGCAAGCACGTGCTGGAAAGCATCGACAAGTCCCTGCAGCGGCTTGGCACTGATTATCTCGACATCTACTTCGCGCACCGCTACGACCCGAGCGTGCCGATGGAAGAAATTGTCATGGCCTTTGACCATGTGGTCCGCACGGGGCGCGCGATGTACTGGGGTACGAGCATGTGGCCCGCCGCGCGCATCGCTGAGGCAGTGGAGTTCGCGCGCAGCCACGGGCTCTACGGCCCGGTGACCGAGCAGCCCGAGTACAGCATGCTGCGCCGTGAGCGGGTCGAGGGTGAAATCCTGCCTTACACCGAGAGCGCCGGGGTGGGACTGGTGGTCTGGAGTCCACTTGCCATGGGCATGCTGACCGGCAAGTACGACGAGGGTATGCCCGAGGGCAGCCGCCTGACCGACAACGAAAATTGGGGCAAGAACTTCGTGACCGAGGAAAACCGCGCCCGCGTGAAAGCGCTCAAACCCATCGCCGACGAACTGGGCATTACCCGCTCGCAGCTGGCGCTGGCCTGGGCGCTGCGACAGAGTGGTGTGTCGAGCGTCATCATGGGTGCCACCAAGGTGCAGCAGGTCGAGGACAACGTCGCCGCGAGCGGCGTGAAGCTCGACGCCGAAGTCGTGTCGCGCATCGACGAGATCCTCAAGTAAGACCGGCAAAGCGACCGCACAGGGGGGAAGTGCGAACTTCCCCCCTGTGCGGTCGCCCGGAAGATGGCGAAATAGACAGCATGCGAAAGGAACAACAGGCGTGACGCTCGCCATCGAAACGAGGCAGCTGCGAAAAGAATACAAACAGCGCGCAGTCGTCCGGTCGCTCGATCTGGAAGTCAGCCAGGGCGAAGTGTTCGGCTTCCTGGGACCCAACGGGGCCGGTAAGAGCACCACTGTCAAGATGCTGCTCGGGCTGGTCAAGCCATCTTCCGGAACGGTGCGCGTGCTGGGAGGTTCGGTTGAGAGCCCGCAGGTGCGGCGTCAGCTGGGCTTCCTGCCCGAGCAGTTCCGGTTTCATACCTGGATGACCGGCAATGAGTTCCTGGCCTTTCACGGCCGGTTGGCGGGCCTTTCCCGTCGGGCGGTGCGCGAGCGTGCCCCGGAAGCCCTCAAGCTGGTCGGTCTGGAAGGCCGCGGACGTGACGAGCTGCGCGGGTATTCCAAGGGAATGCTGCAACGCATCGGCATCGCGCAGGCCCTCATTCACGGACCCAAACTGATTTTTCTGGACGAACCGACCAGTGCCCTCGATCCCCTGGGGCGCGTCGAGGTGCGCAATATCATCCACTCGCTCAAGGATTCCGGGGTGACCGTGTTCCTCAATTCGCACCTGCTGAGCGAAGTCGAGCAGACCTGTGACCGGGTGGCCTTTGTGAACCAGGGGCAGATGTTGCAGGCAGGCACCTTGCGTGAACTGCTCGGACCGGCGCTCACCCTCGACGTGCAGGCCGATCGTCTGACTCCCGAGGTGATGGCAAAACTGCGCAAACTCGGCGCGGTTGCCGCACTGGGCGAAGGACGCGCGCGCCTCGAACTGGCCGACGAACACCACGCACCGCGCGTGGCGGAGCTGGTGGTAGGCAGTGGCGCCCGGCTTTACGCGCTTACCCCGCACAAACCGGACCTGGAGGATCTTTTCGTCCGGTTGATCGAGAAAGGCGGCGACCGGTGAAAGGGCTGCTGCTGGTGGCCGAACTCACCCTGCGCGAGGCGGTGCGCCGCCGTCTGGTCATCACGCTGCTGGGGCTGACCCTCCTGTTTCTGGGATTCTATCTGTACGGCGTGAACCTGCTGGAGCGCAACCTGGCCGAACGTGCGAGCGAACTGGGCTTTGACCGGCCGCTGCGCTCCGCGAGTTTCTCTTATGCGGCCACCACCCTGTTCGGACTGTACCTCGTCAATTTTCTGGGTGGTCTGATGGCAGTGCTGTCCAGCGTCGGCGCCGTCAGCGGTGAGGTCGAGAGCGGCACCATCCAGAGCGTGGCGTACAAGCCTGTTTCACGCACCCAGATTGTGGCGGGCAAGTGGCTGGGATTCGCGGTCATCAACGTGCTGTATGTCTCGCTGCTGTCGGTCGGTCTGATCGTCGGCGTGCGTCTGTTGACCGGCTTCATGCCGCCCGACCCGGTGCCGGCCGTGCTGCTGATGAACCTGACGGTGTTGCTGCTGCTCACCCTGACCATTCTGGGAGGGACCATCTTCACGACGCTCGCCAACGGAATCGGCGTATTCCTGCTGTACGGGGTCGGCTTTGCAGGCGGAATTCTGAACAGCATCGGCGAATTCACCGATACCCCCATGCTGGCCCGGCTGGGCACCTGGAGCAGCTACGCCATGCCGGCCGATTCGCTCTGGAAAGGCGCGTCGTATTACCTGCAACCCAGTGAGTACCTGAATTTTCAGCGCTACGTCCGGGGTGGAGGCAATCCGTTCATTGGGACAGAGCCGCCCACCACTGCCCTGCTGATCTGGGCGGGCGCTTACGTCCTGATTGCCTTGATTCTGGCCCTGCTGCTGTTCCGGCGCCGGGATCTGTGATGTTCCCTTTCGGAATTCGAGCAGGTGCTGCGTGAGTCCGTAGGTACCATCGGACGGACGCTCTTGGTAGATGCAACAAGGCCCCCAGATCTGGGGGCCTTGTTGCGTCTTGTTGCGTGTGTGAGGTCTGCTTACTGAGGCAGGGTGAAGCCCGGTGGCAGCAGAACCGTATCGATGAGGTGAATGACACCGTTGTCGGCCTGCACGTCCGTGGCCACCACGGAAGCGTTGCCCACCTTGACCGTGCTTCCGCTGACGTTGACACTCAAGGGAGCGCCTTGCAGGGTTACGGCGCCCTGCAGGGTGGAAGCCTGTGCTGCGGTGGTTCGCATGGGCACCACATGGTACATCAGTACCTGGAAGAGGGCGTCCGGATTGGCCAGCAGCGCGTCACGCTGTGCTTGCGGAATTTTTGCGAAGGCCTCGTTGGTGGGCGCGAAGAAGGTATACTCGCCAGCCGTGTCGAAGGCTTTCTCAAGCGCGCCGGCTTTCAGGGCTGCGGCCAGCGTGCTGAGGCGCGGGTCCTTCTGAATCACCTTGGTGATGCTGTTGGGGAGAGCGGTGTTGGGATCGACGTCCCCGGCGCCACCCTGCGTTTGCGTGGTCGTGCCGGTTGTCGTGGTTCCTGTGGCGGCCGTGCCCGTACCCGTGGTCGAGGCAGTTCCGGTTGTGCTCGTCGTACCGGTCGTGGTCGTACCAGTGGTGCTGGTGGTTCCCGTCGCGGCTGTGCCGGTTCCCGTCGTGGCCGTGTCGGTTGTCGTGCTCCCGGCGGTACCGCTCGCGCTGCCACTCAGCGGTGTAGCGGGAATCTGCGCGGCCGTGATACCCGTGCTCACCGAACTGCCACCCGCGGCAGTGCCCGTCTGCGTGCCCGTGGCCTGGGTGCCGGTGGCCTGGGTGGTCGTCTGATTCGCCTGCGTCGTGTTCCCCATCGCCATGGTGCCTGTGGGCATCAGCACGGTGTCGATCACGTGAATCACCCCGTTGCAGGCGGTGATGTCGGCGCGGGTGACGTTGGCCCCGGCCACCATCACCATGCCGCTGCTCGTCGAGATGCTCAGGCGCTCGCCCGACAGCGCGTTGGCCCCGCTCAGCTGTGCAGCCTGGCGACCCGTCACGCGTCCTTGGACGACGTGGTGTTGCAGCACCCGGGTCAGGGCCGCCCGGTCGTTCATCAGCATTTGCAGCTGATCCTGCGGCACTTTGGCAAATGCGGCGTTGGTGGGAGCGAAAACCGTGAACGGCCCGCCACCCCGGAAGGTGTCGAGCAGCTCTGCCTGATTGAGGGCACCCAACAGGGTGCTGAATTGAGGATCGAGGGCCACGAGTTCGGTGATCGAGCTGCACGCTGCCTGGGTCGTGCCGCCGCCCGAGACGGCGCCACCGCCTCCCGCCAGCGCGACAGCGCCGAGCGCGAGAGACGAAGTCAGTGCCAGAAGCACGGTCTTCTTCATATTCACAACTCCTTTCCTTACGCGCCGAATCTTAACTCATGAGAGGAGTTTTACCCAGTAAGGGATTCTCAAGATCGGCCACGGCGGCCTTGAGAAAAACTTAATATGCGGATACGCGCCGATTTCAAGCGGCTTCCATTGTCGGCCGGTCAGGTCCAGCGAGCGGGTCAAAGGAAGAGATTTTGGGCTGTATTCAGCGCCCGAAGTACTCCGGCAGATCGTCGCGGGAGATCAGAATGTCACGCGGCTTGCTTCCCTGGTGCTTGGAGACGATGCCCATCGCTTCGAGCATGTCCATCAGCTTGCCGGCGCGGGCGTGCCCGACCGACAGGCGGCGCTGCAGGCGAGACACGCTGCCCTGGCCCTCTTCGATGCAGATTTCGGCGGCCTGTCGCAGGTATGGATCGGCAAAGTCCATGTCCTTGCTGCCTGGCCCACCTCCCTTCACGTCCGGTCCGCTGATCAGACCATCGAAATCCGCGCCGTACGTCTCACCGAACCAGTCTTCGAAGACCTGGCGGCGCAGGTACTCGGTGATGCGCGACGTTTCGCTTTCCGAGATGTAAGGTCCTTGCAGCCGCTGTGGCTTGACCAGCCCAGGCTGGTAAAAAAGCATGTCTCCCATTCCGGTCAGGCGCTCTGCTCCCATGGCGTCCAGAATGGTTCGCGAGTCGTGGCTGGAACTGACCGCAAAGGCAATGCGCGCGGGCACGTTCACCTTGATCAGGCTGGTCAGAATGTCCACAGACGGCCGCTGGGTGGCCAGCACCAGGTGCATGCCGGTCGCTCGCGCCATCTGGGCAAGGCGCATGATGGCGCTCTCGACTTCCTTGGGCGCGGTGATCATCAGATCGGCCAGCTCGTCGATGATGATCACCAGATGCGGCAGCTCGGCTTCGTGAATCTGGCGCATCTTGGCGTTGAACTGCTCCAGGTTTTTGGCGCCCGCCTGACTCATCATCTTGTAGCGGCGCTCCATGTGCGCGACCGCGCCGAGCAGCACACCGGCGGCGTCAGCTGGGTTGGTGACCACACCCCGCACGAGGTGTGGAATACCGTCGTAGGGCGTGAGTTCCACCATTTTGGGATCGATCATCAAAAAGCGCAGCTCGGTGGGCAGGTAGCGGTACAGCAGGCTGACGACCAAAGTATTGACACACACCGACTTGCCTGAGCCGGTCGAACCGGCGATCAACAGGTGCGGCATTTTGGCGAGGTCACCGACCAGCATTTCGCCGTCGATGCTCTTGCCCAGAATGATGGGCAGTTTGGCGCGGGTGGCCTTGAAGGAAGGGTTGGCCGCTGCCGCGTGAAAAGTGACCGGCTCGCGCTCGGCGTTGGGCACTTCCAGGCCGATGACGCTCTTGCCGGGCACAGGAGCCTCCACGCGCACTCCGCCTACGGCCAACGCCCGCGCCAGGTCGTTGGACAGACTGGCAATCCGGCTGATCTTCTCGCCGGGCGCAGGTTCGATTTCGTAGCGGGTCACGGTGGGGCCACGGGCATAGTCGACCACTTTGGCCTGCAAGCCGAAATGCGCGAGGGTCTGGTTGATGAGCTCTGCCCGGTTGCGTGCCATGGCATCCAGCGCGCTGGTGTTCAGGGCCGCCGCCGGAATGGGGTCGAGCAGGTCGAAGCCGGGACGCGCGATATCAATCGCGCCCTGCGACGCCGGGAGACGCGTTTCGCTGACGCTCAGCACGGACGACGCAAAGAGCGGGCCGGCGCGCAGAGGGTCACGGGCTTTTCCTGCCGGTGCCCTTTCCTTCGTGTCGGGTAACTCATCGCCGATCTCCCAAGGCAGGGGACCGTCGTTCGGAGCCTTGGTATGGACCACGGCGCTCGAAGCAGAGCCCAAGCCGGACGCGCCGACGGGTGACCCGACTTCTTCACCGGCGGCATCACCGATTGGGAGCCCATCGTCAAGGGCGACAGGCTCGTAATTACCGAATTCCAGGTCGATGACCGGGTGAACGGAAACCGGCGCCGGCGCATAGACCGTCGTGTGAACAGGGGAGAAGACGCCTTCGGCGATGGCCGTGCCCTGGGGCTCGGCGCCGGGTTGACCCAAGGCGGACTCGCCCGTGATGGCGCTGCGCGCGGCCAATTCCAGCTTCGTGGCCCAGCTGGCCTGTTCCCCCAATGTGCCGTCCGGGTCTGTCGACAGCCCGGAAGCGAGCGCCGAGGCCAGTTCGGCCGGCGCGTGATCGAAGCGCTCGGCCAGTTCCGGCCAGCCGGAGTACAGTGCGGCACGTTCCTGCCACTCGTCTGCCCGTGCCACAAATTCCTCCCACTCCTTCACTCGCGCACGGTGCCGTGGCAATTCGCGCGCCAGCAGTTCGGCGTCACTGTTCTCCAGTGCCTTCTCGGCCCGCTTGCGCTCACGCTCCAGCGTCGCGGCGCTCGTCGCGAGGCGCATCAGGTCCATGTGCAGTGCCCGGCGTACCCGGTCGAGGGCCGCGCTGGCCAGGGTCGCGTGCAGTTCGCGCGCGAGTTCGTGGCGGTTCTTGCGTACGTCCTGAGCAATCTCTTCGAGGGTCAAGGCCAGCTCGGGCGCCTCTCCGGCAACGGCGAGTTGCAAGTCACGCGCCGCTGAGGCGGTGAAATTCCGTGCCAGCTCACGCCAGCCCGCGAGGTCCTTGGCCAGGTGGGTCAGGCCTTCCTCGTCGCGTTTGGGCAGGTCGCGCAGGGCCTGCTTGATCTCGGCTTTCCAGTGCCCCAACTCCTTGCTTTCAGGGTACAGCGTTTCGAGGGCGGCCAGATCGCGGACGTGTCCGTGCAGTTCGCTGCGCAGCTCGCCGCGGATCCGGCTGCGCTCCTGCCCGTCACGGCGCGCTTCGATGGCGTCGCGGGAAGCGCCGAACACCGCCAGCGCGCCGATGCTGACCAGCCGGACGAAGTTTTTGGCGAGCGAGAAGGCCGGCCAGGAAAAACACACTTCAAGACCCAGGCTGAGGGTGAGCAGGGGCAGCAACACCGAAAAATATCCGAGGCCCAGAAACAGCGGCGACATGAGGTTCGCGGCCAGGGCGCCCGCCTGGCCTGGCACGAACAGCTCGTGCAGGCACAGCAGCGACAGCACGACAACCACTCCTCCCAGAGCGCGCCGGGTCAGGTTGCGCAGATCGCGGCCCAGAAAGACCAGCACGCCGTAAGACAGCGGCAGCACCGGCAGCAGCAGGGCGCCCCATCCACCCCAGCCGAGCAGAGTCCGGTTGGCGAGCGCCATGAAGCCGTCCCCACTGACGCTCGGCGAACCGCCGACAGGCAGCATGACGGTAATGGCCAGAAAGAGGCCCAGGGCGAACAGTACCAAGCCGAGGGCTTCGCCGTCGAAGCGGCTGGTTGTGGAAAGAGGACGTTTGGCTCGCTGTTTGGCCCTGGCCATGTCGACAGTGTAGCCCAGGGAATTCCGCGTTGGGCGCGGGAGCGCGCCAGGCGCGTGTGGCGGACCGGGAACGCGAAATATCGCTCATGATCGAGGATTTCCCCACCGGAGCATAATGGGCCATGCACGAGAGGCAAGAGGTGCTGGTGCTGCCGCCGCCGCTTCGGGCGCGGCTTTGGGGACACGCCCGCTCGGAAGCGCCGCGGGAGTGTGTCGGCCTGCTGGGAGGAAGGGAGCAGGCCGCCGCTACCCTGTATCCCCTGAACAACGTGGCCCCCCGACCTGAGCGCGAGTACCGGGCCGACGCACTGGAGGTGCTGCGGGCCCTCAAGGCCATGCGTCGGGAAGGGCTCGAGTTGCTGGGCATCTACCACTCGCATCCGGCCGGACCGTCTTGGCCCAGTGAAACGGACGTGAACTTGGCCCGCTACGCTGTCCCGTACCTGATCGTGGATTTGCAGGGCGCGACACTGCGGGCGTTCCGATTGCCCGAAAAACGCGAAGTCCGACTGGGCTGAACGGGCGGCACTGCCGCCCGTTGTGTAATATCCTCCTGCGACGGCACCACACCTTGCAGTAGCCTGTGACCATGCCAAGTGCTTCGGGCACGAACTGGTCGCTCGCAGCGCGCGTGACACTCCTGTTCGCCCTTCTGGCAGCACTGATCGTCCTCGGGCTGCTGAGTGCCGTGTGGTACCAGGCCAAAGCCCAGGCTGAGGATGACCAGCGGGCATACCTCACCCGGCTTGCTCGTGTGGCGGCCAGAAGCCTTGATACGGACATGAGCGCGCGCTTCGAGGATGTGGCTTTTGTCGCCGGTCTGGCCGAGTTGCGCAGTGCGCCGGCCCAGGAGCAGCGTCAGCTTCTGGAGCGTCTTCAGCGCCGACACCCCGAGTTTGCCTGGCTGGGTCTGGCCGATCCGCAGGGACGGGTGCGCGCGGCCACGGGCGGTCTGCTGGAGGGGCAGGATGTGCAGACACAACCCTGGTTTCGCCGTGGATTGACCGGGGCGGCGCTGGGAGATGTCCACGCCGCGGAGCTGTTGGCCGAGTTCCTGCCCGGAGCGCACAATGAGCCCCTTCGGCTGGTTGACATCAGCGTCCCCGTGCTGGACGAAGACGGCAGGCTGCGGGGTGTGCTGGGTGCCCATCTCAGCTGGTCGTGGCTTGCACGCGTCGAGCTCAGCGTGCACGAACTCGCCCCAGCAGAGCGTCCCGTCGAAGTGCTGATTCTCGATCGCCGTGGTCGCGTCCTGCACGGCGAGGCCGCTTCGCCGGTCGCCCGACCGGAAAGTACACCGAACACCGGGGAAGCCGAGGGTCGGGAACATGTTACAAATCACGTCGTTCAGGCCCGTGGTTTCCTCTCCAGCCTGTCACTGGCGCAGGGTCAGGACGCCTATCCGGGCCTCGGCTGGCAGGTACTGGTGCGCCAGCAGTCGGGTACGGTCCTCGTGCCCATTGCTCACCGGCAGCGTCAGGTCCTGGGTTGGGGAGCGGCGAGCGTGGCCCTGCTGTCGTTGCTGGCGTGGTGGGGTGCGCGCTGGGCGACAGATCCGCTGCAGAGACTGCAACACTCGGTCGCTGGCATGCTCGATGATCCGGCTCCCGTCGGCGTGAACGAGGTGCGGGGCTACCGTGAAGTCGAACAGCTGTCGGCCAGCCTGGCAGGGTTGGCCGCTCGCTTGCGCGCGCGCGAAGAGGAACAGAAGCGCTGGCGTGCCCGGCTGGAGCAGCGTCTCAGCGAGGAGCATGCGCAGCTTCAGCAGACAAACGAGGAACTGGAGACCTTCTCGTATTCGGTGTCCCACGATCTGCGCGCACCCCTGCGTCACGTCCAGGGATTTGTGGGCATGGTCCGCCGTTCGATGGCCGAGCGGCTGGACGACAAGTCCGCACGTTACCTCACCGTCATCGAAGGCTCGGCGTCACGTATGGACGCCCTCATCGACGCGTTGCTGGATTACTCCCGCACCTCGCGCCGTCCGATGCATCCAGTTTCCGTCGATCTGAACATGTTGATCGAACAGGCTCAGACGAATCTCGAACCACTGTTGGTCGGGCGTCCGGTCGATTGGAACATCTCACCGCTGCCCGTGGTCGTGGGCGATTCCTTCCTGCTGCAGCGCGCCCTCACCAACCTGCTGTCCAACGCCCTCAAGTTCACCTCGACGCGCGAGAATGCGCGCATTGCGGTGTGGGCCGACGAACATCCTGACGAGTGGATGGTGCAGGTACGTGACAACGGTGTGGGTTTTGATCCACGCTTCGCCGAGAAGCTGTTCGGGGTATTTCAGCGCCTGCACCGTCAGGAGGAATTCGAGGGCACTGGCATCGGCCTGGCCCTCGTTCGCCGGATCGTGCTGAGGCACGGCGGGCAAGTGTGGGCCGATGCCCGGCCCAATCAGGGCGCGACCTTTGCCTTTACCCTGCCCAAACGCTCCTTGACCGCAGAAGAAAGGACCCAAGAAGACGAGATCGGCGTGCCGTGATCAGGGGCGCGAGGCAAGCGCCGGCAGCAGACGCCGAGCGCCCAGATACCGCTCGGCGTAGTACGTCTCATCAAGCCGACTGACGGTCACCCGCCGATCGTAGGTGCTGGCATGCACGAAGCGATCGCCTTGCAGCACGATGCCCACATGCGACGCCACGCCGCCACCCTCGGTATCGAAGAACACCAGATCCCCTTCCTGAAGTGCGCTGCGCTCGACCACCTCACCGACCAGAAACTGATCCTGGCTGCGGCGGGGAAGCTGCAGTCCCAATGGGATATACACCTGGAGCACCAGTCCGGAGCAGTCCAGTCCCGCCGCCGAATTGCCGCCGTACACATACGGGACGTTCAGGAAGCGCAGGGCCAGATCGGCCACCGGCGTGCGCAGGGCGATTGACCCGGTGGGCAGGTCAGAAGGTCGCGCGGCCAGGGACGACGGTCCGGGAGGCACAACTGGAAGCTGCAACCGCTGTCCGATTTTCAGCTCCGATGAAGTGAGGTTGTTGCCTGCCATCAGTGCCTCGACCGTGACGCCTGCGCGTCGGGCCAGCGAGTAGAGGGTATCGCCCGGCCCCACGGTGTGAGGGAAACTTCCCACTGCGGGAGTGGCCTCTGGGGCCGGCAGTGGAGAGGAGTTGATGTGGAGCCGATGCCCGATTCTGAGTTCCGGGCTGCTCAGATTGTTGTCGGCGAGCAGCCGTTCGATGCTCAGCCCGAATTTCCGGGCAATCGCGTAGAGGGTATCGCCGCCCTGAACAGTGTATTCGATGGGTGCACCGAGCGCCGATGTGGCGCCGGATGTCAGCAGCAGGGCAACACGCAGCCAAGAGTGGAGCATACGCACCTTTCGGAAGAGTCGGCTGGGGTACTGCACGCCAGACAGCACGGCGCGCTTGAAGTGAGAACTCTGAGCGAGAGTGTAACACGCGCCGGGACAGACCGTGCGGTGTGGTCGCACGGGTGTAGGCTGCGTGCATGGTCGCCCGCTGGTGGTTTCGGTTCGCAACGTGGCGGCAGCGTACCTTTCAGGCCCTTTCCGTCGCCGTTTTCCGGCGTTACTGGACTTCCCAGATGATCAGCCTGGTCGGTTCTTGGATGCAGTCCACCGCCCAGGCTTACCTCGTGCTGGAGTTGACGAACAACTCCAGCCGTGCGCTGGGGCTGGTCAACGTGGCCCAGTTCGCCCCCAGTTTGGTCTTTTCATTGTTCGCCGGCGCGCTGATCGACCGGCTCTCCAAGCTGCGGGTGCTGCAGGTCACGCAAATCGTGCTGATGTTGAGCGCCCTGACGCTCGGTGTGCTGATTCAGACGGGCACCGTCACCCTGACCCTGCTGCTTGTCCTGGCAGTGGTTGCCGGCACCGCCAACGCGTTCAACATGCCCACACGTCAGTCGATGGTGGCCGATTTCGTGCCCCGCTCGCTGCTGGCGAACGCGGTCGCGCTCAACAGCCTCTCCTTCAACGTGTCACGCACCGTGGGCCAGGCGCTGTTCGGTTTTGTGGTGCCTGTCGGCATCTATCTGCTGGCCCGGGGGGACGGTGACTCCATCGCGCGGCTGGCCTTTCCGTTTTACCTCAACGCCCTGGCATTTGTGGCGGTGATCCTGATTCAGTCCACGCTGCCGGTCGTGCGCCAGCCTGACGATGGGGGGCACCACCACCTGCTGCTGGACACCCTGCAGGGCCTGCGGTATGTGCGGGCCACCCGGCAACTGCTGTACGTGATGCTTTATGTCGGTGGGCTGTCGCTCACCATCATCAACTTCAACGTGATCATTCCCTACTACGCACGCGTGGTGTACCACCTGGGCGACACCGGCTTCGGGCTGCTCAACGCTGCCTTTGGGGCGGGAGCGATGCTGGGCGCACTGTGGCAGGCGTCCAAACCCAACCCGGTGCGCAATCTGCGCCTGGGTGCCCTGATGCTGCTGGCGTTCTCGGCGCTGCTGGCCGTGATCAACCACCCCGTGCTCGCGGCGCTGGCGCTGGCCGGGTGTGGCTTTGCGATGTTGTCGTTGCTGATCAGTGCCAACTCGACCGTGCAACTGGTGGTCAAGGACGCCCTGCGGGGCCGTGTCATGAGCCTGTACAGTTTCGTACTGGTGGGCATGGCGCCGCCCGGTGCCGTGATTTCCGGTGAGTTGATCTCACAAGATGGCCCCCTTGGACCACGGCTCGGCCTGGTCGTGCTGGCCTTCCTGGGCGGGGCTGTGGTCGTGCTCCTGTGGCGCAAGCTGCCGCGAGAGCTGCCGACACTGCCCGCACGCGCTCCCATTCCCCGCGAGCAAAAGCAGGCTGCAGATGACTGAAAGCGGTTGTCAAAGACATTGATAGGTTTTTGATCGATGTCTTTGACCGAGCGGAGAGCGCGCAGTGCCCGAAACCGCTTTTGGGCACGCTGTCAGCGCGGGGAGCGAGTGACCTTTGACCAGGAGCGTTTGGAAGCGGGCAGGCGTCCTTAAGGGCGTCCGTTCTGCCCAAGAAGCGGGCAGGCGTCCTCATGGGCGTCTTGCGCAGAGCAGCCCTCAAAGCGGTTTGAGGGCTTGCGCGCGTCCGTTCTGCCCAAGACAATGGAATTGATGGAGTGTCTTCCTCCAAGGGTGGAATGGACAAGCGCTCTGAGATACCTGCGCCAGCGTTCTGGCGGGTCCGGTGTGCCGACAACTCAGTTGGGCAGGGCCGCATCAGCACAGGGTAGACGAACTCCGGCCATGCCCACGGTATTACACGAAAAGCGGCGCTTCGGGATCGTCGGTCATGAGTCTGGGTTTGCGGCTGCGGTTGAGAATCCAGACGGCCAGACCTGTTGCGACGCCGACACCCACCACCACGCCCAATGTAACCGCGATCAGGGTGGTGTGGTGATGTTCTTCGAGGGCCTGGCGCAGACGTTCCGTGGCGCGTCGCTCGGCTTGCTCCTGGAAATTGACGCTCATGCGCGAAGTATACAGGCCACTTCCTGCTTCGGACGTTCAGCGAATACGAACTGTCGTTCGTTTCGGAGCAGCTGAGAACCACCCAGGTGCTCCTTTCTTGCCGCAGCCCGATGGTTGAGTTCACTCGCTGACTTTGCAGAACGGACGCCATCAGGCGCCTGCCCGCATCTTGGGCGTTGACGCGCGGAAGTCAACGCCACCGGCTACAAGTGAAAGGCTGCTTCCTGGTGCACTGGCACACTTCAGAATGGCCAGCGCCACGGAATGATCAGCATTGCCACCACAAACGTGAGTAGGGTCAGGCCGCTGCCCACCCGCACGAAGTCCAGAAACTTGTAACGGCCCGGTCCAAAGACCAGCAGAGAGGCGGGCTCCAGCGGCGTGATGAACGAATTGCTTGCCGCAATGGCGATGCCGATGGCAAACGGGCGCGGACTGTACCCCAGTTGCTGCGCCACGGCAATGGCGATGGGCAGCATGACCAGTGCTGCCGCCTGGTTGGACATCGGCTGGGTCAACAGCACCGTGAGCACAAAAAAAGCGGCCAGCAACCCGTACGGTCCAAGCGGTTCAGTCACCGAAGCCACGTACTGCGCGATCATCTTGGCAGCCCCGCTTTCCTCGAAGGCCGTCGCGAAGGCCAGCATCGAGGCGATCAACACCAGCACCGACCATTCGATGGAGTTGTAGCCCTCCTGCGGTGCGATCACCCGCAGCGCAAACAGCACCGTCACTGCCGAAACCACCGCGACGGCGAGCGGAAGCGGGGTGAAGAGGCTCAGCAGGATCGCGCTGACGAACACGATGACCGCGATGGGCGCGCGCTTGGTGTCACGCTGCTGCTCGCTGACGTCGGCGAGCACCGTCAGGTGTCCTTCCAGAGCGTTGAGGCGGTCGCGAGGGCCCTGCACCAGCAGCACGTCGCCCACCTGGAGCCGGGTGCTGGCCAGCGCGTCGCTGGCACGGGCGCGGCGGTGGAGTCCCAGCACGGACAGGCCGTAGCGCTCGCGGAAACGCGAACCGCGCAAGCTGCGTCCCAGCAGGGGAGACTGCGGCATCACGAGCGCCTCGGCAAGGCCCATCTCGTTGAGGTCGGCGCCCTGCAGGCTTTCATTGAGCCGGTCCTCCTGCTTGACGTGCACGCCCATACGCGATTTGGCGGCCAGCAGGCGTTCGGTGGGGCCTTCGACTACCACATGATCCCCGGCGGCCAGCGTAAAATCGGCGCCCGGAGCGTTGATGGTCTGTTCGCCGCGCCGCACCGCGACGACCGTCAGCCCGTAGTCGCGGCCAAAACCGGTCTCGCGCAGCGACCGGCCGATCAGCGGTGACTCGGCGTTGACGGTCAGTTCGGCCATGTAGGCGCGCAAGCCGTAGCGGTCGGCGACTGCGTCCTGATTGGCAGGCAGCAGCCGCGGTGCCACCAGAAACAGGTACAGCATTCCGAGCACGGTGATGGGCAACCCGACCCAGGCCAGTTCGAAAAAGCCCAGCGGGGGCAGGTCATAGCGCGGCAGGATGCCCGAGACGACCAGGTTGGTGCTGGTCCCGATGACCGTCACGGTGCCGCCCAGAATCGAGGCGAAGGCCAGCGGCATCATGATTCGTCCGGGTGGAAGTTTGGCCCGGCGCGCGAGGCCCAGCATCACCGGCAAAAAGACCGCCGTGGTGGCGGTGTTGGACGTGAACGCCGACACGCCGGCGACGGTGGCCAGCATCAAGCGGACCGTGCCCCAGGCATTGCTGGCCCGACGGGACAGCGCCTGCCCGATGGCCTCGATCACGCCGGTGCGCAGCAGGGCGCGGGTCAGGATAAAGAGGGACGCGAGCGTCAGAATGGTGTCGTTGCCAAAGCCGGCGAATGCCTGCTGTGGCGTGATTTCACCGGAAATCATCAGTGCGGCGAGCAGCAGCAGGGCCGTCACGTCCACGGGAAGGAGTTCGGTGGCAAAAAGAAACAACGCCAGCACGAACAGAATCAGCACGACGGTCACGCTTTACGCTAGTGATTTTCCGTTTGTGGCGCGTCGGCCAAACCTTAAGGAAATTTGTACCCGGAGCGAGCAGGCCGGACGGTGCCCGGCCTCAATTGCCAATCAACCGTACAAGGGCGTCCCGCAGGGTCTCGACGGCCAGCTGGTATTCGTCCAGTGGAAGGTGCTCTTGCGGAGTGTGGTCGAGTCGCGAGTCTCCGGGTCCGTACGCGAGTGTCGGTACCGGCCAGTGCTCGGCCACCACGTTCATGTCGCTGGTGCCCGTTTTGACCTTGAAGATCGGCTCGCCGCCCTGGGCTCGGATCGCGACGCGCAAGGCCCGCGCGAGCGGTGAATCCTTGGCGTGCCGGACGGCCATTTCGTGCCCCATAAAGGACAGCGAGACGGCCAGTATACCAAGCGTGATGTCGCCCGCTCCCTGGTTTGGGTCCTGCAGCAGACCATTCAGGGCAGCCTCGGCCTGCAGCGGCGAGACGGCCGGTGGCAGACGCAGGCCAATGGTGGCCTCGGCATCCTGGGAGAGCCCGTCAGTGGTGCTGCTCAGGTGCTGCAGCGTCGCCTGAACCGAGTCAAAGGCTCCTTTGCCGGAAACCGTGCGGGCCCACTCGCGAACCCGGAACCAGTATTCGGTCAGGTCATCGGCAGCGCTGGTGCCCTCGCCCGCGCTGTGAAAGTTATCCTTGCGTACCTGTGCCTTGACGACCAGCCGTCCCTTGTATCCCAGCGTGATGCCCTGGGCACCACTGGGCTCGCCGATCAGCACGAAGTCGGGCCGGTAACGGGTGACGGCGAAGCGCGCACCCTTGCTGGAGGGCGCTTCCTCTTCGGTCGCACCGATGCACACGAAGCGCGCGCGCGCGAGGACCGAATCGGGCAGCTCGGCCACGGCGGCCATGAAGGTGCAAAAGCTCCCCTTGGCATCCACGCTGCCCCGTCCGTGCAGAACGCCCTGTTCGATGCGCACGGGGATATCGCCTGGCACGGTGTCGATATGGCCCAGCAGCACGACGGTCAGCGAACCTTCGCCGCGTGAGCCGACCGCGTTGCCGGCCTCGTCGACGTGGGCGCTGAAGCCGTGGTCGCTCATCCAGCGAACCAGAAACCCGGCCACCTGCGCTTCCTGACCGGAGACACTGGGCCGCTCCACGGTTCCCAGCAGCAGTGCGGTTCGCCGCTCCCGGAGCGACTGTTGCCCGGCGATCGTGGTCACGCGTTTCCTTTCACCGCTCAGCCTCCCGCGACAGCAGGTCGGCCAGGTAAGCGACCGTCCGCACGACCTCACCGAACACGAAGAGCGCGATAGCGCCCACGACGCCTACCCCGATGGTCCACAGGCCGCTCAGTGGTGCCCCGGCGCGCCATTCCAGCAGCCCGACCCCGGCTCCCGTCACGCCCATCAGGATGGCGAGCAGGCGCAGCGTGGGCACAAACCGCTGCAGGGGATGGCCAACTCCGGTGTGGGAGTTGTGCCCGGAAGAGGCACGGGGAGCCCCAACAGGCGCTGCAACGGGCGTCGTAACGGGTGCGGTGTTTTCCTGCTGGGGCGCGGCGGGTGTTGCACTGGCAGCCGTGGCCACCGTGGACGGGACGGCGCTGACCGGCGCCGAGGAGATTCGGACCGGGTCGCGGCCCGGCACACCGGCTGCGGTCGGTGCCGTCACGGCTGGCAGCGTGGTTTCCGGGCGGCTTGGGATCACCCGCACAGCTTCGATCGGCGCGGTCGTCGAGCGCGTCTTGACGTCGGCACCCGGCGCAGCGGCTGGGTTTTGACCGGTTTCCGCCCTTCGCGAGGTCGCCAGGTCCGGACTTTTGGCCAGCGTGGGTTCGCGCTCCGCACTGGAAGCCGTCGGGGGGATCACCACTTCACGCACCCGGAGAGGGGTTGCGGCGCCGGAGGCGTGAAGTTCATCGGCGGGCGCCGGAGACGCGGCAACGGCTGCAGGCACGGCAGGTGAGGTTTGCAGTGAACCGGACGTATCTGGTGCGGTGGCGTTCCAGCCGGTCTTCCAGGCTCCTGTCCCGGTCAGGGCAGGTGGAGGCGGCAGGGTCTTGGCGCGCGCGGTCGCGTGACGCACTTCCGCGAAGAAATGCTGCACGCGGGCGACTTCGAAGCCCACCAGGGGCGCCGTGATGATCGTCGAGTTTCCGGCTTTGACCCGAAGAATGCCGTCACCATCGCTGTGGATGCGGGTGATGTCACGCAGGCTGACGCTGCTTGCTTTCTGTCCTTCGAGATAGAACAGCATGTCCTCGGTGAGGGCAAAAAATGCTCCCTCGCGGTCGAGGGTGGCAGTCGGCCGGACATCGAACCCGGCGGCGCGCAACGTCTGAAGCACTTGGTCGTTCATGCACATCACCCTTTCTGAATCAATCGAAAATGAACTACGGAGAAATTACGACGGCCACGGCAATGCGCCAAACGGTCAATGGCCGCAACCCGGGTCAAGCTGGCACGGGCACACCAGAGGTCTGCTGAACGGGCGTGGCGTCCTGCTTCCTGGCTTATAGGTTAGCGTGTCGAGCCATCAGAGCGGGAGAAGGCGGCACCCGGCCTGACGCTTGCCCCTGACGGTGAAGCGGGTGGGATGCTGGGTATGCTTGGCGTCCGTGTGTCCGGAGTAACCGACGAGGGCGTCAGTGAACGCGTACCACAAAGGTACCGGCCAGCAGGTCATGCAGGCCCTGCTTGTCACGGGTCAGACCGGACAGGGCAAAGCCGCTGCCCAGCGTGAGTACCCCCAGCACTTTTCCCAGAAAGCGGGCGACAGCCTGACTGATGCTCAGACGGTCACCGTGTGCATTGATGACACGCAGGCCCAGCACCAGCTTGCCCAAAGTCGCTTTTCTTGCCGAGCTTTCCATCAGCACGAAATAGCTCCAGGTGCCCACCAGACCAATCAGGCCCAGGGTCTCATAAAAGGGGACCTCGGGTGAGGCCTGGTCGGCATACACGACGCCCATCGTACTGCCGACCACCAGTGCCACCACTGCGAGCCCTATGGCGAGAATCATGCTGTCAACCAGTCCGGCGAGAACGCGCAGCCAGAATCCGGCATGCCGGATGGTCACTGAGGTTCCCGCTGTAATCATGAGTAAATCATGACACAGTGATGAGTCGTGTCAAGGGGGCGGGTCTTTGCAGTACCTTGAGCGGGTGCCCACGCTGCGAATTCTCGGCGGTACGGCCAAGGGTCGCGCACTTCAGGTTCCTGACAGCGCCCGGCCCACCGGTGCCCGGCTGCGCAAAAGTCTGTTCGATCTGCTCGATTCCCGCCAGGGAGCAGGGCGCTTTCTCGACCTCTATGGCGGCAGTGGTGCCGTCGGCCTGGAGGCCGCCAGTCGCGGATACGACGTCACGCTGGTTGAAAGGAACCCGGCGGCGGTGCGCATTCTGGAGCGCAATGCCCGCCTGTTGTCGCTGCCGGTGCACGTGGTGTCCGGCGAGGCGCTGGGAGTGTTGAGCCGTCTGGGCGCTTTCGACACCGTCTTTGTCGATCCACCGTACCTGCAGGACATTCAGCGTGCTGCTTCCAGCGTGCTGAAGAGCGGTGCGGTGCTCGCAGGGGGGCTGCTGATCGTGCAGCACCCGACCCAGCTCACGCTGGGCGAGCACGAGGGGTACACGCTCGAACGCCGGGTGTACGGCTCGAACGTGATGACGCTGTACACTCGCCTGGAATGAAACACGCCGTCTATCCCGGCTCTTTTGACCCCGTCACCAACGGACACATGGACGTTCTGACGCGTGCCAGCAAGATCTTTGATACCGTCACCGTCACCGTCATGCACAACGCACGCAAACAGGGCAAGCACCTCTTTTCCCTGGAAGAGCGCCTCGATATCCTGCGCGAAGCCACCGGTGGCCTCCCGAACGTGCGGGTCGACGGCTTCAGTGGCCTGCTGGTGGAGTACATGCAGCGCAATCAGAACGGCGTCATCGTGCGTGGGTTGCGGGCGGTGAGCGACTACGAGTACGAACTGCAGATTGCTCACCTCAACCGACAGCTCGGCGACGTCGAGACGGTGTTCATCATGGCAGCCACCCGCTGGAGCTTTGTCAGCAGCAGCATGGTCAAGGAAGTCGCGAGCTATCAGGGTGACATCGGAAAAATGGTGCCGCCCGCCAGCGAACGGGCCCTCAAGCGCCGTTACTCCCTGGAAGCCCTGTAGCCGCAGCGTGTGCCGGATTGTGCGTGGATCGGTGTCGCGCCAACGGTCACGACGAAAAGAGCCCCGGCACTCGGGGCTCTTTTCGTCGTCCCGTCCGTGAGCGTCCGGTGTACTCAGACGGTCATCTCGCAGGATGTTACTGGCCGCCTGCCTGGGTGTAGAGTTCGGCGACCTTGTCCCAGTTCACAACGTTCCAGAACGCCGCGATGTAGTCGGGACGGCGGTTCTGGTAGTTCAGGTAGTAGGCGTGCTCCCACACGTCAAGGCCCAGAATCGGGATGCCGCTGGCGCCCGCCACGCCCTCGCCCATCAGAGGATTGTCCTGGTTGGCCGTGCTGACCACGTCCAGCTTGCCGTTCTTGACGACCAGCCAGGCCCAGCCGGACCCGAAACGCGTGGTGGCGGCCTGTGCGAACTTCTGCTTGAAGTCGTCAAGCGAACCGAAGTCACGCTCGATGGCGCCGGCCAGGGCGCCGCCGGGGCCGCCCGATCCCTGTCCCAGGATCTGCCAGAACAGACTGTGGTTGACGTGACCGCCCGCATTGTTGCGCAGGGCGCCACGCTTGTCCTGTGGCACGCGCTCGAGGTTCTGGATCAGTTCCTCGGGGCCGAGGTCCTGCAACTCGGTGAGGCCCTCCAGCGCCGCATTGGCGTTGTTGATGTACGCCTGATGGTGCTTGGTGTGGTGAATTTCCATCGTGCGGGCATCGATGTGCGGCTCAAGCGCGTCATACGCGTAGGGCAGCTGCGGCAATTCGTATTTGGCCATGTCAATCAGGCTCCTTTCAATTCCGCCTGGAAACCTTCCGGCGGTCCGGGCTCATCTTAAACCCGGCGCGAAAACGCAGATTCAGTTCAAGCTCTCATTCACCCGTCAGCTCAGGGGGCAGGCCCCCGCCCAAAGCCAGCCAGGCCGACAGCAGATCCTCGGGCGGAGCAGCGGTCAGAAGCAGTTCTTCTCGCGACAGCGGGTGGAGGAAGCGCAGTTTCCAGGCGTGCAGTGCCTGACGGCCAATGACCTCGCTGGCGCGTCCGTACGTCGCGTCCCCCACAATGGGTGAGCCCAGGTGAGCGAGGTGTACGCGGATCTGGTGGGTGCGGCCCGTGTGTGGCTGGCAGCGCACGAGGGTGAACGTTCGTGCATGGCTTCGGAGGCGCGCGAGCGGGGTGAAGAGCGTCTGCGCCTCGCGGCCGCCCACCCCGCCCACCGTCATGCGCTGGCGGTCGATGGGATGGCGGCCGATGGGCGCGTCCACCTTGATGGGCCGGTCGGCCGCCCAGCTGCCCCCCGCCACGGCGAGGTAAGTCTTGTGGGTTTCGCGCTCTTTGAAGGCGGCGGCGAGCACGGCGTGCGCACCCACGGTCTTGGCCACCACGATGACGCCGCTGGTGTCCTTGTCCAGGCGGTGCACGATGCCGGGCCGGTAGCCTTCCGGGCCGCGTGCGCCGTCCTGCTCCGGAAGCGTGCCGCGTCCCAGCAGCGCGTTTACCAGGGTGCCGCTGTAGACCCCGGGCGCAGGGTGGGTGACCATGCCCGGGGGCTTGTTGACCGCAATGAGCTGATCGTCTTCGTAGAGCACGTCCAGCTCCACCTGTTCGCCTTCGACGGTGCCGGTGATCACGCTCGGAACGTCGACTTCGACCGCTTCACCGCCGCGCAGTTTCACGCCGGCCTTGCTGGCCACCACGCCATTGACACGCACGGCACCAGCGTCGATCCATTGAACGACCTGCGAGCGGCTCACGCCGCTCAGGCTGCTCACCACGGCATCGAGGCGCCCGGTGGTGGCGCTGAATTCGAGTCTGTTTCCGGAATCGGTCATCCAAAAAGAATACGGGACCGATCCCGGTCCCGTGGGGTTTTGAATCTTGTCAGGCTTGCGCGCTGGGAGTGTCGAGTGCCTGAATCTGCTCGGGTGACAGGTGATACCTGTGCCCGCACCAATGGCACACCACTTCCTGCCCTCCCTCGTCGATCATTTCCTGACGCTCGCTGGGATTGAAGTAGGTCAGGGAGGCCAGCGCCCGCTGCTCGGAGCAGCGGCAGGCGAAGGTCACCGGCTGCGCGTTGCTCTGCAAGACCAGGTCCAGGCCCTCGGTGGCCTGCTGCACGGTTTCCAGCAGGGAGCCTCGCCGCAGGTTGTCGGTGATGGAGCCCATTGAGGCGATGTTTCCCTCGATTCGCGCCAGGGTTTCGTTTGTCACGCCGGGCATGGCCTGCACGATGAGGCCGCCCGCGTGGGCGACGTGGCCGCCCTCAACATAGACGCCCAGCAGCACCGCACTGTTGATCTGCTCGGAGCGCGCCAGATAATAGGTCAGGTCCTCGGCGATCTCGCCGCTCACGAGTTCCACGGTGCCGGTGTACGGCTCAGCATTTTCCAGCAGGCGCATCACGCCCAGATCGCCGCTGCCGATGACACCGCGTACATCGAGCTTGCCGTCGCTTTCACGGGGGGGCAGCTCGGCGTGCGGATTACGGACGTATCCGCGCACCCCACCGTCTGCGCTGCCTTCTGCGACGATCCAGCCGATCGGGCCGTCTCCCTGGATTCGGATGGTCACGCGGGCGTTGTCCGTCTTTCCAAGCACTTGTGCGAGCAGCAGCGCCCCTGCGAGCGTGCGGCCCAATGCCGCTGAGGCAGTGGCGCTCAGATCGTGGCGGGCACGCGCCTCTTCCACGACCGCCGTAGCGTCGACGGCCAGCACCCGCAAGGTGTCCTGCGCCGCCGTGCCCCGCAAAAGAAAAGAAGCCTGTTTCACCTGCTCACTGTAGAGAATTGCGGGTTTTTCGAATAGGAGGCGGGTGCCATTGCTGTATTCAGGGAATAAGAAAACTTGATAGTTATAAAGTCAGATTTTTCGTGTGCTGACAGCATTCGGGTGTCGGCAGTCGTGGCTGACCCTGAAGAAGGGCCAAGGTTCCCGGCAATTGTCGCTCAGGCGACCTGGATACCCTGAGGTATGAATGATGACCGAACCCGACCGGGTGACCTCACGCCCCTCGGCAAATCCGTGGAGGAAGTCGAGGGGGGAGGCACCAACCGCCACAATCCCGGCATTCCAGGCGAAGAGGTGCGCAGCGAAGGAGAACTGCCTCCCATCCCACTCCTGAGTGGCCCGAGCAGCATGCCTATTTCGAGCGGCGGCACCACCGGAGCCAACCTCAACAGCGAAGAAGGTGCCGACACCCGGCGTGCCGACGACGGCCGCGGTGATGAGGCCACCGATAACAGCACGTCCTGACCGGACTTGTGAGGCTCCTGCCGCACAATGGGCATGGCGATCCAGCAGGCTGACATCCAGCAGGATGACGCGCACGAGACGAGCAGGCCCTGGAGGTACGCATGGCAGACGACAGCAAGCTGACGGGTATTCCACCCCTTGGCAGGTCAGTGGAAGAAATCGAGCGTGACGACGGAAACCAGGAGAATTCGCGCGTGCCCGGGTCGACACAAGGTGATGGGGCCTCGTTCACGCCGATCACCCAGACCAACCTGTCCACGGTGCCCAACGTCGGTGGCCCGGTGGCGGGCGGGCTCAACGCCAGTGCGGGCGCCCATGACGAGGCTGCGAGCGGCACGGTGCACCAGCGCGACAAGAACTCGCCTTCATAAGTTCCTGAACCGCCCGTTCGGGAATCTTCAGGCCGTCGCCAGTTCGCGGGGACGGTAAGCCACCGCTTCGGCCAGGTGCGCTTCGGTGATGTCTGCCGCGCCTGCGAGGTCCGCAATGGTCCGGGCTACCCGCAAAATCCGGTCGTACCCACGGCCGGTGAGGCCCAGTTGCCGGGCAGCTGTCCGCGCAAAGTTCTCGGGTCCGGCATTCAGCGCGGTATGCGCGCGCAGGACCGCGCCGGCCAGCAGGCTGTTGCGTTCCCCTTGACGCTCCAGCATCTGCGTACGGGCCAGGTGAACGCGCTCGCGCACGGCGGCGCTGGGCTCGCCCACATTGGCCCGCGTGAGTTCATCGACGGTCAGCCGTGGAACGTTGACCACCAGGTCGATGCGGTCGAGCAGCGGTCCGCTGATGCGCACCGCGTAGCGGGCACGCTCGGTGGCCGAGCAGCTGCAGTGTTTCTCGGGATCGCCATGATGCCCGCACGGGCAGGGATTCATGGCCGCCACCAGCTGAAACCGTGCCGGGTAGCTGACACTGGCGCGCGCCCGGCTGATGGTCACCAGCCCGTCTTCCGAAGGCTGTCCGGTTTGAGGATTAAAGAGGGTCGATCCGCAGGTCGGCGCGACCGTCGGGATAGAGGGTGAGGCTGAGGCCGAGGTCCTGAGCGGTCTCAGCAATGCTGTCTTTCCGGAGCGCTTCGCGAATCTTCGCGCGGGCTTCCTTGAGGGGGAGCTGACGAGGGGAGGCTTCTTCCTGCTGGGCTTCCAGGAGCGCCTGGCGTTGCTCCTCAAGGCGGCGTTTCTCCTGCGCGAATTCATCGAGACTGAGGACGTCGCCGAGGTACGCTTCGCGCGCCCGGGTGAGCTTGCGCTCGATCTGCGCGAGGGCTGGTGTGAGATCGACCGGCTCGGGCGGCTGGTAGGTCGTAGATTCAGCCAGTGCCAGGTCATCCAGCTGCAGCTGTTCGAGTTGCTCCCGAACCTGCGCATGCAGCTTGCGGGCGCCGTAGTACCGGCGGTGCGGGCAGGGTTCACCCCAGTACCCGTCGCGGCGGTAGATGCGGTAGCAGTAATAGAAGTGGTAGGGGTTTCTGCGGCTGTGCCCTTCGCGGGGCTGGTTCGTCGCGCTGCTCATGGTGCTGCCGCACGCGCCGCACTTGACGCGTTTGGCGAGGCCGAACTCCGAGGCGTCCATGCGGGATGCTGGGCGGCCGCCCCTGGTGCGGGCGTCGATGGCGCGCTGCGTGGCGTCCCAATCGGCGGGGGAGACGATGGCGGGCACTTCGCACGTCACCAGGTCACGTCCATCCCCGCGGCCTTTGCGGGCGCGGCCGAACTGGTAGACGCCTTTGTAGAGCGGGTTGCGGAGGGTGTACTTGACCGTGCTGTGCGACCAGCGCGCCCCGCCACGTCGTGGAATGCCAAGCCGGTTGAGTTCCGTGACGATCTCATGCGCGGTCTTGCCTTCACGCGCCCAGGCGTACATCTGCCGGATCCACCCGGCCTCTTCCTCGAAGATCTCCCCGGCCTGCCAGCCGTACCCACTCGGCGGCACGACCGGCTTGCCGCGGCGGACTTTGGCGCGCATGCCTTCGCGCAGGCGCTTCACGATGCGCATGTGGTCCGCTTGGGCAAAGACGCTACGCACCCCGAAGTTCAGCGCGCTCATTTCGTCCTTCGGGTCGATGACGCCCATGTCGGCACTGTGGACTTCCATGCCGGTGTCGAGCAGCTCCTCGAGGACCGCGTAAGCGATGCCGGTGCGTCGCGCGAGGCGATCGACGCTGCTGATCAGCACCGCTTCGTAATTGCCGGCGTCTTCGAGGAGGGCGTTGAGTTGCGTGCGGGTGGCTTTGGTGCCGGTGATGACGTCCTGGTACGTGCGCGTGAGGCGCAGGCCTTGCTGGGTGGCGTAGCGTTCGGCGGCCTGACGCTGCACGTCGAAACCGAAGCGTTCATCACCCGCCTGCTGCGAGGTGGAGACACGAAGGTAGAGGACGGCAGAACGAGGCATGATCACTCCAAATGAAAAAGGAGCAGGGTTATTCCCTGCTCCCTCAAAGTGGTTTACGGATTGGGGATTCGCTGGAAACTCTTGTCGAGGTGACGGAACACTGCGTCAATTAGCTCTCGTTGGCCGTTGCTGATTGATCCCGCAACGCTCACGTTGTTCCCTGCCTGGAGTGCGGTAAACGTCATACGCACTGTCTGACGTCCAACAAAGAGTTGGAATCCAGGGGTGTTTTGCGTGACAAACGTGACGCCGTTATTCGTAATCGCCTCGACCGTGAAGTTGTTGAATTGATCACTCGGGCGAAGCTCAGTCCCGTATTGGCTGATCATGGCAAGGATCTCTCCCGACTGCCCGACATATCGGGTAGGGGGGACGCCCTGGGCTGGCGCACAGGCAACAAGAGCGATAGATAAGGCGGTCAGGGCGACAATACTTTTCATACGTTCCTCCGAAGCGATGGTGGTTTAGCTAGCGACCAGCACGCTGATACTGGTGCGGGTGTGCGGAATGCGGTAGGACGAGACGTCAACGTCTTCGACTCGGAAACGCCTGCTCTGTTGATCATCAGAGAGGTGAAACTCCTCTGGGAGCTTGTCGAACAGTCCAAAGGGCGTTCTGAAGTTGAGGCGTACCAGATCGGAAACGTAGCGGCCACTGCTGACCATCCCGGCGCAGCTGGCGTGCGGATCGTCGAGTACCAGGCGGCGTAGGGCGGTAGAGCGGCTGACCCTTCCATGCCTGCGCAGGTACTCAACCGCTTGAGCGCTGTTCCCGTACGAGACGCGGGCCTCACGGAGCATCGGCGCGGGCATCAGTAGGAGGCGGGCGCCAATATTGCAGAGCCGTTCAATGTGCTCCTCTGCCTGGTCGGAATCGCCGTAATAAAACGTCAAAGCGGCGTCGACGTCGCACTGTTGCATCAGAATGTGCGCGAGTTCGTGGAAGCGTGTGAACCGTCCGTGATCCCCGACGCCGACGTCCTCCTTGCAGAGGTTGATTACTGCCGGAGGGTTCGCGGTCGCGCTGCTGTATTCGTGATCAACGATCCTGACGCGCACACCCATCATGTTGGTAAGGCGTCGAAAGTCGAGCTCATACCCATAGGCGGCGTGGGTGCGTTGAATATGAGCGAGGTACGTTGCTTCGAGTTCAAGCACGCTACTCCTAATTGCCTTCGGGCTCAATGCCGTGCCGGGTGAAGTCGCGATAGATGTCGTACCAGTCTTCGGCAGTCTGCGGCCGGCTGCCTCGAAAACGCATGCTGGCCAAATACTGCTGCCATTTGGGCTTTAGAAGGTCGGGGGCGCGCTCGCTGTACCTATCAATGGCATCCTGTAGAGCCTCCGGGATGGGGTAGAGCATTTTGCGACCCTGTGGGGGCGCAATGTCGACAACCAGGTTGGGGTTGAGGTACCGGATATCCTCTGCATTCAGGTCGAGTGCCTGTGCGATGGATTTGAGATGTTTGCTCTTGGCTGCATTAATGCGGCCACTCAGGAGGTTCGACAGGTAGTCGGGATCGGGAACGGTAGTTCTTTCGGCAAGCTGCTGGATCTGCCAGCCCTTGTCCTGTAAGCGGTCTCGCAAGAATTTACCCGCCTCGCGTGCGTCCAGGACCCCATCTTTGTCGCGTGCCTCTGCCATAGGTATCCCCGGGAAGGGGCTGAGCGTGGGAATCATGAGCATGCCCCTGTTACGCGTCACATTACTGTTAGGTTTCACAGGTGTGAATGTTGACAGTGCTTGATAACAGGCTTGACATGTTGCCTGTGACATGCAACAGTTAAGCCATGTTCGAAACAGCAACTCCGCGCGCGATCTTCTCGCAACGCCTGCGCACCCTGCGCAGCGAGCGCGAACTCAGTACGTTCGCAGTTGCGGAGGGCATCCTCGGATCGCGTGACCGCGCCAGTGAGGTCACCAAATGGGAGTCCGGGAAGCACTTCCCTGCCCCTGAAAACCTCGTGAAGATCGCTGATTTCTTCTCGTGCTCTACCGACTACCTGTTAGGCGTCACAGATGACAGGCAGACTGTGAAGGGAGCCGCATGACCCGTCAGAAGCATCCACCCCTGCGCTTCACCGTCACCTGGGCCGACCCCGTGAACGGCCCTGCTCGAGCGGCCAGGAATCTGCTGGCCTCGGCGCTGAAGCGTGAACGCGAAGAAGGCAAAACCGCAGCTGCCCAGCAACTGCGTGAGCAGTCGGCCGCACAAGCCGCCGACTAAGCAACCGCCGCGCCCTACGGGCTGCAACCCAGGCGCGGCAGAAGGAGATACCAAGATGTTATACCAAGCCGGAACCGCCCCCAGAACATTAGAAAGTTCACAAAATGCGCTCAATGCGCCTTCATCCCGCCCGCTGATCAGCCGCGTCGCCCGCGGTCTGACTGCCCAGGGCCGGGAGCGCGTCAGCGTCCTGCTGACCGACCGCGCGTACTTCGACAGCGCCGCCCACAGCCTCACCTATGAAGTCACCATCACCCGGGACGAGCAGCTGCTCGTGAACGGCACGCCCGTGATGGACGACACCCGCGCGGAATTCTGGGCTGGCCTCGGAGCCAGAGCCGCACGGCGCACAGCACGCTGCAGCGACTGCGGCACCCCTGGCTCGGCCATCTGTGATGTCTGCCTCGAGGCGCGCCGATGATGCGCCCTGACCTCCTGGCCGAACGTGACTGCCTCACCGCTCGCCTGATGGAACTCGAAAAGGAAATCGACGGTTGCGCCGCTGCCCTCCCGGGCACCCTGCAACTCGGCACGCCCGTCAAGGTCTTTGATACGCACAGCGGAACCATCACGCGAATCAAAGGGCACCTCGACACGTACGGCACCGTGACTGTGCACGCCTACCAGGTGCGCGCCGACAACCCCACCCAGTTCGACCTCATCGACCGCCTGATGGGCCGCAGTGACACCCGGCTCAGTCCAGAAGGGTACTACAGCCCTCAGCAGGTGCGGCCACTCCCCGTGGAGACCGGCCGATGAAGCGCCTCTCGTACTGGCTGCTGGCCATCGCCATCGTGCTGCCGATGATGATCGGCACCCTCGCCAACGGCGGCTGGCTGCTGCTCTTGATCGCCATTCTGTGCGGCCTGATCGCCATCGGCCTCAACCCCAATCTGCTGCCCGACGAACTCAAGAGGGACTGACCCAACTCGGAGGGGCGCGCATTCCGAAAGCACGCGCAGACCGCACAGCCACCATCCGCCACTCGAGCCCCGCACCAACCACTGGGCGCCCCGCCCCGAAGGGCACAAGGAGAAACAGCATGGGAATCAAACCGAAGAAAAACCAAGGCGGAGACTTCGAACGCGTCACCTTCCCGATCGGCCCCGTCGTCATGACACTCGAGAAGATCGTCGCACGTCACTTCGAAGGCGGCTTCGAAGCCAAAGAACCCGTCAAGCTCATGCTGATCTGGAAAGACGCCGACGGTGACGAATTCACCGACTTCGTTTCCTTCCCCAAAGGCTTCGGCTTCAACGAAAAGTCTGCCTTCTGGAACCGCATGGCCGCCTTGATCGGCAAACCCCAGCTGACCGAAGACGACCTCGAAGGCTTCGACATCGAACTCCCCCACGTCGATGAAGACAGCGACGATCCCGTCGCGGAATTCCTCAGCTTCCTGCGGGATCCCGAAACCCTCAAGCCCAAACTGAACCCCGAAAACCAGAAGCCCTGGAGCATCGCGATCGATGGCATCACCTTCGAAGGCGAAAAGGTCGTGGGTAAGCAGTGCGTGCTGCAGATGAAACCCAAAACCGACAAGGACGGCAAGGTCCAGGAAGGCAACAAGGTTGCCGCGGACGGCGCGATCCCCCTGAACGCCATGGGCACCGGGAAGAAGAAGAGCGGTGGGCAGACCCAGGCGCCCCCACCCCAGGCGGCCAGCTCCGCTGCGGCCGCGATGCCCTGACCCACAAGAGCGAGGGAGCAGTGTGTTCAGACACTGCTCCCTCGATTCGTCCCCTGACGATTCCACTCACCAAACAGAGGACCCAACACCATGATCACACGCTTGACGCAACTCGTGGGCATCGGAGCGGCACACGCAGACCGCATCCGCAAATACCTCGGTCGAGGCAACGAAAGCCGCGCCATCGAAGCCATCGAACTCGACCCATACCTCCTTACGACCGTTCCTCGCGTTGGGTTCCGCATCGCTGACAAAATCGCCCGGCATCACTACGGCGAATCCCAGAACAGCCTGCGTCGGCACACCATGGGCAACCAGCACATCCTCGAACACGACGGCAGCATGAACGAACGCGACTTCGAAGCCGCCCGGCAGAAACTCGATCTGTTCGGTGCGGACCACAAGCATGCCGGGGTAGAGCTCGAGCACGGCCGCGTGTGGCTGCCTGAAGTCCTCCAGGCTGACGTCGCCTTCGCAGAGTGGACTGCGGATCTGCCCCTCGGGCACGAGTCGACCGTGCGCCTCCACGTCACGCCCGAGATCGACGCGCTGCTTCGGGGCCTGGATCCGACGCAGCAACGCGCCGCGCTGTCCATCGTGGCGGGCAGCAGCTCGATCAGCGCCATGACCGGGGACGCGGGTACCGGCAAGACCCACGTGATCGCCACCGGCTGCAACGTCGCCCGTCACCTCGGTTTGAAGGTCTGCGTGATGGCCTTCGCCGGGAAAGCCGCGGACCGCATCCGCCAGGCGCTCGACGCGGCCGGCGCAATCGCTGACAGTGGCACCATTCACCGCCTGCTGGGCTACACCGGCACGGGCTTCAAACCAGAGCGCCTGCCGTACGACGTGGTGATTGTCGACGAGTGCAGCATGATCCCGACCATCCTGCTGTGGGAAGTCGTGAAGCACCTCAGGAGCGGTGCGCGCCTGGTGCTCGTCGGTGACCCCGGGCAGCTGCCCCCCGTCGGGTATGGCCAGCCCTTCACGGACCTGATCACCCTCGGTGTCCCCCGCGTGCACCTCGAGAGGAACTACCGTCAGGCGGAGCAGCTCGACATCGTCAAGTTCGCCGGGGGCATTCGCGCCGGTCGGGAGTGCGCCGCCCGCAGCGTGGAACTGCACGTCGCCCGGGACCTCAGCGAAGTCCTGAATGACCTGCTGGCCGAGAAGGCCTTGCAGGAAGGGGAGAGCGTCGAAGCCTTCGGGCAGCGCGCCAGTGAATGGCAGGTCATCACCTGGCGCAATGAAGACGCAGACGAATTCAATGCGGGAATCCAGGAAGCCGTGAATCCCTGGGGCTTCCCGCTCTTCACGTATCGCCCGTGGGGTGGTGAGCAGGTGGAAGTGCGCGCGGGTGACAAAGTCATGGTGCGCGCCAACGATTACGACTACGGCGTCTTCAACGGGCAGCTCGGCGTGGCCCTCAAGACCGACACCGTGGAGCTCGTGCGGGAGCGGGAAGCTCTGACCCTGGAGGACTTCGCGGTCGCTGACCCGGACGGCATGGTCCGTGAGCGCATCACGAAGCTCTGCGTGATCGTCCGGATCGGCGCGGACACCATCGCGATTCCCCTCGAGGAAGCCGCGGACCTGCTGAAGCTCGGGTACGCCATCACCGTGCACAAAGCGCAAGGCAGCGACTGGGATCACGTCATCGTGTACCAGCGTGGCCCGGTGAGTTTCGATGCACAGCGCTGGTGGTACACCAGCGTCACCCGCGCCCGTTCGCGCCTGACGGTCGCCTACGAAGCGAAAGTCAAGGGAGACGCTGACCAGGCGCGCTCCCTGTTCTGGCTGAACGCTTCTCGTGGCGCTCAGGATGGACCGAGCATCTTCGTGGGCCGCGTGAAGAAAGTGCTCGCGACGCGCAGCCAGAAGCAACTGCTGCTCTCCAGTGAAGCGAGCGCGCACCTGAGCCCTGAGGAAGTGCGCCAACGCACTCAAGGCTGGCTCGGACAATGACCTTCACGCTCTGGCAGTGGGCCAACCTCCTGTACGACGGCATGATGCCCAAAGCGGGCTTCATGGAGTTCCGGCTGCTCGGCCAGCGCGGCAAGATCGACGATCGCCTCTGGATGGAATGGCCCACCCCCGAAGCCCTCGCGCCCAACCTGCCCAAGAAATGGATGCAAGGCGCCGCGTACTTCGGCATCGCCCTACGCACCCCCGAGGGGCAGGCGGCGAACAGCGGCACCAAAAAGGACACGCAACCCACGCACCTCGTCTGGTCCGAAATCGACCTGAAAGGCACCCGCTACACCGACGGGCAGACCGACGTCGAAAACATGACGGGTGACGAGCTGCGCCAGGCGGCCCGTGAAGCCTTCGATGACGTACAAGCCATCCTCGAGGAGCACAACCTGCCCGCGCGCGCCATCGTGTACAGCGGGCAGGGCCTGCACGTGTACCTCGCTCGCCGGGCGCGCAGCACCCAGGAGGACACCGAAGCGTACTGCCGGGGCCTGTGCAACCTCCTCGAAGGCGACCCCAGCGCGAGTGAGCAGGCTCGCATCCTGCGGGTTCCCGGCACCTTCCACCGCAAGAACCCCGAGCGCCCCCTCGCCGTGGAAGTCTGGCACGCCGACCCCGCGGCGTTCGTCGACGACGGGGTGCTCGAATCTCACGCGGTCCGTCAGCAGCACACCCGCACGGCCTCCGACGGCACCTTTATCAACAACGGCCAGGCCATCGACGCGGACCTCAAGGTCATCGCCGCGCAATGGAAAGACCTCAAGAACACCGCGCACCCCAGCGGCCAGGGCCGTCACTACCTGGCGCTATACACCGCCGGCTGGCTCAAACAGAACGGCTACAGCGAAGGGGACGCCGACGCCATCGTGCGCAACCTCGCGCAGGAAGCCCACGACGAAGAACTCCCTGACCGACTGCGCGCCGTACGGGACACCTACCGCACCGAAACGCCCGGCAAAGGCTGGACGGGCCTCACCGAGACCTTCGGGCTCGAATTGCAAGGCATCATCCTCAAGGAAGGACCCAAGCCCAACATCCGCGGCGCCGGTACCCAGATTGCGGAGAAGAAACGAACTCCCGCGGCCGGCAAGCTCACCCTGGTCGATTACGCCGCGATCTTCCTGGAGTACAACCGCGAACACAACTACGAGTACGCCTACCACGAGCACTGGCAGAAGTGGTTCGAGTACCAGCACGGCGTCTACACCGAAGTGCTCGATACCACCATGCGCAAACGTCTCGACCTGGTCATGCAGGAACGCGGCCTGTGCGACCTGAAGAAGAGTGACCTCAACGAAATCCTGCTGAAAGTCGCTCACACGCCCGGCATCGGCAAAGCACGCGTCGATCAACAACCGTGGGAACTCAACTGCGCCAACGGCATCCTCGACCTCAACACCCTCGAGCTCGCCGAGCACACCCCCGAGTACTTCAGCGTCGTACAGACCGGCACCCGCTGGGACCCTGAAGCGACCAGCGCCGAATGGGCGGAGTTCCTCACCACCGCCGTGCCCAACCCTGCCGATCGGGCGATCCTGCAGCGCTACTGCGGCTATGCCCTCACGGGCGACACCAGCGCCCAGAAAGCCCTGCTGCTCATCGGCGAAGGTGGGACAGGCAAGAGCACCTTCGTCCGCGTCATCAGCGCCGCCCTCGGGGGTCTCAGCCCGTACAGCCTCGCCACCAGCAGCGCCCTCGAGAACATCCGTGACGGCAGCTTCATCGTCGGAACCTTGGTCGGTAAACGCCTCTGCGTGATCAGCGAGCTGCAACGCAACGTCGACTGGTTACCGTTCAAGCGCATTACCGGCGAAGACCCCATCAGCATCGACGTCAAGAACAAAGACGCCTTCATCACCAAACTCGACACCAAGCTGATCATCCTCAGCAACGTCCTGCCGTTCCTCGGTGAAGACGCCAGCAACAGCAGCCTCACGCGCCGCTTCCTGCCGGTCTCCTTCAACGTCAGGCCCAAGAACCCCGACCCCACCCTCGAAGCGCGCCTCAGCTCCCCGGAGAACCTCAGCGGCACCTTGACCTGGATGGTCAAAGGCCTCGTGGCCCTGCGCGCTGACAACATGCGCTTCCCGGTCAGCAGCCAGAACAGTCTCGAGCGGCAGATCGTCGAACAAAGCAACCGCCTCATCACCTTCCTGGAGGAGGTCTGCATCGGTGATCCTGCGGTTTCGGTCGCCAATGCAGACCTCTGGGCCGCGTACCTGCGCTGGTGCGAAGACACGCGGCATAAGGCCGTCAGTAGCACCCGCTTCGGTACCGATCTCCCCGCTGCTCTTCGCCAGCTTGGTTGGGAAGCCGAACAACGCCGCTCGGGCAAGATGCCACGCACCTGGTTCGGTCTTGGCCTGAGAGGGGGCTTCTACCGTGCGGAGTGAGCCGGGTGTGCCGGGTTGTGTGCCGACTCGTGTGCCGGGTTTGAAGCCCTCCCAGCGCTATTTGTGCCGAGTGTGCCGACTTTCTCAAAAGTCATACACGCAAAGAAGAAAGACACCACTCGGGACACACGCATATGCGCGCGCACGCACGTATGAAGACTTCCTCAAGAAAACCCGGCACACCCGGCACACCCCCGATAAACACGGCGTTCAACCCGGCACACAACCCGGTCCCCAACCCGGCACAACCCGGCACACGGAGGTCGTCATGGGCATAACTCCCGGCAAAACGAAACGCACCAAAGCCCCAGCTGCAGGAGCCGCCACCCTCGAGCGACCTGCCAGCCCCGAAGAACTCATCAACCAGATGCGCTGCGACATCCTCGACGCCCTCGAAACCACCCAAGGCGGAGACGACGACAGCCGGCACCTCTACATGGGCGCCAGCCTCAGCCACTTCGCCGAATGGACCCAAGGCAACCCCTTCACCATCACTTTCCCACCCAGCTACAACACCCGCCTCACTCGCGCCATCAGCTGGCTGCAAAGCCTCAAACCCCACGAGTACCCCTACAGCCGCGAACGCGCCCAAGGCACCCTCATCAACGCCTGGCGCACCTACGGCACCGAAGAGACCCAAGTCGAACACCACTGGGAACTCATCCCCAAACTCTGGCAGCCACCCGAAGACGAATTCGGACCTCTGGCGCAAACCACCCAGATCCCCTGCCTGCCCATCTGGGATGACACCGAACACGGACGCCTCGCCGAAGAATTCGACGTTTACTCCGGCCTGGTCGGGTACCTCAACCAACAGCTCGGGTACCACCTGCTCGATATGGACCCCCATCCCGAACACATCCTCTGAGGAAATGACATGACGACAAATGCAGACAAAACGACGGAACTGGCCAAGCAGGTGGTGCGATGAGCCTCACGCAACTCGTGGATCCGCACGTCGTGGCACTCCTCCGCGGCCGTAAGGTTCAACCCAGCCGCCCCAGCACCGAGTACTTCACCAAGCTGACGTACGCCGATCTCGGCAGGAGCGTCAAGAAAGCCACCGAGTTCGCCGGGCACCGCTACGACCAGAACAAGGAGAATATCGGCGCGGCGATTCTGGAGCACGGCACCACCATGGTGCTGCGTCTCGCCCAGATGATCCACGAAGGCAAACCCGTCAGGGAACTCGAAGCGACCTACGAAGAAGCCCGCTCAGTCGCGCAGGGTAACTACGAAGCCAGCGTCCTCGAGGAGACCACCGTGCGTGTGCCGGCGTACGTGGAGCAGGAAACGCTGGAACTGCGCACCGCCATGGACATGGCCCTAGCTGGAGTGGAGGCCGTGCAGGCAGAAGCAAGGGAACTCGAACGGCAGTTGCAGGCCGCCAGTGCCCAGCTGGTCCGGGAACGGGAAGCGCACGAACAGGAACTCGCCCGGTTGCGCGACACGCTTGCCCGGGAGCGCCAGACGTTCATCGCCCGGGAACGCTCCTTCAACGAAGAACGACGTCAGATGCAGCACGACCTCGGCACCCTGCGCGGGGTCGTGGCCAGCCTGAATCAGGAACTCGAAACGCTCACCGCGCCCACGGAGGCCAGCATGTCCGAACAGCCCAAGTCTTCCGATAGCAACCTCGCTCCTCAGACGGCCCTGGAGCGCATGAGCTGGCACGCCTATCAACAGCGTGAGCGCGGCATGAGCCCCAGCCTCTGGGAGTGGCGTCAGTTCGTCTCGGACCACGCGGCGTACTGCCGACTGCACCTGCAGGAACAAGCCAGCAGCCGCGCCGCTTGAGTCTTCGCTTCCCTTTATGGGTGCGTTTTTGAAAGGAGCACTATGCGGAACTCTTTCTGGCAACGCATCGACCGAACCGAAGCGCGTGCCTTCCGTCAAGCGATAAACGGCCAGAGGACCTGGCGCAGCTACTCCCTGGTATTGACAACGATTCGCGTTCTGCTCAAGGACCGATAAGAAGGCCACTCGGGGCAGCCTGACCCGCTGCCCCTGCTTTCCACTCCAAACATGAGTTTCTTCACACAAGGAGCTGAACGAAATGGAACTCCTCTTCATCCTGGCCCTGCTGTTCATCGTCCTCCTCAGCCTCGCCGTCAGCGCCGACACACGCGCCCGCAAAGCCGAACGCCTCGCCCAGCAGCACGCCGCGCGCCTCAGCCACCTCGAACGCCACATCCTGCCCAAGGGTGACCACTGGAGGAACGGCCGATGACCACCCAAACTGTGCCGCCTTACGTCCGTGCTGCCACCCGGGAATTCTGCGCCGGCACGAACCACACCACCCCGCACGCCGTCATCGACCACGGACACAAAACCCTGCGTGAGTGGTGCGAACTGCTCGACCGCCACCGCAACGCTCCCCGTCCATCTTCCCGTCCGGAGAGCCCCGAGGAACGCGTCACCCGGCAGATTCGCGCAATCCTCGAAGACGGATTCCCGCACAGCCGCACGGCGATGGCGGAACGCCTGAAGATCAACCGGACCAGCCAGTTGTTCCGTGCGGTGCTGGAACAACTGGTGAATGACGGCAGCGTCATCATGACCCGCGCAGGCGGCATGTACTTCTACACGAGGGCCTGCTGATGCCCGTCAACGGCTGCCTGAAAGGCAAGGAAGGCGAACGCGAAGTGGCGCGCGCCCTCACAGCCCTGGGTCATCCTGCCGAGCGCGGCCAGCAGCACGCCGGAGGTCAGGACAGCCCCGACGTGAAGTGCCCGAGCCTCAACCGCTTCCACCTCGAGGTGAAGTTCACCAAGACCTGCCAGCTGTTCAGCACCAAGCGCCTGGCGGAGTGGGACGCGCAGGCCAAGCGGGACGCCGGGCCGCAACAGGTGCCGGTCGTGGTGCACCGCTGGAATGGCCAGACGACCTGGTGGTGCCGTGTGCTCCGGCCGGGCCGGGAGCCAGTGCTCCTGTCGCTCGAGAGCTTTGTGCGTGAAGCCGATCAGTGGGGGAGAGCATGACAACAGGAGATCTCGCTTTTCAGAACAGCACCCTGGAGTTTCAGCTCCAGCGGATGCTGGGCAGCCCAGATACTCGCCCCTTCGAGAGGTATGGCGACGTCACGCTGAGCGTCCAGGCGCACAGCAGGGCTTACTGTCAGCCTCAGCAGTCCGGTCTGCCGCTGGAGGAATACGAGAGCGTCGAGGTCGTCATCATGATCGCTGACATCTGGTCGAAGCCTCGGCACCTGGGACTGCCTGAGCTTGACGATCTCTGGGAATCCAGCGCATTCCCGGTCGGCCCGTTCATCTCATTTGAGGTGGTCGAGCGACTGCGTGCAGCGGCGCGAGCTTGGGAAGGGCAGCCGTGACGGCCGTGAACCTGGTGCTGCCCCTCGAAGCGAGAGACCCGCGTGAGTTGGAGCGGCAGCTGGAGGCGATCTTCCTGCCTCGCCCTCAGTCCACCTGCCGGCATTGCGGCGGTGTGCTGAGCGAGGAGCAGTTCGGGCACTTCAAGTGCCATCCGTGCGCGGCGCGGAGGGGCCGGTGACGCCCGAACCGTGGGAGCTGCCCGAGGAGCAGTTCTGGGCGGAGCTCGATGGTGCAGTGCTCGCTGATGAGATGAAGCCGCGCACCATCGGCGAGGAGTGGCGTTTGTTCCTGAGGCTCTGGGGTGACGCTCAAGCCGAAACGATACGGCACATGGCCGAGGCGTTCGCGTCGATGGGTAAGATCGCACGCGCAGCCAGCGCCTGCCTTGACCGCCTTCGTGTTCTCGCCGACGAAGAACCACCCGCTCCTCGCGCCGGCTACGTCCACCCGAAGGCGGCGATGCTGGCCCGGCCTGCTCACCTCTCCCTGCGTCAGCAGCAGCGCACCCTCTCCCGCCGTCCCATCTACATTCCTCGGAGGCTGATGTAATGACCCTCACCCTGCCAGAACGCCTTTCCGCTCGCCTATACGCTGAGTTCTGGTACCGGGCCCTGCGCACCTGGGACGTGCGTGAAGTGAAGACACCCAGCGCCTACTCTCTCAGCACGAGCTACCACTACGAGCGCGAATTCGACACGCTCGGCCAGTGCGGCCCGGAGCGCGTCACGTACCTCAGGACGCCGATCGGGGAGTATACCGAGCGGGAGGTGGGGCGTCAGATCAGCTTGATGGTGCGGTACGGCACCCCGGAGACAGTGCAGCTGGGGCGCATGCTCGAGCGAATTCGGGGGGACGTCGCGCCGCAATCCCTCGTGCGTGAGGGTGGACGGTGGATCACGCCGACCGAGCGCGCAGTGCGGTACGGCGTGGCGGTGCTGACGCTGGCCGTGCGGCTGCGCGACGGCAGTGCGGAGAGCGCGTTGAACATCTTACAAAATGAGCTTGCAGTAAAGGCGGGATGAAGCTACCATTTAACTAGAGTTCAGAATTGTCCCGATCGAAACAACAAGGCACCCGCGCGGGTGCCTTTCGCTTTGGAGGTCCCGTGAGCAAACGCAAAGACAAAAAGCGCGCTGCACGGGCCCGCCTCCACGGCCCCCGCAAAGCCCGCCCCGCCAGCGAGACTGCCAGCCGCACCAAAGCCAAGCTCTCCCTCGAGCAGGAAGCCCACCATCTCGGCTTCCACCCGATCACCGACGACACCCCGCATTACCTGCCCTGGCGACCCGTGCGCCCCTGAAGGAGGTGACCATGACCAACACGCCGAAACTCGACGCACTCAACCCCCGACACAAGAAGTTCGTCCTCGCCTACTGCGAGACCCTCAACGACAGCGAAGCGGCCCGCGCGGCCGGCTACGCCGATCGGCGTGAAGGCTGGCGCCTCCGCCAACGCGAAGACATCGGCGCGGCCATCAGCGAGATCCTCGAAGACTTCGTGATGGGCAAAACCGAACTGCTCGCCCGCCTCAGCCGCGACGCGCGCGCCGACATGCGTGACTTCACCCACGTCAGCCCCGTCAGCCGGGAATTCTGGACGCCCGCCCGCACCCACCCCGAGGTGCGCGAACTGGCCGCCAGCAGGAAGCTCCACGTCGACGATCTCGACGATTACGACCTCGAAGGGCACTTCGGGGCCGAACGCGTCGCGCACACGGCAGACGGCGTGCGCCTGATTCGGGAGCACGTCATCGAAAGCGAAGTCGTCATCGACTGGCAGAAAATCGAGGAGCGCGGGCAGCTCAGCGTCATCAAGAAGCTCAAGAAAGCCAAGGACGGCAGCGTCGAATTCGAGCTGGTCGACGCCGTGCGCGCCAAGGAACTGATCGGCCGTCACCACAAGCTCTTCACTGACAAAGTCGAGCACTCCGGTGATGTCGGCCTGGTCATCGGCATCGACGTGATTCCCCCGGAAGGCGTGAGGGATGACGCATGACCTCACCAGCGTCAGGAACGGCCGACTGCAGATCAACCTCCACACCGGCCAATGGAAAGCCTGGCAGTCGCAGCGCCGGTTCATCCTGGTCCTCGCCGGCACGCAGGGCGGCAAGACCAGCTTCGGACCACTCTGGCTCTACCGGGAAGTGCAGCGGCGCGGCCCCGGTGACTACCTGGTGGTCGCGCCGTCCTTCCCGCTTCTCGAGCTCAAGCTCAGGCCGGAATTCATGCGTCTCTTCGATCGGCAGCTGCGCCTCGGGGCGTACACCGGCAGCCCCACCAAAAAGTTCGTCTTCAGCGAAAGCGGCGCGCGCAAGACCTTCGGGGACCGCTACGACCCGGACATCCCCACCCAGATCTTCTTCGGGCACGCGCAAGACCCCGACAGCCTGGAGTCCGCCACGGCCAAAGCCGCCTGGCTCGACGAAGCCGGGCAGAAGAAGTTCAAGCGCGGGTCGTGGGAAGCCATCTTGCGCCGACTCTCCATTCACATGGGCCGGGTGCTCGTCACGACCACCCCGTACGGTGCGTTCGGCTGGCTGAAGACCGAACTGCACGACCGCGCCAAGCACGGCGACCCCACCGTGGAACTCGTGAACTTCGAGAGCCGCATGAACCCCAGCTTCCCGATGGCCGAATGGGAACGGGCGAAGGCCACGCTGCCCGAGTGGAAGTTCAACCTGATGTACCGCGGGCTCCTCTCCCGCCCGGCCGGGATGATCTACGACGTCTTCGACGAAGAGAAGCACGTCGTGGAACCCTTCGAGATTCCCCGCGACTGGCCGCGCTACCTCGGGCTCGATTTCGGGGGGGTCAACACGGCCGGCACCAAATGGGCGAAAGACCCCAAGAGTGGCCTGCTGTACTGCTACGCCGAGTACCTCGCCGGAGGCCGCACCGCCCAAGAGCACGCCACCGAACTGAAGAAAGGCGAACCGGTCTTCGCGAAGGTCGCCGGGGGCAGCAAGAGCGAAGGCCAGTGGCGCCAGGAATTCACCAGCGCGGGCCTGCGGGTCCTCGAGCCTGCCGTGCCTGAGGTTGAGGTGGGCATCGACCGGGTGTACGGCGGCCTCAAGCAGGACCTCATTCGGGTGTTCGACACCTGCACCGGCACGATCGAGCAGCTGAACAGTTACGCCCGCGTGACCGGCGAGGACGGCGAACCCACCGAAGAAATCGAAGATAAAAGCGCCTACCACTACCTGGACAGCTGGCGTTACATCCTCAGCTTGCTGCTCGGCAAGCAACGCGGCGGCGTCATCACGCTCTGAAGGGAGGTGAGCACATGGACCCAAGCATCCTCGCACAGCTGATCAAGAACGAAATCGAGCAGATCGCCAGCGTCCGCGCCAGTGAGCAGCAGACTCGGGACGCCATCAGCAGTCGTGGCCTCGACGTGATCATCACGGAACTCTTCCCGGGTGTCGACAGTGAATTCGTGAAGAGCAACGCGGACCTCAGCAACGAGCTTCGCGCCGGCGTCGGCCGCTACGGTACCGCGCTCGCACGAGGAGAGTGGAGCTGGGAGTGGAGCGGCGAAGGCGACGCGCCGGAAGAAGGCACCCCGCAGGCCTTGCTGGCCCCCATCGCCCGGGACTTGATTCGTGATGGCTGCACGGACAGCCTGAGCAGCGGCAAGTTCGCTTTCTTCACCTACCGGGACGATCGTGGCGTGATCAGCATCAGCGCCCTCACCGGGTTCCTATGGCCGATCTTCAAGGACGGCGACAGCAACATCGTCGAAGCGCTCGTGCAAGTCATCACCCTGAAGCGCGCGAGTGGCGTGAAGTTCGAAGTGCGCCGCTACACCCCCGGGCTGCTTGAGGTGTTCACCGAACTGGATGACTGGACGAAGTTCGCCACGGCAGCCAAGACGGACTACCCGCAGCCGCACGCGCGGGACCACCTCCCGGTGGCCTTCCGGATCGTCGCGCGGGACGCGAACCGGCAGCCTGAAGGACTCGCGCAGGTTGCCATGAGCGCCTTCCGGGCGTACGTCAAAGCGACAGTGATGAAGAACTTCATCGCCGAGACTGGTGGATTCGAGGAGCGTGTCGTGAAGAGCAACCAGCTCTTTGACCTCGCTCAAAACAACCCGAAGCACCCGATGCTCGCCAACCTCAAGAAGGTCGGGCCGCGCCAGTTGCGCCTGGTTGAGACGGATGGCACGTACGAACGCCTTGACCCGGTGCCCCTCTCTGATTACCGGGAGAATGCCCGGGACGCCAAGGAGGGCGTGCTGAGCGCGCTGAACATCCCCAGTACGGACGGCGCGAATCTCACGGGCATCGCTTTGCAGGAGAAGCGCGAAGCGTACACCGAGACTGTCTCCGCGTTGGCTGCCTCGATCGCTGACGCGCTGACTGAAGCGGTCACGCTCGCCGCGGCGCTCGATCCTCGCCTTGTGCGGCCCGGCTGGCGCGTCACCCTCATGCCCCGCTTCACGCAAGACGTGCAGACGGAGCGCACCTTCGTTGTGGAGGCCTACAGCAAGGGCGCCCTGCCCAAGAGCGCGGCCCTCTCCGGCCTGCAGTCCCTTGGCGTGACGTACATCACGGACGACATGATTCAGCGCGCCAAGGACGCCGAGGAGAGCGACACGCTGCCCGACCTCACGCTGCCAGCAGGCGTACCCCCACCGGCGGGTGACGCGTGACGCCGGACGAGTTCATCCGGTCCGTCCGGCAGGCCTACCAACGGCTCGACTGGACCCAGCTCGAAGCGCTGCTGCAGATGGCCCTGGAGTCCGGTGATCCGGCTGTGCGCGCCGCGTACTACGAGACGCTCCGGACCACGCTGGAAGCGATGATCGTCGCCGCGCTCACTCCACCCGAGAGCAGTCCGTACTTTCGCGCACGGGTAGCGCTCGCCGTGAAGCAATTCAACGACGCCACCGCGTTCGCCGTGCTGCCCGAAGACGCCCTCGACGTCGCGCGGGTGAGTGACGTGCGCTTCCAGGCGTTCTGGCAGAACGAAACCCTCCGCTTCCGGCAGGAAGCCCAGAGCGTACTGATCCAGGTGCTCGAGCGCGGCACGCCCCACCGGCAGGCCGTGAAGCTCCTCAAGGACCGCGCGAGCGTCAGCACCAGCCGCGCCAAAGCAATCGTCCGCACCGAACTCGCGCACGCGTACAACGCCGGCGCGGCCCGCAGTGCTGACAAGGCCCTGGCAGACGGCGCGGACCTCGTGAAAATCTGGCGCGCCACCCTCAGCAACCCGCAACGACGCCGGGAAAATCACCAGCGCCTCAACGGCCAGACGCGTGAGATCCGCGAACCCTTCAGCAATGGCTTGATGTTCCCACACGGGCCCATGCGGGACGGGAGCCTCGCGCCCGCCTCGGAAGTCATCAACTGCACCTGCCTGGTGACGTACAGGCGAAGGGAGAACGCATGAGCAACGAAGCCACCGCCCGCTTCCTCGAGGCCATCGCGCAGCGCATCCGCGCGGGCGACATCCAGGTGGACGGCATGCACATCATCCGTGGCGGTACGGCCGAAGTCGACGTGCGCACTGGCTGGCCGATTACCCTGCCGGACGGGACTACGACCCTGACCCTGCGCACCAGCCCGAAAGAGTAACCCCATCTCAACGACAGACCGCACGCCACTCCGGGTGCGGTTTCTTCGTGGCCGTACGGGCGGGCCCTAAACGCCTGGCTACGGGGCACGCGACCCCACAACGCGGAGGAGACCCATGTTCAAAGACGCATTGACCGCCCGCCTGATGAAGCTCCACTTCAACGCGCCCCCCGAAGACGGGACGCCAGGTGAGGGAGGCGGGACAACGCCCGCCACAGAAACCGGCACGCCCCCGGCAGAGGGTGGAAAGACGTTTACCCAGGAGGAACTGGACCGCATCATCAACCAGCGCCTCGGACGGGAACGCAAGACGTGGGAAACGCAGGTCGAAGAGGAACGCAAAAAGGCCACCATGACCGCCGAGGAGAAGCTCAAGGCTGACCTCGAAGCCGAACGGCTGAAAACCAAAGCCGCAGAGGACCGCGTCACGGCCGCCGAACGACGCGCCGCTTTGACGGGCAAGGTCGTGAATGCCGACGCCGCGCTGAAACTCATGGATCCCGACAAGCACCTCGATGCCGAAGGGAACCTCAACGTCGACGCGCTGCTCAAAGACCACCCGTACCTCGCGCCTACCACGCAATCCGCCGGTGCGACCGCCCCGAATGGTGGCGGCGGCACCCAACAGACCGGCAAGGTCGACTTCTCCACCATGAGCGACAAGGAATTCGCCGAGTACCAGGCCCGCGTCGCGCGTGGTGAACGCATCATCGTCCCCTAAGGAGGGATAACGCATGACCCAGAGCACCAACACCGCCGGCCTCTCCGTCCAGATGAAGACCTACTACGACCGCACGCTGCTCGTACGTGCCCTGCCGCTGCTGGTGCACGCGCAGTTCGGTCAGACCCGCCCGCTCAGCAAGCGCAACGGTAAAACCATCGAATTCCGCCGTTTCGCCAGTCTGGCGGCCAACGTCACCCCCCTCACCGAAGGTGCCACGCCCGCCGGTGGCAACCTCACCAGCAGCGCCATCACCGCCACGGTGAATCAGTACGGTGACTTCATCGAAGGCAGCGACCTACTCGACCTGACCGCCATCGATCCGATCCTCACCGAAACCGCGCAGCTGCTCGGTGAGCAGGCGGGCCTCAGCACCGACCAGGTCGTGCGTGAAATCCTGCATGCCGGCACCACCGTGCAGTACGCCAACGGCCGCACCAGCCGTGGCACCATCACCACCGGTGACAACCTGACCGTCACCGAAGTGCGCAAGGCCGTGCGGACCCTCAAGAACAACAAGGCCCGCACCCTGCCGGACGGCACGTACGTCGCGATCGTCGCGCCGAACACCACCTACACCCTGCAGAGTGACCCCGAATGGCGCGAAGCCGCCAAGTACGCGGGCAGCACCCAGCTGTTCAACGGCGAGATCGGGCAGATTTACGGTGTGCGCTTCGTGGAAACCACCGAAGCGAAAGTCTTCGCGGCTGAAGGTGCAGACCCCGACGGCACGGGCGCCCTGGGCCCCATCGACGTGTACAGCACCCTGGTGCTGGGTGCCGACGCGTACGGCATCATCCCCCTCGAAGGGCAGAACCTGGAGTTTATCTTCAAGCCCGTTGGCAGCGCCGGCAGTGCCGATCCGCTCAACCAGCGCTGGACGAGCGGCTGGAAGCTGGCCTTCACCGCCAAGATCCTGAATGACCTGTTCATGCTCCGCATCGAACACGCCGTCGCGAACTGATCGCCGTAACCACCCTTGAGCCTCAGCACGACGCCTGAGGCTCGACCTTTTGCCCACAGGAGGGCCCCATGGCTGAGAAGAAAACCCAACCCGCCACCGACGCGCAGATGAGGGAAGTCACCCTGACCACCGCGCAAGTGCTCGCCAAGCAGGAGAAGCGCAAGGTCAAGTTGCACCAGACGACCGGCGCTGAACCTCGCCTGCCGGACGAGACGGTGTGCATCAACGGCCACATCTACCAGATCAAGCGTGGCGAGAGCGTCGAAGTGCCCGAGAGCGTTTACGAAGTCCTCGAGCAGGCCGGGCGAGTCTGAAGTGAAGCAGAACCTCAAGCGCTTCGATTACGCGCACTTCAGCGTCGCGACCCTCAAGGACGGCGTGCAGTTCAACGGCGAGGGCGCCACGCCCGAAGAAGCCGTGGCGCGCGCAACCGAACGTCTCGACGCGCACGAAGCCCAGCAGCGTGAAGCACAACAGCGTGAAGCCCAGCGTGCAGCTGCAGCGCAGGAGGAGGTGACCGATGGCAACAACCCTGACGAAGCAACCGAGTAGCGTGACCGGCCTCAACCCCGCGTACACCGCGGCGGACGCCACGGGCGTGAACATCCCCAACGATGGCCGCACTGCCCTGCACGTGAAGAACGCCAGCGCGGGCGCGATTACCGTCACGATGCGCGCCACGACCAATTACTTCGACGGCGTGAAGCGTGACATTCAGATCGCCATTCCTGCCGGCGGGGAACGCCTCATCAAGCCAGCCGAGGCGAATTACTTCGCGGACGGCAGTGGCCTGACGTTGTTCGACTTCTCCGCCGTGGCCAGCGTGACCGTCGCGGCACTCAGCTTGTGAGGTGAGGCATGGCAACCAACCCGAAGGACCGGGCAGCCTGCCTGAAGCTCACGCAGCGCGTTGTCGGGGATTCTGCGGGCTGGGACGCTTCACAATGGGGCGATCAGCTGGACGAGGACGCCGTCACGCGTGGCAGTGACACCTACTGGCGACCGTACGCGACAGCCCTCGCTTACCTGAGCCGCCCGGACCGTCTGAAGAGCCGCAGTGAAGGAGAGGTCAGCGAGACCTTCGTGGATCCTGCTGCTTCCCTGGCTTTCCTGGAAGGCAAGAGCGGCGAATGGGACGCGGGTCTGCCCGACGATCCGAACACCGCCGAAGTCGAGAACGAGCTGGATTTGCGTGTCACCTTTACCGGGTATCGCTGATGTTCAGTGCGTTTCGCAAGACGGAGCGGCACGTCAGCGTGCAGGAACTGCAGGTCACGCGTGACGCGGTGTCTCAAGAGGAAGTCGAGACGTACGTCACGACCGATTCTTTCAAGGCGCGCGTGCAGCCCCTCTCCATCGAAACCGCCGAGAAAGCGGGCCTGACGGGCACGGTGGGTCGCTGGGTCGTGTTCCATCCGCCTGGCCGCATCATCCCCATGGGTGCGCGCCTCCGGTGGGACGGGGAGGACTTCAGAACGCTGAAGTTCGAACCCTGGCCGACCTTCCCTCTGGTCATCGTCGAGGAGTTGCCGTGAGCGTCAACAGCAGCATGCGCCACCTCACCGTCATGGTCGAAGCGCGCATCGCGGGCATCGCGCAGGAACTGCGGGATGACGTGGTCGTGCAGCTCAGCAGCCCCGGCAGTGGCCGCAGGTACGGCACGCACCAGGCCAGCGCCCCCGGCGAGAGCCCCGCTGCGGACCAGAACCGCCTGCGTGGCAGCTTCGCGGCCGTGCGGTACGGCCCGGCCTTCTGGCGGGTCGGCACGAACTACGACCAGGCGAACGGCAACAAAGCCATTCCCGTGGCGCTCGAGTTCGGGACGCGCAACATGGCCCCTCGTCCGTACTTCCGACCCGCCGTCGAGAAGCTCAAACGGAGGCGCAGACGATGACCGTCCCGATCATCCTTGCTCGGGCGGCACTGTTCGCCCACCTCGCGCCGCTGAACGTCCCCGTGAAGTTCGCCGGTGAAACCCTCCCCACCTCAGGCGCGCACGTGGTGATCACGATCATCGCTGATACGCCCGAAGAGACCCTGGACGCCGAGGAGCACAGCAGCACTTTGCGTGTGCAGCTCGACTTCTGGACCACCGAGAGCAGCCTCAAGGCCGCGCAGCTCGCCCAAATGGCGAAGGGCATCCTTCACCAGCATGGCTGGGAGCGCACCGGGGCAAGCGTCCCCCTCGGGAAAGATGGCGACTGGCATCGCGTCAGTCATGACTACCGCACCCTCATCCAAGGAGAATAACCATGGCCAGCAAAGCACGCAAAAGCCGCGGCAACAGCCACCTGTACACCAACTTCACCGGCGCGAGCGCCATCGTCGAGGGCGACCGCATCTCTGAAGTCAAAACCAGCGGGCTGGACACCAGCACTGGTACCATCGACGCCACCAACTGGGACTCGGGCGATTGGCAGGAAGTCATCCCCGACATCAACAGCGGCACGATCCCCATGACCGGCAACCTGGTGCTCGACAACGCCAAGGTGCCGCTGATCATCGCTGCGAACGGCAAGGAGCCCGTCAAGTACTTCCTGGTGTTCGGTGACAAGCCCGCTGCCGGTGCGAAGAACCTGGTCGTGAGTGGCCTCGCGCGCATCATGAACCTCAAGCTTACGCCGGGCGACATGCACGAGATTAGCTACGACTACGTGCTCGACGGCACCCCCACCTTCGAGTACAACGTCACGGCCTTCCCGGTCTAAAGCTGATGCTCCTGACGCCCAAAACGAGAGGGGAGGGCAACAAGCCTTCCTTTCTCGCTTTCGGCGTGACGCTCACCCCAGAAGGCGTGGAGTGCCCCGTGCTGCTCGTGCAGGGCAAAATCCGCGCGGGACGGGTGCGCGTGCGCCTTTTTGAAGACGAGAACGATAAAGGGACAGCCCTCACCGTGGTATTGCCGAGCAACCTCGGCGAAGGCCTCCACGAGAACATCATTTTGGAGCTGGCATGAAAAAGACCACCGCTCAATCCGCCGTGACAGGCCTCAGCGCCGCCCTTGGCCGTCAACGCGACACCCTCACCCTGCTGAACTGGAAAGGCGAGGAACTGAACGTCATCGTCGCCAAAGCGTCCCTCAACGAACTGGTTGACTTCCAGGAACGCATGGGTGGCCTCACCGGTGAAGTCAGCAAGGAGCAGGCGCTCGAGCTGCAGACCCTGCTGGTGAACGTCCTGGCGGACCGCACGGTTGGCGTGACCCGTGAGCACGTGCAGGAATGGGCGCGCTTCCTGGAGGTGGACGAAATGACGACGGTCCTCACGACCATCGTCACTGGCCAGGTGCCGGACCCAAACGCCCACCGGCCCCAGCTGAACCCGACTGGGGTCTGATTTTCGCCCTGCTGGGGCATTACTACGGCTGGGCCAGTCCGCGCGAGATTGGACGCTTGAACCTCGACCAGGTGCGCATGTACCTCGCGCCCCTACCGATCTTCGAACGGCGGCGGCACGCGAGTAACGCGACCATCGCGTGGATCCTCTCGAACCAGTGGGCGAAAGAAGTCAAGGGCACTCCTGAGGACTTCATGCCCGCCTTCGCGCAGCTCGAAGACGCCATTGGCGGGCACTATCCCCCGGACGTGGCGCGCGCCATCCAGATTGCCCTCAGGCGCAAGCTGATCACGCAAGACGGCCTTGATCATCTCGACAGTGACGCCGTGAAGGCTTCACTGAATGCCCTCAGAAAGGAGGCCCTATGACCACAGGTGGTGGAACAGGCGGGAGTGCTGGCAGCGGAACGCTGCTGGAAACCCTCTACGTGAACGTGCAGGCAAACCTCGGGCAGCTCCGCTCGCAACTGCAGCTGGCCGTGAGCAGCTCCGTGGACGCCTCCCGTCAGATCGCCGGCGCCATGGCGGGCATCAGCGCCGCCTTCGTGGGGGTCGGCGCGTACGCCGTGAAGCTCGCCGCTGACCTGGAGCAGGCGGAGATCGCCTTCACCACCCTGCTCGGTTCAGGCGAGAAGGCGAAGGCCTTCCTCAAAGAACTCAGCGACTTCGCGGCGCGCACTCCCTTCGAGCTGCCCGGCCTGCAAGCTGCCGCGCGGAAACTTCTCGCCTTCGGTTTCGAAGCGAAGCAGGTCATCCCGATGCTCACCGCCATCGGTGACGCCGTCGGTGCTCTCGGTGGCGGTGAAGCGGAGATCAGCCGCGTCACCATGGCCCTCGGGCAGATGATGGCCAAAGGCAAAGTCAGCGCTGAGGAAATGATGCAGCTGGCCGAGCTGGGCATTCCCGCGTGGGACATGCTCGCCAAAGCCATCGGCAAGAGCGTGCCTGAGGCGATGAAGCTGGCGGAGAAGGGCGCCATCTCCGCCAGCCAAGCGATTCCAGGCATCCTTGAGCAGATGAATACCCGCTTCGCCGGGTCGATGGAGAAGCAAAGCAAGACCCTCAACGGTTTGTGGAGCACCCTCAAGGACAACCTCACTCAAACCCTCACGAGCATCGGCACCAAGATCGTTGAGACCTTTGACCTGCACGCCGTCATCACTGGAATGACGAACGGCATGCAGCGCATCAAAGAAGCCATTGAAGGCGCGGACCTGCGCCGGCTGTTCGACGAGCACAAGGAGAAGATCGAAGCGGTCGCGTGGGCGGTGGGTGGCGTACTGCTCCCCGCCGTGCTGTCGCTCGCTGCCGGGTTCGCCGCCACGCTGGTGACGATCCTGCCGTGGATTGCGGCAGGCCTGGCGCTCAAGGTCGCCTTCGAGGAAGCCCAGAAACAGACTGAGGGCCTCCAGATCGCAACCAAGGACACGGGGCCGACCTTCGTCAACATGGGCACGGTGCTCAAAGGCTTCGTGCAGCTCATCCAGGGCGTCATTCAGAGTTTCGTGGCGATGGCCGCGCACATCGGGAAGTCCCTCGGGTACATGTCCGTCATCGCTCAGGATTACCTGGGAGGACTGGCGAGGGGTCTCAAAGCCCTCGCGCGCGGTGACTTTCAGGGCATGGTGGACGCCTCGAAGGACATGCGCGACTCCGTCTCCCGAAATATGAACCTGCTTCAGGATGACCTGGTCGGGGTGTGGGAGAACCCGAACAAGAATGTCGTGGGTGGTTTCAAAACCATGATGGCTGGCATCAAGGGTGAGGCCGACACGGGTGTCCAGAACGTGGTGTCGTCTGTCTCCAACGGTGCCGAGACCTTCAAAAAGATCATGGCCGACCTGACCGCCAGCCTTCCGGCAGGATCGTTCAAGCCTGCCAGCATCTCCACCGTGTTCCCCAAAGGCGGGGCGGCAGCAGCAACTTCGCAGGCCGACAAGCCCGAGACGACCGCGCAGCGCACCAAGAAGATCAAGGACGTGCTGGGCGACCTCAGGCGCGAGTACGAAGCAGGTCGCCTGACGGCTGCGCAGTACGCGACTGCCCTGCATCTGGTCGAAAGCCAGAACCAGAAGGCCGCGAACAGCGTCAAGAGAGGCACCGATGCCTGGCGGGCCTACATGGACGTCGTGGGCGGAGCACGCCGTGAGCTCGAGCAACTGGCTGGGCAGGCAAAGGCGACCTCTGATCGAGCCAAGGCTGAAGCTGCCCGGCGCAAGCGCGAAGCAGAGCAAGCGGCGCGTGAAGCCGCCCAGGCAGCAGAGCAAGCGGCCCGTGAAGCGGAGCAGCGCCGCCGGGGCGTGCGGGACGGTACGGAAGCCTACGAGGAACTCGGCCGTGCCATCAACAGGACCGCGAAGGCTGGTGAGTTCTCCGGCGACAAGCGCGACGGCTTTCTGAAGCAGCTGCGCGAGTTGCGCGAAAGCATGGGCGACAAGGGCCTCAACACCGACCCTTCCATCAAGGCGCTGGACGCATTGATCGGCAGGCTGGTGCACACAGCAGCGGCCACCAGCCGTCTGGTGGTCAAGCAACGCGAAGCGCGTGAATTCCAGGAGCAGCTGCGTGAGGGTTACGACGCCGGGCAGACTGCCCTGGGTGAAGTGGAACGTGGTGCGATCGACGTCGCGGATGCCTTCGGACGCCTGCCGACCGCACAGCGCCCCGTCAAGCTGGAGTTCGAAGAGCTGATCGGCCTGATGCCCGACACGAACGAAGGCCTCGATGCCTTCGTGCAGGCCATGATGGACCTCGAACGCGCTGGGAACATCACCAAGGGCACCCTGGACCGCCTGATCGGCAGTGTTGGGGAACTCAAGACGCTGCTGGACGGCTCGATCGACCGGAGTCTCGCCGAGTTCGGTGGGATGGCGACGGACGTGAACACCGGCCAGGGTGTTTTCCAGAGTGAGAACGAGATCCGTGGCATCGGCGTGAAAGGCACGGGTGGAGCGGCAGACGCCGCCAAGGGGGCCATCGCGGCGGGTGCGGCCGAGCTCTTGCGGGCCGGTTTCGCCAAACTGGAGCAGAGCGACCTGTTCGACCAGCTGGCGCGACTCACCGCGGATGGCCTGGCGGACAGTCCGCTGGCCGTGCTGATTGGCGACGTACTGGCTGACAAGATCAAAGCGGCGAGTGCTGCTTCGAAGGCTGAGGCGAAGCTCGCCGGTGAGCAGGCCGCGCAGGTGTACGGGGAAGGCTGGACCGCTTACAGCAGCGAGCTCGCCGCCGCCGTCGAAGACACCCTGGCGGAGGTCTTCAGCGGCACGGATGACGAACAACTCACCAAGGCGCTCGAACTGCTACTCGACCCGGGAGCCTTCGCGAAGCTCGGGGACGATGGCCGTGCGGCGTTCATGGACGCGTTCAACAAGCTCGCCACCGAAGACGCCCTGGTGTTGCTTCCTGAGGAAACGATTGCCGCCTTCATCAACCGCCTGGTCGAAGGTGGGGATCAGGGCAGCGACGTGCTCGTGAAGTTGCGTGGAGCCCTGTTGGCCATTGGTGAAGCTCTGCAAGGCACGGCCCAGGACGTCGAAACTGTCTCGGACGCCTCGAGCGACTGGGACGCCAACCTGCGCCGCATCGACTTCCAGGAATGGGCGGATGGGCTGCACAAGCTCTCGGACGAACACCTGCAACTGCAGCTCGAAGGTGCGAAGAGCGCCAAGAACGTCGACCGCTTCAATGCCCTGCTGGCTGAAATGAAACGCCGGGCAGAGGAAGCGAAAGGTGCCCTCGGGCGCCTGTTCGAGAAGTTCTCACCGCTGATCGGAGCGGTCGGGGCATTCGCCGGCGCTTTGGGCGCGACGGACCTGCAGGCCAACGTCGATGGCTTCGTGACGCTCCTCGGGAAGGGCCTCGACATCGCCAAGGACTTCGCGAGTGGCAACATCATCGGGGGCATCACCAAGATCATCAGCGGCCTGGCCGACGCCATCATGGGATTCCGCAAAGCCTACGCTGAAGCCGCCCGCCTGCAAGAGCAATTCCGGGAGTCCCTCTCGGGATCGTTCCTCAACGCGGACGATTACGGCAAGACCAGCGTCCGTTCGCGGGGCTTCTTCGCCGATTTCTTCGGTGGCGGTCCTGAAGTGGTGCAGGAAATCAACAAGGTCGGCCTGGCCTTCGCGAAGACCATCAGTGATGGCTTCACCAAAGGCATCAAGGAAGGCCTCAAGGAAGCCATCGTGAAGAATGACGTGAGTCTCTTCGCGAGCACCCTCAAGCTCAGCGTGGGAGACGCCGTCCTGAACGGCATCATTGACGCTTTCATGCAGGGTGAGCTGCTGAAGAACATCATCGGCCCGGCCATCAAGAAGTACACCGACGCCTTGCAGACGCCCGACCCGAATGATGACGTGGCTGCCCTGAACGGCGTGCTGAGCGCGGCAGATACCGCAGCGGCGTTGGGCGAGAAGTTCGTGACAGGTCTCGCCCCTGTCCGTCAGATGCTGGTCGATAAGGGATTCATCAAACCACCTGAAGGGACCGAGAGCATCACGGGCAACCGGGAGTTGTTCGGGAGGGTGCCGGACCTGGGGCTTGGCAGCATCAGCACGCCCACTCTCGAGGCGTTCGACACCCTGGGGAACCAGATCGTGCCGGCCTTTGGCCGGCACGTCGATCGCTTCGGGGAAATCATCAATACCCCAATCCGTGTGGTTCTGGATGGGGGAGCCCAAGGCAGCATCACTGGAGCATTCCGGTGAGGTTGCTTCTGCTCCTCCTCGTTCTCGTGGGGTGCGGCATTCACGCCGCACCTCCTTCATTTGACGCGCGGGCGTGGCTCCTCACGCCCAGAAAGGAGGCTGACGTGCGCTGGAGACTCCGAATTTACAGTCCGAGCGGAGCGTATCGGTACGACCGCACCCTCGACACCGCTCAGGTCACGCAGGCCGGGCTCACCATGACCCTCGAACCGTACGGGAACTGCCTGGAAGCGACCTTCAGCGCCAAGGCGGCCTCGCTGGGCATCGGGGACCGGGACATCGTGCAGATCCAGACGCGCCCAAGTGACCCGAACGTTACGGATGACACCGTGCTGTGGACCTCACGTTTCGCGGGCATCGCGGTGCTGACCGGCGCGAAGAACTCGCCCGAAGCGACCGGCTTCAAGCTCGTCGGCATGAAAAAACGCCTGGAGGAAGTCGACGTGCAGACTGCGCAGTACCCGCAGCAGAGCGTCCACACGACCATCAGCCAGGTCATCGCGCACCTCACGAACGGACGCCTGCCCGCGCAGATGAACAACCTCACCCAAGTGCCCGACCCAGCCATCACCGCTGGCGTGCTCCACCCGAACTACCAGACTGGCCGGGAAGTGCTCGACAAGCTCGTGAGCCTCGTGCCCGGCTGGAAAGGCTGGGGATACAACGCGGACTTCCAGCTGGTCGTGGACACCGGAAGCGGCACCATCAACATCGACGAAGCCGTCGTGGGTACGCGCGTCAAATGGACCGAAAGCGGCAGTGAGGAACTCATCACCGCCGTGCGGTGGCTGATCGGGAACCGCCCGAAGGTGCTGTACGCCTACACCGGCATGGGCGCCTATGATGTCCTGCCTGCAGGGATCGTCAGCAGCAGTACCACACTGAGCAGCGCGTACGGGTACGCCGTGAAAGTCCTCGCGCTCACCACCCCGCGTGATTACCTCAAGCCGATCGGGACGCCCGTGCATGCTTCTGCCGCCAATCCGGGAGGCAGCGTCAGCAGCATCGAGAACCTCGCGGATGACAACCCCAGCACGGTCGCTGGAATCAACTTCGGTGACTATTCCGTCGGCAGCACGCAGACCGTCGAAATCCGCTGGGACATCAGCAAGTCGAGTGCACTCGACTTGCTGGGCTTCGAACTGCAGAACGTGCAAGGCGCGACGTACGTGAATGTCGGCGTGATCATGTACCAGGCAAGCGACACCACGCAATTCCTGGACTTCTACCCCAGTCCGACCGAATTCAAGAATGGTCTCTTGCTGTTTGGCGGGCCCGACATTCGCGCGCTGATGGAAGCCAATTCGCTGTACGACAGTTGCCGCATCACCCTCAGTGTCACGGGCCCCACGAACGGCAGTGCGTCAATCGGAACTGCCCGGCCCCTGCTGGTGGACCGCGTGACGCTCGAACGCCTCGCCAGCCTGTATTACCGCGAACCAAGCATGGACCCCGCAGTTATCCGGACCACTGGATTTGGTCCGCTTGGTGCGACAGCGATCATTCAACGCCGCGCCCTTGACGGCAGCTTGATCGAAACCATCGAACGACCGGTGGAGAAAATCGAGTACCGTATCACCGCACAGGAATACGGTGACACCTACACGCACACCGGCCAGCGTGACTCGCCCGAAGCCAGTGCGCTGCGCGCGGTCATCGAGCAGCGCGACAACGCAGCAACATTGACCGCCGTGAGGTACGGGCCATGAGCGGACTCTACGCCGGATTCGAATTCGAGCTTCCAGGAGTCACTGAACGTTACCCCTTACCGCTCACCTTCCAACCTACCGGAGGTGTCGGGTACAACCTCAGTTCGCAACTCGAACGGGCGCCAGGCAGCACCAGGTGGTTCTCGACCGGGGATGGCCTGCCGATTCCGGAGCCCTTCGTGTTAAGCGGCATCATTTCAGCGGCCAGCGAGTACCACGCCACCCTCGTGCTGAGGGAGTTGCTGGACGCGCAGAAGCGCGCGGTGAAGCTCTGGCGCGGCGGGATTCGTTACCGCGAACTGATCGCGCAAACCTACCCTTACGGTCAGCTCACTCCCGCATCGAAAAATTCCCGGCATTGGAACGTCACCCTGACGCTCCTGCCGACCGGGCCGGACTGGATTCCTGGCGCGACCCAAGCCCTCGGTGACGCTCCTCTCGGCGCGTTCCCGCTCGGTGAAGGCTACGACGGCACTGAGAAACTCCCCATCTAAGGAGGCCTTATGGCAGAAACGAATTTCAAAGACGTGGCCCTCGCGATACGGGACGCCATCATGCAGGTGCTCAACCTGCCCACCCGGGGCAACAAGACCGACTGGCCCGAGCGGTACGAAGCCGCCTTCACCGCGCTCGGTGAAGGCGTCGTCACCCTCGCAGAAGTCAAAGCCGACCTCGACCCCGTGACGGGCCTCGTGAAAGACGAACTGCTGCCCGCCCAACTGACGAAAGAAGAAGTGTGGGACGCCAGCGTGTTCTACAAAGCCGGACGGCGCGTGTTCCTCAACAACGCCATCTTCGAAGCCCTGCAGGACAACCAGGGACAAAGCCCCAGCGTGGCCGTGCCACCCGTCGCCACCATCAACTGGAAAGTCGTGTGGTACGTGGAAGGCGGCGGTGGGCTCGACAGCACCGGCACCACCGAAACCGTCGTTGCCACCGCGCACCGCACCACCGCCTTCGCGGCGTACAGCTCGTACGATGACATCACGTACGACGTGATCGACACCGGCGGCACCCTGCTGGTGAACAACAGCACCGGCAGCGTCTTCACTGCCGACGTGACCAGCCAGTTCAAATTCGAAGTCAGCGTGCCCTGGGAAGCGCTCCAAGTCGGTGATGTGATCAAAGCAGCGTTGTTCGTGCAAGGCAGCGCGGACCCGAACCCAGTGCTGCGCAGCGAAATTGAGAACATCACCGTGCAGGCCGCTGGGAATTACACGAGCGCCAAGACCGTCATCGCGCAACTCACGGCCGGTGACAAAGCCTTGATTTACGTGTCGAGCAACCCTGGCCGGAACATCACGGGCGGCGCGAACTTCAATTTGAAGATCACGAAGATCACGCCGACCGGGCAGACGCTCGAAGAACGCGTGGACGCGGCGGTCACCAACGCGAACACGGCGGCTGACCAGGCGTACAGTGCAGCGGCGGATACCGCGCAGTATGTGTCGGAAACCACCGCTGACCCACCCTTAGGGCCGGAAGGTGCGATTGGCAGTAAACGCCTGGTGGATGGGAGCCTGCAACGCCTGGTGGTCGTGGGCGGAGTGTGGGTCAACTCCGGCCCGGCGTTGCTCAGCACGCAATCCCAGCATGTCATTACCGCCGCACGGTTCGGATTCGCTTCGACCGGCACCGCCGCGCAGAACGACAGCGCCATCACGAACGCGCTGGCCGCTGTCGCCAGTGGAGGCGTGGTGGATTTCCCCCCTGGGGTCTTCACGGTGAGTGCGGTGCAGACCATCACGAAACCCGTCACGCTGCGCGGGAACGGCACGCGCCTGGTCGCAGACAGTGAAGCCAACCATAAGCGCTTCGACGTTCAGACGAATGACGTGACCATCGAAGGATTCACGCTCGACGGTGCGTACGTCAGCGCGACACGCGGATTCGTGGGCGGTGTGATTACCGTGCAGGGCACGTCATCCAGAACGGTCATTCGCGGCAACCGCATCCGCAATGCACGCGGGATAGGGGTGTACGTACTGGCCGGTGTGCGTGACACCAAAATCACGCACAACACCATCGAAGGCACCTACCACGGTGTTTTTCAGGAACCGACCGCCGTGGACGCGGTGCCCATCGGCACTTTGATTCAGGGAAACACCATTCGGGACGTGCGCGGGCTTGACGTGTGCGGTATCAAACTGAAGGGTGGACTGGCGAAAGGTGGGCGTCACCGCATCATCGGGAATGACGTGCGCGGCGTGACAGCCCTCGGGGATAGCGGCGGGGGCTTGCAGCTCGGCATCGAGCTGCAGGGCGGGGCCGCTACCGCCGTGGGGCAGGATGAGTGCGCGATTTCCAGCAACACCGTAGAGGGATTCGGGTGGGGCATCAGCGTGGACGGTTCGCATGGTGCGAGCGTCAGCGGGAACACCGTGCGCGGCTGTCTGCTGCTGGGGCTGGAAGTCGCGGGGGCGATGCGGGTCAGCGTGACGGGGAACAGCGTGAACGGGCGGGACGCCTCCGGAACCCTCGTGATGGATGTGGGCATCAGCATGTCCAACCTCTACAACGGAGCGCGCACCCAGGGGCACAGCGTGACCGGCAACACCGTGGACGGGTTCACTGAAGCCGGAATCAAGATGCAGCAAAGCGAACACTGGGTCGTGGCAGGGAATACCATCAAGCACGGCCCAGTCGGGGGGAACGGCATCAACCCCATCAAGTCGGATTACTTCACCATTCTCGGGAACACCATCGAAGGACAGAGCGACACGGCGGTGGGACTGTTTCTGGATGGCGTGGAGAGCATCAACGCGGCCAGCATCATTGGGAATAACTTCAGCGGCACCCTGCAAAAGCCGTTTGATTTGTACACCAGTGCGACAGGGCAGACCATTCAGAATGTCACGGTCACGGGGAATTCCCTGAAGGCGACCTTGAGTACCGGCTTTACCCTGACAGGACCGGGCACCTTCGCCAAAATCAGCTTGGTGGGGAATGTCGGAAGCGCGAGCATGGAAGGCCATTGGGTGGATTACGTGCAGCGCGTGGGAGTGCTGGAAGGGACGTTTCCGCCAAACAATAACCAGACTTCAGGTGAGGGCTCGATTTACCTCGATAACTTCAACGCGGGGGAGGGGCGCTTGTGGGTGAAGGTCACGGGTGGCATCGGGAATACCGGCTGGGTGAATGTGCGTCAGGTGGCGAACACCACGACGTTTGGATTGGTGAAACAGGCGGCTGCGATGGCAGATGTGGCGGCAGCTCCAACCCAAGCGGAATTCAACGCGCTTTTGCAGCGCCTGCGTAACGCGGGCTTGATGGCAACCTGATACCTACTCAAAATATGACCGCTGGTCAGGGCAATTAGACTCAAGCAGGAGGCGCGATGACAGTCGCAGAACTTATCGAAAAATTGAAGGCGTACCCGCAAGATATGCGGGTACTGGTGCCATCTGTTGACGGTCGGACGCTTGGCTTTGAGCCGGAGTTGGACGTGGCGAACATCGTGGAGGATCTAGGCGACAGGGCCTGGTTCTCCCAACTCCAGCCGGGCCCACCCATACTGTTGATCGGAGGAGGATAACTCAGAAGCTGAAGCCTTTTGTCGGGTCAATCACCTCGATTTCGAGCAAGGTGCTTGTGTTGATGCTCGGTTCCATGGCAAGCCACTCCCGCACGCTGGCTACCATATCCGTCGCGAATTTTCGGACATCAAGCTGCAATTTACTGTCCCTCTGATTCATGTGAACCGAGGATGGGGGCGGGGACACGACGAACTGAAACGTGTCTAGCGCTCGGTTCGGTTCGATTTTGCCGCGCGGCGTTTGCTCTGAGCCTTCATGGAGGAACGCGCACCTCAAGGCGTAACAGTCGGAGCCTGACAGGAAAACATGAGGTGTGCGCGAAGGCCCCACTCCACTCGTGTACTTCGGTTGGACGTACTGGTCGAACCACTCGATATAGCGGGTGCTACTCTTCTCATTCGGTCGGTAGTATTTGCCGCAAATGTCAGGCAGGGCGAGCGCCAGACCGAGCGCGGCATACCAGTTTTCTTCGCGTACAGCTTTTTCCACTGCTTCAGTCAGGTGTTCCATACAGCTCCGATGCGGCGGGCAGCTTGACTTGAAGCGTTACACTGAGTCGTCACACGCAGTGGTTCGCTTCGGCGGCCCGCCAGCAGGGAGCACTTTTCCGAGTGCTCCCTGCTGGGTTTAGGGTAGCAGTCCACTTTGGACCCGCCTGATACTTTCTGCACCTCGCCGTACTACACACAAACAACATCAAACCAGGCACTCCGTGAGGGGTGCCTCTTTCATTCCGCCTTGGCGGTTGGAGCATCATGATCAAATTTCCCGCCGCCATCGAGGCGACATTCACCACCCTCGGTGTCCTCATCGGTATCAGCACCAGCTTCCTCACCACCCACCTCTTCGGTGAGTGGACACCCCCACTCCAGCAGCTGTTCCTGCTCAGCGTTATCGACTTCGGTACCGGCTGGGGCGCCTCCGCTTACGAAGGCAAGAAGAACCTCGGACCGGGGCTGTCAAGCAGCCGCGGGTACCGGGGCGTCGTGAAGAAAGTCGGCATCTTCGCGCTGATTGCCGTCGGGCACCTGACTGACCAGGCACTCGGGCAGGGCCCGGTGCTGCGCAACGGCGTGGCGTACTGGTTCATCGCCATCGAACTGCTGAGCATCACCGAGAACGCCGGACGAATGGGCCTCCCGGTCCCGCCCGTCCTGACGGCCGTCATCGCCGTCCTCAAAGGTCGGGGCGGCGAGGCGCCCGCCACAAAGGAGGCCGCATGACGGACTTTGAACGCGCCCTCAGATTCACGCTCCGCTGGGAAGGCGGGAAGGTCGACGATCCCTTTGACCGGGGTGGCCGCACGAATTGCGGCATCACCCAGGGCACCTTCAACGCCTGGTGCAAAGCTCAGGGCCGACCACCCCGGGATGTCTGGAGCATCACACCCGCCGAAGTCGCCGCCATCTACCGACAACGGTACTGGAACCGCGTGACGGCCGGGCGGGTGTGGCCCTTGAACGCCGTGTGTTTCGACATCGCCGTGAACCACGGACCAGGAAACCTCGGGTACATGCTCAAGCAAGCCAAAGCGCAAGTGCCGATGGGCACACCGAACATGCAGACCGAAATCGCGCGGGAGTTACTGGTTGCTCGGGGCGCCTTTTACCGCGCGATCGTCCGGCACAACCCGACGCAGCTGCGCTTCATGCGTGGCTGGACGAACCGCCTGAATGACTTGCGCCGTTTCGTGGCGCTCGAGGAGATCACATGACCTACAAACCCTTGGGAGTAATGCTGGCGCTGGCGTTCCTCGCTTCCTGCGTCACCCAGGCGCAGGGGGCCCTGATTCCCTGCGTGAGTGTCACCAGCAGCGGCCTGAAGCGTGAATTTCCCCCCACGCTCGCCATTGACGGCAAGGCCAACACCTGGTTCTCCGCGAACGTTGCGCCTCAAAGTCTCACGTGCGACCTGGGCAGTGTGCAGGACGTCGACAGTATTGACCTGGTGCTGTACCGCGGAGCGGAACGCAACACCGCCTTGAAAGTCGACCTGGCGGGGAGCACCTCGGGCCCATGGGTGACGGTCGTGAGTCGCCGGACGGTCACGCCCCTCCGACCCGCGCGAGACAAGGAGGGGTACCAGACGCTCACCTGGGCACGGCAAAGCGCCCGCTACATCCGCGTGACCGGGTACGGCAACAGCGAAAACAGCGCGGTGGCAATCAACGAACTGCGCGTGTACGCCCCGCTCAACCTGATCGGCACCAGCCTGCCGGATGATGCGACCGGCACGACCACCTCCCCGGTCAGTGGTGAAGTGGTCGTGCAACCCTCCGGTGACCTGCTGCCGCCACCGGATCAAGTGGCGTACTTCGTGGATTGCGCCGGCAGTGACTCTCTCGATGGACGTGATCCGACGCGGGCCTGGCGGACCCTGGCCAACGTCAGCACGCTCAGCCTGAATCCCGGTGAGGGACTCTACTTCAAGCGGGGTTGCAGCTGGGATGGGCAGTTCGCCGCGAAATGGAATGGCACGTCCACCAGCAACATCACCATCGGTGCGTACGGTGACACGTCGCTGGGAATGCCGAAATTCCGCATGACCAGCGGTGAGAGTACCATCAACGTCACCGGCTCCTACCAGCAGGTGCGTGGTCTGAGCGTCACCGTGGCGTCTTCGCACGTCCCTCCGGTGCCTTCGGACGCGGTGAAATGCAAAACCACACCGGCAGGCTGGCGCGTCGGGATTCGCGTGGCGGGCAGCAACAACACCATCGAAGGAAATTACCTCACGGGTCTGACAGTGGGCATCCAGACCACGGACGGGGAAGGCAAGGGGCGCTTCAACAAAATCCTGCGCAACACCCTGGAGAAGATGAGCATCGCCAGTCAGAACACCCCGGACAACGGCGATAACGATTCCGGCTTCTTCGCGATCCTGCTGAACAGTGATGACAACGAAGTCGCCTGGAACACCACCAGTGCGAACTTCGGATGCAGTGAGGATTACCTCATCGAAGGGGCCAGCATTGAAATCTTCCGGGGGAGCAACAACTGGATTCATCACAACAAAGCGCTGAACGAAGCGACCTTCAGTGAGTTGGGTGGATCGACGGATAACCGTAGTGATTACAACAAGTACCAGTACAACCTGTTCGTCGGTGCGGACGTGGGTGCGGAGTTGCTGGTGGTGCGTGGCGCGGAGAGTGGATGGGGCGCGAACTTCGGTACGGAGTTCCACAACAACACCGCGTATTACGTGAATGTCGGTATCGCGTGCTTTGCCGGTTGTGACTCGACGATCCTCAGCGCGCACGGGAACATCATCGAAGGTCGCTCGAATCCTTCGAAGAGTGAATTCTACGGGCAAGGTGCGGATGAGGGGCATAACGTCATCTGGCGCACGGGGGGCGGGCCGAGCTTCAACAACGGGACGACCGCGCGGGCCAGCACCACCGTGCTGGCTGATCCGAAGTTCGTTGGGCCGCTGAAGGCCAGCACGACCGGTGATTACCGCTTGCAGGCGGACTCTCCGGCCCTCAACCGTTCGATTCTGCAGTACCTGACGGTGACGATTGCTGGTGTGCCGTACAGCGTCACGGTGGATTTGGCGAATTTTACGCTGCCGAGCAGCAATATCGACGCGGGCGCTTTCGAGCGTCAATAACCTGGAAGCTCAACTTTTCGTTGAGTACCTGTCGTGAGTCAGGTACTCCTTTTCTTTCCTGTCAGGAGGACCGCATGACCGTCGCCGATCAACTCAAGAAGTTCTTTAGTGAAGAAGCCCTCGCCGCCGCCAAGAAGTACGTCCGTGAACAAATGGCCCTGGGTGCCACCGGCACCGCTGCCGCAGAGAAAGCCACGGAGAACCTGGTGGAGTTCATCGAGAAGCTGGATGACGCGGTGGTGTTCATCCCTCGCTTCGGGCCACTCGTGAAGCTCGCCATGGACACTCCGCTGGTGGACGCTCAGCAGCGTCAGCTGGCCGCGGCGTTGATCGAGTTCGCCTACCAGCTGCTGAAAGACGAGCCTGTGGGAGTGGGGCCGGTCGTGAACGCACCTGAACTGCAGAGTGGAGTGGTGGAATGAAGCGTGTTTGGTTGCTCGGACTGCTGATGTTGGGAGCCTGCGCGCCCAGCACGAGTACCTCAGGTCCGCAGTTCAGCCCGGAGGACACGGCGGCCCTGGAGTTGGGCAAAGGTGACGCTGCGAGTCTTTCACGGGGATTTTCAGGGCGAGGTGAACCCGCGTTGCGTTTCTCGGCAGTTGGGCAGGACGTGACGCTGGGTCAGTGGAAGTTGAGTGGTTCCCGGTTGCGTTTGAATGACGCGCGTTGCGTTGTGAATGGCCCGGAGGTGCTGTGTGATTTCAGTCGGGTGCTCGTTCCGGCCGGGAAGTCGTTCGTGTTGGAGATGACGGGTGAGCACGTGGATGTGTTCGCTCGGTACCGTCTGCCTGATGGTGCGTTGCGCGCGAAGTTTTTGACGCCTCCTGCGCCTGACTTCCGGTGATGTGCGGGTACGGTTGGGCTGTGCTCGTGCGGTAACACTTTTGCCCCGCTCCTGGCTTCGGCTGGGAGCGGGGCATTTTTTGTTGTCTGCGAAATTATCAGGCGTTTGCGTTAAGAAAACGGCGTGTAGGGCGATAACGTTTTAACTACAGGCGAAATAGAATAAAGGTGCTCAGGCGCTGTTCGAGCAGCCCTGAGCGTGGAGCCGGTACTAGCGGCCCAAGGGTCATTTTATGGCCCTTGGTCACGCCACATCCAGACCGGCTCACGGGAGACACCGTGAGCGAATCTTTTGTTTGGACGGACCTGTCGAAGAAGAAGCGAGCCAAAGTGGCCCTCCGCGCCCTCGATGAGCGCGACTACCCCACCCTCTGCAGCCTCGTGCAGCATCACCAGCTGCACTACGGCCGCTCAGCCTCGCAGACCAGCCCTCGCACGTTCTTGCAGTACCGTGGCGCCCTGCGCAAATTCCTGCGGTTCACGGAACGCATGAGCACCAGGCGGCTACTTGAAGGTGACCCGGATTTAGGAGCGGCCTTCCTCGGGCATTTGCACCGGGACCTGAAGCCCGGCAGCGTCAACAATGCCCGCTCCGGCGTGCGGGCCCTGTACCGCGCCTTGCGCTGGGCAGGCGCGACGCAGAGCGATCCGTTCGCGGACATTCCACCCGTGCGGGACAACGTGCCGGCTCACCTGAAACGAGAGGCGTACTCGAACGAGGACGTGGAGAAGCTGCTGGCCGTCGCGGATCCGATGGAACGCGTGATGGTGCTGATGGCCGCCCAAGCTGGCCTGCGCATTCACGAGGTGGTGAAGCTGCAGTGGTCGGACATCGACCTGGAGGCGCGCGAGGTGATGGTGATTGGCAAGGGCCGCAAAGCCGCGAAGGTGCACCTCAGCGCGGCGCTGGTGTCAGCCCTGGAGGCGTTGCCGACGCGTGAGGGTCGGGTGTTGCGTTGGCGTCAGGAGCGCACCTTGCGCGATCACCTGAAGCGACTGTGCGAGAAAGGGCAGGTGCGGTATTCGAAGCGGCAGTTTCACGGTCTGAGGCACCACTGCGCGACCAGACTGCATGACGAGACGGGTGATCTGATGCTCACTGCAGCCCATCTCAGGCACAGCAGCACGCAGACGACCGAGACGTACGCGAAGGGCGACCGGCGCAAGATCGCAGCCGTGGTGAACCACTGGGGTGAAGCAGCTGCGAGCTGAGGTGCTGGAACAGAAACCCAGTGGAACCACGAGAGCCGCCCATCGGGGCGGCTCTCTGTTAGATCTGATATTAGTTCTCGGCCTGCAGGTTCGCTGCAGCTGCGCGAGCTCGAAGGGCGGCGAGGCGGTCTTTCTCGCGTTGTTCCAGTTCACGGGCGCGATTATTCTCGCGGCTGTTCACGTAGAGGCGTTTGCGGTCCACGCGGCTGCGGGGCTCGTACGTCATGTCGATCGGGGCGTCGTAGACCTTAGTGGGTTCCGGCTTCGTTGCCGTGATGTTGCCGAGTTGTTCTTGAACGACTGCTCTTGCTCGACTTCTCGCCCTTCCGTTTTGACGCGGCATATTTAACCTTAACAAATACTTCATTTCTTGGATGAGGGTCCTCGTTTGAACTAAGTAGGGCGGTTAGCCCAGTGGCTCGAAGCGACCGTCCATGAACTCTGCCTCTGGGCGCACCCACACTTCAGCCTTCAGGCAGTGTCGGTACACCACCACGGGGGTTTCATCGTGTTCAAGGCGGCCACGCGCGATTTCCTCGTAAATGCCGCCTGTCTTTTTGTGACGCCAAAGCGGATGGGGGCCGTGTCCTTTCATCGTTGTTTTCCTTTTAGGGGGCGGTCACAGCATGACGCAGTGGGCATGAATCCTCGGCAGCGGCTCGTCCCGATACCACCATGTAGTCAGGTAAGAGCGCCTGCGCTTCGTTCCGGCGATGCGCCGGTACACGATGACTTCTCTTGGTGGACCGACGCGCACGATTCCCGCTTCGGCGAGGTCGGTGACGACCTGTGCATCTTGGGGCATGGCTTGTAGGAGCGCGATAAGTTCAGCAACTGTCATATACCTCTCCTTAGCGGGCGAACAGTTCGTCAGGGTCTGGAAAGGCCCCAAACAGCGCCGAGTCCCCCAGCGCCTCGGCGTACCGCGCCATGACGCGGTGCAGCACCTTGTACGAAGACCACAAGCCATACCGCGTGCTCTCGCTCCCTCCGTAACGGTCGAAGTGTTGCTTTGCATCAATGATGAATTGCAGAGCTAAGGTCAAGTCAACGCCATCAAAGTCGGTTTCAGGCACCTTGAGTGTCAGGGTTAGCTCTGGTCGAGTCACAACTTCAGTCTGACTCATACTCCCCTTACCCGCTCGTCTTTAGGCGTTTCTGACTTATACAGTTCGAGCATTTCTCGATGCCATTCACGCTCAAGCTGCTCTTCGCGGCGTTTTTCACGATTGGCCTTTTTGCGTTCTCGTCGCTGGGCCACCTTGTCATTTGGATGCACGGTACTACCTCTCCTACTCAGTCGTCGGTGTGCGGGTACGCGGCGTTCCACGCCTCAAACTCATCGCGGGCTTTTTGAAGACGCTGCATCGCTTGGTCCTGCATACGATTCCAAATAGGCTCAGCGCCGTGCTCCGTGCGCAATTTATCGGTGTCGAGCACCTGCCGCGCTGCCTCGCTAAGTTCCTGAATCAGTGTGTTCATGCGTGTCATTCGTGACATGTCGTACTTCCTCTCTTAGAGTGCGTTTCGACCCTGCTGCCAAGCAGTCGCACGCATAAAGTTTTGAATCTGACGGAAGGTCATCGGCTGCGGGTCGTACGCCGTCACGTGAATGATTTCCTCGTGTACCTGGCCTTTGAGATGCGGCTTCACGTGGACTTTTCGGCGCACCTTCTGCCCATGCTGTTCGGCCAGTTCGCGCGTGAGAAACCGACGTTCATTCACGAGGTAGAACCCGTCATCTCGAATCGAGAGAAACCAAAGCCACTCGCCGATTTCTTCGTCTGGGGTCTTTTGCTTGCGCCGGGCTCGCGGCATCGTCGTTCCGTTCTTATTGGCTGTAGAGCGGCCCATCAGAGGGCACAGGAGTTGTGTAGTACAGCACCCGCACGCCGTCCGCATTGAACGGCTCGCTGCTACCCAGCATCGTGTACACGCGCTCTGCGACCTCTGGGATGTAGCTCAGGGACTCCTCGCCTTCCAAGTTGCTGTAAACGGTCGTAGGAACGTCTCGAATGATGGTGATGCGGCCATCCTGGGCAGTGTGGAAGAACGGGCGTCGGACAAGTTTGAGGTCTGAATGGTCCATCAAATACCCCCTACAGTCCGTCGATTCCGAGCGCACTACGGGCAATCTCGCGTGGTGTGGTGAGGTGGTCGTCGTGCGGGCCGGTGTACTCGGGCGTGGTGTCCGTGCCGCAGATAGCCAGCAGGGAAGCCTCAAGGCTACTGATTCGCCGGGCCTGCTCGATGACCAGGCGGGCGAGGTCAGGCGCGCTTGCCAGCAGTCGAACGTCACCATGATCAGCGGCTAGAGAGGCCACCACAGTGCAATTCTCATTCTGAATCTCGTAGTACTCGGCGTATTCCTCGACGGTTCCGTGGTCGCCATAGGAGAGGCCACTGGGGCGGTCGTAGCTCCACGGGCCCGGCGTGGCATTCTCCAGCAGCTCGCGGGCCATTGCTGGCGTCATTGCTTGCTTGTTTTCCTGCTGAGTCATAGCGAACTCCGTTTCTTGTCGTCTGGGACGCGAGAATTTTGTTTGATTGATTGCCGCCTTGACGCTGATTGAATGGGACACATTGGGGCGATGAATGGGGCGAATTGGGGCGATTAATGGGGCAGACAGCGTTATGTGCCCCATTCGGCGTATAGACCTTAAAGTCAGGCGCGAAGGTCGAGCGCTTCGACGGTGTTATTCAGCAGCCGCTCGAACTCAGCGCTGAACCCAAAGCGCTCAGCGTTCATGCGGATGGACTTGTAGATGTCGCCATCCGCATGACGCTTGCACGCTGCCGCCCAGTCGCACAGCATCTCCAGCACGTCAATCAGGTTCATGTCCTTGATGCCGTTCTCGTGGTACTCCGGGTGGTGCCGGTTGTGCTGGTAGTGGTGCGTGAGGGCTTCTCCCATCTCTGCGAGGCTGGCTTTGTACTCTGCTGAGCCGTACGTCAGTTCTCGCAGTCGTGGCGTGACCCGGTTGAAGACTTCGACTTCGGGGCTGAGGAGTTTGCTGCGGTCGTGTTCTTCGCTGCGGTAGAGGAGTTCGTGCGTGGCGCGCATGAGGTAGGCGCGGACTTGGTTGATGTGTTCGTGCGTGTCGGGTCGTGAATCGTAGGTCATGGTGTCCTTTCGCTGTTGTTGTCCTGTAGTAGGGCGGTGTGGGCAGCTATGATTCGCTGCCCGATAACTTGCGCGACTTTGGGCGAGACGGCGTTACCGATGGTCCTAAGTCGGTCCACTCGGCGGGAAGCAACATCATCCATTCCACGAAGGACGGTGTGAGCCTCTTGCGCTCGGTGTTGAGCCTCACCCAGTCCGTCAAGGTCACTCCGATGCTGGCCGTAGACCCTGGGCGGCGTTTGACGGTGCAGTTCCGCGTATCCTTCGCGTCCACTGCCACGGGGGTAGGCAACAATGAACACGCGGTCACGGATGTGCGGGGCACCGACGGCTGCAGCCGGTATGCAGTCCCACTCCGCGTCATACCCGAGCGCGGCCAAGTCCCGGAGAACTCTTCCAAAGAACCGTCCAGCTTCGCTTGATAAAAGCCCTGGTACGTTTTCAGCCACGACCCATTGAGGCTCAAGCTCGCCAATGATTCGGGCGTACTCACCCCAGAGGTCGCGTTCGTCGTCACTCGCGAGCCGCTTGCCGGCGCTGCTGTGGGGTTGGCAGGGGAATCCTCCACAGAGGACATCAGGTCGGGGAACAGTGGCGGCGGTGATGTCTCGTACATCGGTGAACCTCGGGACGTTCGGCCAGTGCTTTTCCAGCACCGCGCGGGCGAAGGGGTCGATTTCGCATTGCCAGATGGTCCGCATCCCGGCCCATTCCAGGCCGAGTTCCAGACCTCCGATGCCTGAAAAGAGCGAGCCTACGGTGAGTGTCATTCGTTCCTCCGGTGGGTCGATAAGGTTACTTATTGAGCGGTGTGTCGATTCGGCGCGCACTCCCGTCGAACACAGGTTCGCTTCTGACTTCGACGTACACGCGGTACGCGACATCTGGAGTGCCGTCTTCCCAAATGAGAAGGTCGAACGAGTTCGGGTACTCGAAGCGGTCGAAATTCTTGGCCGCGAAGTCCTCAGCGACCATCTGGGCGCAGAGCTTGTCAAGCGGGCCGTACACGGCGTACTCGTGGGTTTCGGCCTCTGCGATGATGGCTGGCATGTGGTTCTCTGGGGAGAAGTAGTTGTCCATGTTGCCGACGCGGAATGTACGTGTGTTCATTTCTTCTCCAGCGCTCTACAAGAGGGAGTAGCGGCCTAATTACTTGACTTACAGTATACTATACCTGAGGTGAAGTATACATGACGTACAGTAGCCGCGTGCTCAGAGTCCGCCTGCGCGAACTCCTCCACGACAACGACGTGTCCGCCTACCGTCTCGCGCAGGAGGTCAAAACCATCAAACCCGCCCAGCTCTACGCCATCGTCCGTGGAGACCGCTTACCCAGCCTCGACACGGTCGATGACATCCTCAACGCTCTCGCGAGGATCACCAAAAAAACTTTTACGCCCAACGATGTACTGGAGTATGAACCCGACTGACCAGAGCCTCAGGCCGGCAAGTCAGACACCCCGCACCATGGAGACCGGCACGATCACGCCCGCCACCTCCACGCCGATCACCTCGAACACCACCAGCGGATCCGGATCCGTCAGAGTACGGCGCAGCTGCTTCGCGTTGTACATCCACCAGGCGAACGCCCGGCCATGCTGACGCACATGCAAACGAACAGGGTAGGGAAGGTCATCAAGCTGCAGCACGGGTGCTCCTAAGCACCCTCTTTAATCCTCAAACTGGACAGCCGTCTTCGAGGGGCTGACGCAGGCTTTCGAGCGCTTTGCGCGAAAATTCCGGGAACTCGTCGAGAAACAGCACGCCCCGGTGGGCGAGGCTGACCTCACCAGGTTTGGGCACACTGCCTCCGCCAATCAGCCCGGCGTCGGAAACCGTCGAGTGTGGTGCCCGGTAGGGAGGCTCACTGCGCAGGTTGTGGCGGCTGGTCAGCAGGCCGGCTGCGCTGTGAATGCGCATCACTTCCAGTGCCTCGGCACGGCTGAGGGGAGGCAGCAGCGACGCCGCCCGCCGTGCCAGCATGGTCTTTCCACTGCCCGGTGAGCCGATCAGCAGCAGGTTGTGTCCGCCTGCCAGCGCAATTTCGAGGGCCCGTTTGGCTTGCGCCTGCCCTTTGATGTCGCTGAGACACACCCTGCAATCGGTGGAGGGAGGAGGCAGCACCGCCTGCGTCGGCGCGATGGGCGCTGTTCCCAGCAGGTGACTCAGGGCTTCGAGCAGCGTGCCCGCCCCGAACACCTGTGTCCCCTCGATCAGGGCTGCTTCTGAAGCGTTGCCGAGCGGCACCAGCACCTGCGCCCCCAGGCTGTCGGCTTTGATCGCCAGGTTGACGGCGCCAGGAATTGTCCGCAAACTGCCGTCCAGTGCCAGCTCCCCCGCTGTCAGCAGGTGGTGCAGCGCCTGCGGGGGCAGGTGGCCACTGGCGGCCAGCAGGCCCAGGGCGATGGGCAGATCGAACACCGGGCCTTCCTTGCGCAGGTCTGCCGGGGCCAGGTTCACGGTGATGCGCGCTGCCGGAAACGGCAGACCGCTGTTGCGAATGGCGGCCCGTACCCGTTCACGCGCTTCGCTGACGGCCTGGTCGGGCAGTCCCACTACGTTGAAAGCCGGCAGACCGGGAGAGACATCGACCTCGACCGTGACGGGCAGGGCGTCCACGCCCACCAGGGCGACACTGGTTGCAGTTGCCAGCATCAGGGCACGTCCAGGGGGAGGGAGGCAACGAACGGATCGGTGGGGGAGGCAGGCATGGTCGTCATGCTAGAGCGGAAAAAAATCGCGGGCGGCGAATATTCGCCGCCCGCCTGCTGGATGCGTTGAGAACGCGAATTCAGGACGCCTTGACCCGACGGCGAAGCAGCTCTACCGCGACCGACAGTCCGGACACCACGATGACACCGAGAATGATCGCCAGGATGTATTTGTCGAGCACTTCCGGCGGAAAGAGCCGCCCGAGGTAATAGCCGGCGGCCGGCACGGTGGTGCACCAGATCAGGGCGCCGATCACGTTGTACAGCGTGAACAGGCGGAAATCCATGCGCCCGGCTCCCGCCATGGTGGGCACGAACGTCCGGACGATGGGCACAAAGCGCGAAATGATCAGGGTCAGGGCGCCGTAACGCTCGAAATAGCCGCGGGTTTTCTCGACGTATTCGGGTTTGAAGATGCGGCTGTCCTGCCGTGAAAACACAGCGGGACCGAAGCGGTGCCCGATGTAGTAACCGACCGAGTTGCCGATGACCGCGCCCAGAAAGCAGGAGAGGATGACGCCGAACAGCGTGACGTCACCGCGGGCAGCGAAGATACCTGCCGTCAGGAGCAACGTGTCCCCGGGAAGGAAAAAGCCGATCAACAGACCCGTTTCAGCAAAAACGATGCCAAAGAGTCCTACATACGAAAAGGTTTTGATCAAATAACTTGGGTCAATATACTCACCGAAATTCATATCGTCTCATTCTACCGGGGAAATCATGGGGGGGCGGCTGCCTCTGCGCTTGATGAGGATCTGGCGCGACCCTGATGTGCAGGTCTACACTCAGCAGCCCGGAAGGACACAAGGAAGCGCCCGCAAATTGCGGGCGCTTCCTTGTGTCCTCATGTGTCCTTCAGGCCTGAGGACGCTTTTCGATCTCCGGAACGCTGTCGCTGGGGGCGATGACCGTCTGGGTGACGGGCGCTTCGGTGCTGGCCACCGACTTGGGATCGTCGCGGAAGCTCGACTCCAGTTCTTCCTTGATGCCCGAGGTGCTGCGCCGGAATTCACGAATGCCCTGACCGAGACTCTTGCCCATTTCGGGCAACTTCTTGGGTCCAAAAACAACCAGGGCGATGAGCAGGATCACGATAATTTCTGCGGGTCCGAGACCAAACATAACAACCTCCGGAGAACTGACGGGCGTGACGGGACAGAAGGACGGGTGGCTTGCGAATGCCTCAGTCTACTGGGGTTATATGCGGGCAAACGTCACTTTGGATGCCTCTGGAGTCGTCCGCTACCGGAAAGCCCGCAACGTACCGTTCATGAAGGCAACATAAAGCGTCCCATCATGCACCAGTGGCGTGGCCTGCACGCCGTGCTCGAAGCGGGCCGACCACAGCACCTCGCCGGTACGCGCCGAGAGAGCCTCGACCTCGCCGGCCTCGCTGGCAACGTACAGCGTGCCCGCCGCCAGCACCGGGCTGGCCGTGACGCGGCCCTGCAGCTTGCGGGTCCACACCTCATCGGCGCCGCGCAAGGTCAGCGCGTGCACAGTGCCGTCCCAGGTGGCCAGGTAGACACGTTGCGTGTCGGCTGCCGGAGACGCCCACATCTCGTGTTCGAGGTCATAGATCCAGAGCAGTGGCTCCTCGGCCAGGGTGGGCCGCCCTTGCTGCAGGGTCAGGTGCAGTGCGTGCGCCTCGCCGTTCCACGCGGGCACGATCAAGGCTGCTTCGCGCGGGCCGAGGTGGGCCAGGGCCGGGGTGGCGTGGACCGTGCTCAGCTGCACCTTCCACAGCACGCTGCCCAGGCTGGCGTCAACGGCATGAATCCAGCCTTCCTCGTCGGCCACAAAGGCCGTGCCGGCCCAGATCACCGGACTGGCGGCGATGGGCGCACCCGCACGGTATGCCCACTGCAGATCACCCCGTTCGCGGCCCACGCAATGCAGGTGACCGTCGCGCGAGGTGACGAGGTAATGGGCCTGCCACAACGTGGGGGCTCCGGTGATCTCCGCACGGGTCTTGTGCCGCCAGCGCTCCTCGCCCCCTTCCAGCGTGACGCGGCGCAAACTGCCGTCCCAGGAGCCATACACGGCGTGGTCCTCTTCGACGGTCGCGGGCGCCGTGACCTCGTCCGCGGCGCTCAGGTCAGCGTAGCGCCGACCCGAACGGTCCACCAGCGAAAGGCGGCTGCGTCGGGTGCCCACCGCAATCACCGGACCCCCCGCCGTCACGGCTGCAGGCCAGGTAACCTCGCCGCCCAGAGTGACGCTCCAGCGTTCGCGCAGGGAGGCGGGGTCGCGAGGCCCTCCCTGGTACTCGCCTGCACGCCCCCAACCACCTCGAAACTGCCCCCCGGAGGACCGTCGTCCTTCGTCATCACGTGCGAGGCGGAGCAGTTCGGCGAGGTGCGCGCCGCTTTCGGGGCGCACCTCGGGGCGTTTTTCCAGCAGTTGCAGCAGGGTGTGAGACAAGGCCAGAGGTACGGCCGGGTTGACTTCGTGAGGGGGTGTCGGGCGTTCGTAGACGTGCTGGTACAGCACGGCCTGATCGCTTTCACCGTCGAAAGGAGGTCGCCCGGTGGCCACCCGGTACAACACCGCGCCGAGGGCGTAGAGGTCGCTGTGTGGACCGACGAAGCCTCCCTTGGCCTGTTCGGGCGCCATGTACTGCGGGGTACCCAGCGTGTAGCCGGCGCGGGTCAGGTCCCGGGTGCCTTCGGAGAGGTACACGAGGCCGAAGTCCATGACCCGGGGAATGCCGTCCTCGCCCAGCAGGATGTTGTGCGGGGTCAGGTCGCGGTGAATCACGCCTTTGGCGTGCACGAAGTCGAGGGTCCGCGCGACGAACGTGGCCGCTTCGAAGAACTGCTGCAGCGTCTGGGGCGCGCCGTCGAGGGGTCCGAGCACGCTGAGGGGTCCGCCCAGCAACAACTGCATGGTGAAAAACAGTTGGCCTTGCCCATCACGGCCCAAATCGTGAATGGCCACCACGCCAGGATGCGATACGCGCGCGAGCGTCCGGATTTCACGCTCGAAACGTCGCCGGTCATTTTCCAGCACGTGCGCGTGCAGGAGCTTCACCGCGACATCGCGGGCCAGGGCAGTGTCGGTCGCGCGGTAGACCTTCGCACTGCCGCCCTCACCGATCAGTTCGCCGAGCACGTAGCGTCCGGTCAGCAGGGCCGGGCCGGGCGAAGACTCCATGCGTTCAGTGTAGTGCTTTGGTGTCCGCGTACTTGTCGGTAAGTCGGGGAGGCGATGAGTGCGGACGGGAGAGAGGCCCACGAACTCGCGGGCCTCTCTGGCCAGTACGTCTCACTCGTCCTTGACACTTTCGTCTTCGAGCAGCGCCCGGTAGTCGTCGAGCTGCTCACCTTCGCCCAGCTCACGGGCAATTTTCTCGATGGCCAGCCGAACGACCTCACTCTTGGAAATCAGGCGCTCGGGGCTGGAGAGCTCGTAGGCGGTTTTCGTGAGCAGGGCGTCCTGCTCATCGGAAATCACCACCTGCAAGCGTTTGCGGTCCTTTTTCGGCATCGCCTGCTCCCAAGGATCATGACCAGGGTCATGAACTATAGACAACGCATGAGGCGCTTGGCCGTCATGGTATGAATCGTCTGACACTCTGCAAGCAGCTGAAGGAGCAGCCTTCGGTTGTTGCGGAGCAAATCCAGCCTAGCACGTTAGATGAGTACCCTCAACACGAAACGCTTAAAAAGCTATAGACGCACCTGAGCAACATGTGTAAGATGCTGGCAGACAACGAATTGTTGCCGATTTCACCGATAAAAACCGACTGTTTCAGTCGTTCGGAAAGGACCTTGATGCTCCACGCCAGCCCCCTGCACATCATCGGTGGAAGACCCCTCACCGGAGAGCTCGAAATTCAGCCCAGCAAGAACGCGGCCTTGCCCATCATCGTCGCAAGCCTGCTGAGCAAGGAGCCGGTGACGTTGCACGGCATTCCGCGTCTCAGTGACATTTATACGATCCTGGAGATCGTGTCTCACCTCGGCACCCGCTGCGCCTGGATCGGGCCGAACTCGGTCGTGCTGCACACGCCGGAATTGACGAGCATCGAAACTCCCTACGCTTTGGTCAGCAAGATGCGGGCGTCGTTTATCGTGATGGGAGCTTTGATCGCCCGGGCGGGGGAGGCCAAGGTCAGTATGCCCGGCGGCTGTGCGTTCGGTCACCGTCCGGTTGATCAGCACGTCAAGGCCTTTCGCGCGCTGGGTGTCGAGCTCGAAGAAGAAGGCGGATCCTTTCACGCTCGCCGCGCCGGTGCCCTGAGCGGCAGCTTCGTGTTCGACATGCTGACGGTGGGTGCCACGCAGAACGCCATTCTGGCCGCCGTGCTGGGCGAAGATCAGGTTCAGCTTGACAACGCTTCGATCGACACCGACGTGGTCGACATGGTCAATTTCCTGAATTCGCTGGGCGCCGACATTCGCGGAGCGGGCACCAACACCATCACCGTTCACGGCGTCCGCGAACTTCGTGGCGGCGAATACCGTGTCATTCCCGACCGCATCGAAGCCGGTACCTTCCTGATCGCCGCAGCGGCAACCCGCTCCAGGCTGACCCTCACCAACGTCAATACCCCGCACCTGCGCGCCATCAGCTCCAAGCTGAGCGAAATGGGCGTGGTGATTCTGGAAAACGGTGACTCGCTTCTTGTCGACGCCACCCGTGAACTGCGGCCTGCCCACGTGACAGCCCTGGAGTTTCCCGGTTTCCCGACGGACCTGCAACCGCAGATGAGCGCACTGCTCGCAACCGTGCCTGGCACCAGCGTCGTGACGGACAAGATCTACCCGGACCGCCTCACACACGTGGTCGAACTCAACCGCATGGGTGCGGACATCGTCGTGAGCGAGCACACCCAGGTGATTCAGGGAGCCACGCTGCACGGCGCGCCCGTTCGGGCAGCCGATATTCGGGCGGGTGCCGCACTGTTCATTGCCGCGCTGGCCGCCGAGGGTGAAACGGTCATCGACGGCATGCAGTACATCAACCGTGGCTACGAGCGTCTGGCCGAGCGTCTGCGTGGTGTGGGCGCCCAGGCCTACCAGGGCGAGCCACTGCTGGCCGCCGCGATGGACTGAACGGGCACGCGCCCAAAAAGAGGCGGGAAGGGCGACTTGCCCTTCCCGCCTCTTTTGGCGTGTGTCCCTGCTGGGCCGAAGCGCAACGGCGGTGCTAGACTGCCCGCATGCTTTCGGGCAATCTGGCTGACTTCGCACTTCTCGGCGTGATGCAAATGCTGCTCAGCAGCAACCGCACAGGCTGTCTGCACCTCGAACACGCGCGCGGTGGCGACATCTGGATCGAAAACGGAGAGGTCGTACACGCGACTGCCCTCGGTAAGACAGGTGACGAGGCCATCAGCCTGATTTCCAGTCTGGCCGATGGCCGATTTGTCTTCGAACAGAATGTGACGACGCCCGAGCGCACCATCAGGCTGCGCCGCGAGATGCTGCTCGGACGCATGATGCAAGAAGGCGACGCCTGGGCCGAACTGCTGCGGGCCTTTCCGGACTGGTCCCGTCCGCTGCGCTTCACCGGCGGCTGGAGCGATCAGACCCGCGTTACGCGTCGCCAGTACCTCGCGCTCTCCGGCATCGGCAAGGGCCACCTGGCCGCCATCGTGAGCGACAGCGATCTGCCACCCCGAGAACTGCTGGAACTGCTCTTGCCGTTCTGGCAGGCTGGAAAAATCGAGTACGCCGCCTGAACCTGGCGGGCGGCGGGCGGTGAGCAACAGCAAGGACGGGCCACTGGCCCGTCCTTGCTGTCTGGGTTTATTTGTCCTGTGTGGTTCCGTTCGGGGTTTCCCCTTCGGGTTGGCCGCTGGGGGCCGCTTGCGGCGTGGCCGCATCTGGCGTCTGGTTGCCTTCCTCGGCTGCGGGCGGCTTGATCGTATTCTGCGCGGCGCGCTTCTCGACGGCCTTGATGACCGTTTCCAGCCGGTTCTCGACCTTGACCTTCTTGAGGTGCTGCTTCACGAACTCCTGACCCAGCGCGGCGCGCTTTTGAGTCAGTACCTGCTCGCGCAGCTGACCTTCGACTGCGCTGAAGGGCTGGCTGCTGGCCTTGACGAGGTCGGTCACGTAGATCACGCTGAAACGTCCATTCGCCTCGACCACATCGCTGACGCTGCCGTCACCGGCGGGAGCGAGACGGCCCGAGTCAAACACGGCTTTGGAGGCCACTTCGCCCAGCTTGCCGTCACCGGCCGTGACCTCGCCGAGTTCGTTGACCGTTCCGCCAGCCTTGGCGGCGGCCTGGGTGAAATCACCGGCGCTCTTCACGAACGATTCGCGGAAGGCCAATGCTTTCTGGCGGTCCTTGAAGCTGGCTTCGTTGACATTGGCGCGCGCTGGCGTGGACAACTGCGCTTTTTGCTGCTCGTACGCCTGGCGCACTTCGGCGTCGGTCACCTTGGCGTCCCGTCCACCGTAGGCCTGCAAACCGGCGAGCAGTTCCTGACGGCTGCCGGTCAGGGGCAGCTTGAGTTCCTTGACGATCGACTCGGCGCCGTAGCTTTCGATGATGGTCGTGAGGACCTGCGGCTTGAAGAAACCGTTGACGAGGGTCGCGGCCTGGTCGCCGCCCTGCTGGATGAACTGACCGAACTGCGGGTTGCTCAGCATCGCCGAGAGCACTTCGGAGTACTGCACCTTCTGGTCGCCGACCGTGGCCACCACCGGGTTGTAGTAATCCCAGCTCTTGTCGATGACCTGCACGTCGGCTTTGGCTTCGAGTCCCTCGAGCCAGCGTTCGACAGCAGCATTTTTCTTCTGGTTCTCGACGGCCTTGAGGGCTTCGTTTTTCGCTTCGGCGAAAGGCTTGGTGCCCGGCGCGACGAATTGTTCCACCTTGACGATGTAGTACTTGTCGCCCGACTTGACCACGTCGGTCACACCGCCCGAGGTCAACTTGAACGCGGCTTCCGAGGCCTCGTTGGGCAGGGCTACGCGTCCCACCGGACGAATTCTGCCGTTCTCCACGGCGCCCAGTGCACCACCGCGCTCCTTGTTCTCCAGGCTGTTTTCGGAAGCCAGCTTGGCGAAATCCGCACCGCCCTTGATCTGAGACAGCAGCTCTGCCGCCTTCTTCTGATCACTGACCACGATGGCGCGGGCCGAGATACGCTCCTCGGAGCGGAAGTTACCTGGGTTCAGGTCGTAGTACAGCTTCGCTTCGGCTTCGGTCGCCTTGGGCGCCTGGTCCTGAATGGCCTTGGCCTTCTTCTCGATGGCCAGTCGTGAGCGCAGCTGCTCGCGGAAGCTGGAGTCGGTGTAGCCCAGCGCGGACAGGCGCTCGGTCCAGTCGCTGTTCTTGGTGAGGTTGTTCTGGGTCCGGATTTCCTGTACCTGACTGTTGACTTCCTGACGCGGAACGTTCACGTCTCCCGCAGCTTCAGAGAGCAGCACTTCGCGCACTTTCTGATCGACGATGACGGTCTTGAAATCCTCGCCGAGTGCGCCGTCACGGGCCATGGACAGCACCTGATTGCCTTGCCGGACCCGTTCGAGTTCCTCGACCGTGACGGTCACGCCGTTGACTTTCAGGGCGGGTGTGCCGCGCTGTGCGCCCAAACTCAGGCCGGACATGCCGGGTCCGGTGAACTGCACCACCATACCGGCGACGAGCAGTAGGGCCAAAACGCCCAACAGGACGCGTACGAGAAGCTTCTGGTTCACTTGACTTCCTCCTCAGGAGCGTGCTAGTCTTGCCCCGCTTTGCGCCCGTAGCTCAGCTGGATAGAGCGTTGGCCTCCGGAGCTAAAGGTCACAGGTTCGAATCCTGTCGGGCGCGCCACAAAAACACCACCCAGCGGGTGGTGTTTTTTCTCTCGCTCACAACCGCACGCAGGGATTCTAGCACGCTGTCTCAAGGCGAGATGAAGCGCTCTTGAGCTTCACGAGAACGCAGAATTTGTTACTTTTCACTCGCCCGGTGGCCTGGCGGCCCGTTCATGTTCGTTTCGCGGTTCCATTCGTCAAGATGACCTCAGGAGGACTGTATGCCCGACTTTTCCGACGCACTGCGCGCCCTGCCTCATTCGGTGGACGGCGCTCCCTCCAGGGAAGGCCCGTATGGAGTGTTGGGGCTGGGTGAGGGCGCCCTGCCCGCCGAGCTGCTGCTCTCGCTCATCGAGCGGCGTCTCACCAGCAGTGGGACGCAGTTCGTGCTGGCCTCGGCGGATTGGGAAGTGGCCGCCGACGATTACGCCAACATCGCCGAGGCGAGCGGTGCCACCCTGGTCCGCCTGGGTGAAGCTGACATCCAGAAACTCGATGGTCTGGTGCCCCGCAGCGTGCTGTCTACGTACGCGTATGCCCAGCGGGTGGCGTACGCCTGCGGGCAAGGCGAGGCTGCCCAGGAAGCAGACCGTCTTATGGCCTCACTGGCCGAACGTTGCGTGCCAGAGGTAGGGGAGGGTAACCCGGCGCGTGAACTCGCCTGGAGCCTGTGGAACCGCACACCACTGTTGCTGGCCCCCCAGGGCGAAGGCTTTCTCACCTGGGCCTGGCAGGTGTTGCTCGCGCGCATCGGCAAGAGCCTGTCGCTGCCCGTCGAGCACGATCCCCTGTACGTATTGACGGGCGCCTTCGAAGCGAGGCACGAGCATGGGGATGGTCGTGTGGCGCTGCTCCTGGGCGAAGAAGACCAGGAACTTGGTTTGGCGCGCGAGGTGCTCGAAAGCCGCGTCGACGAGGTGATCGCGGTGCCTTACCCCGAGGGGTCGGGCGGGTACGCGGGCAGCCTCGCCCTGTGGTACTTCGGTGCCTGGGTGGGGTATTACCTCGCCGAGCGCTACGGCCAGAAGCCTGAAGACTCCAAGCCGCTGCGTGAGGTTTTGGCCAGCCTCGATCAACCAGTGGACAAAGAGCTGAACTGATACGAACCGGAGTGCATTTCGGAGCAGCTGAGAGCGATACCCAGGTGGTCCTCTATGAACCCAACCTCGTTGCTGAGTCCGCTCACTGTCTGGGGCCATGACTGCTTCGCGTCGCTCAGCCGTCAACGCAACTCGGTAAGAGGAGGCGGGGCGAGCCGAGCGGAGTGCTGCCTGGCTTGCCGTACGAAGCTTCAGGGCATGAGCTTCAGGGCATGATGGCCCCATGCTCCTCGGCGGGCTTCACCTCATAGCGTCAGCGCCGGGTGTCCTTGCCAAGTCACCGGACAACAGCCGGGCGAGCAGCCAACCTTGAAACGCCCGAGTGTCCGACGAATCGACTTCTGCGACTTCCGCAGGCGGCTCCGTCCACGGGCCATGCCACTCCTGGGCCGACCAGGCAAACATGATCAGGGCGCGCTGCCGGAGCAGGTTCGGCAGCGCCTGTTCCACGTTGCCCTGCACTCCGCACACTTCCTGGTAACCGGCCAGCAGAAAGGGAAGCAGCGCCGCGCACCGCCCGGCGCTGCATTCCAGCAACGGCCGCGCCAGATCGGCCGCCAGTCGGTCCCAGTTGGGCTCGTCGAAGTCGATGATGGTGATCTGCGCTCCATCCCAAAAGGCGTTTCCGGCGCGCATGTCGCCGTGCGTAACTCCAAAAGGTTCTTGTGGTGCTGACTGTGCCCAAGCGGAAAGCTCGGCGTACAGTGGCAACAGACGCGGCTCGGAGCGTGCGAGTGCCTCCTCGATTTCGCTCGTCCACATGCCCGAAAATCGCTTGATCAGCGCGTCAGGGGGAGGCGCGAAATCACGTGAAGCGCAGTGCAGCGCTCCTATCGCACGCCCCCAGGCCGTAACCTCAGCCGGGTCCAGCTGCCCGGGATGAAGCCTCCTGCCAGGTGCTTCACGGACCAGAGTGGCGTACCAGCGGCCCTGGTCCGACGGGCGCGACTCGAACCACTCGCCGTTGACCGACCGGAATGGCTCGCACACGGGGGCGCCCCGGCTGAACACGTGCGCGAGGTAACTCGTGGCGCCCCGGACTTTGGCTTCGCCGAAGTGTGCCTCGTGGCCGCACCTGAGGTACACGGTCGTCCCTTCGCGCTCGCCGCGCCAGACCACGTTGATACCCGAGTTCACGAGGTGCAGCGAGGAGCGTGTTACCCCGAAGAGTCGCGCGAAGTCATGAAGCAGCGGACGCGAAAGGTCGACCATCAACCAGTCGTCGATGTGCGCTCAACCAGATCGCGAAGACGGTCGATCAAAGGCCTCAGTCGCTCACGTTTCAGCTTGAGCGCCGTGCGATTCACCACAAAGCGGGCGCTGGAATGCATGATCGTCTCGATTTCCTCCAGGTTGTTGGCCTGCAAGGTCGAGCCGGTCTGAACGATGTCCACCACAGCGTCCGCAAGGCCAGTGAGGGCGGCCAGTTCAATGTTTCCGCTCAGCTTGACCACTTCGGCCGCGAGGCCCCGGTCACGCAGGAACTGCGCTGTCAGGCGTTCGTACTTCGACGCCACCCTCAGAATAGGCGAGGTCGCGCCGCGCTCACGAATCAGGGACAGGCGGCAGGGTGCGAAGCCCAGATCGAGCGGTTCGTACACGTCGCGTCCGGCTTCCATCAGGACGTCCTTACCGACCATACCGGCGTCGGCGACACCCAGATCCACGTACGTCGGTACGTCCGAATTGCGCAGTTCGAGCAGCACGACCTCACCGTCTTCCTGAACAAAACGGTGGCGCAGCGCACGGCTTTTCTCGGGCAAATGCACCCTCAGCCCGGCGCGCGCGAGCAGGTCCACGCCCTGTTCGAACAGGCGTCCTTTGGGGAGGGCCAAGGTCAGAATCGAGGCGGACGGCGAATCCGCGCGCTTCACGTCGGTGCCGTTCATGTCAGCGCCCCGAGGTCCTGCAGCTTTTCTCCCTGCGCGACATGGGTGATGCCGCGCGACTGCGCGTAACGGGTGAGTTCCACGATGTCGTCCGTCCAGGCCAGCTCAGCGCTGAGGCCCTGAGCATGTGCCCAGCGCAGAGAAGCGAAATCGAGGGCCAGCACTGCTTCGTGGCCTTGCGGAGGTGCGCCCAGCGCCAGGGTCAGGCGCTCGAGTCCCAGCGCGAAGCCGGCGCCGGGAATCCCGGTGTCGTAGCGTCCACCGCCCAGCAGTGGCTGCGACATTCCCGCGCTGTAGGCGCGAAAGGTGAAGCCGGTGTAGTACTCGTAGCGGCGCGACATGCCCAGGTCAAAGAGCAGCGGCGAGCCATACAGTGCGGTGATGTCCTCCAGCCGCTGCACCACCCCGCTTGCCCGCGTGCCCAGCGGAAGCGCGCGCGCTTCGGCCAGCACTTCCGGACCGCCGTACAGTTCCGGCAGGGTTTCGAGCACCTGCGCCGCATCGCGGTCCAAGGCGTGGCGCGCAAGCAGGCTGCGCACCTCGGGCATGGCCTTGCGGTCGATGGCCGCGTGCAGGGCGCCCCGGTCCGCTTCGGGCAAACCGCAGTCTTCCATCACGGCATCGACAAAGCCTGGGTGGCCGATCTCCAGTTTTGCTTGCACACCCACCCGAGCGAGGCCGCTGCGTGCCAGTTCCAGCAGCTCGGCGTCCGCGCGCGCGCTTGTGATCCCCACCAGCTCCACGCCGATCTGCGTGAACTCGCGCAGGCGTCCGGGTTCGCTGGTCTGATGGCGCAGCCACAGTTTGCCGCCGTATTGCAGGCGCAGCGGATACGGATGGTCAGGAAAGCGGGTCCGGACGAGCCTGCCCACCGCAGTCGTGAATTCGCTGCGCAGCGACAGCACCGCGCCTTCGCGGTCGATCAGCTTGAAGGCCCGCGCTTCCTGCGGATGGGCAGGGTCGTGCAGTTCCAGGGCGGGAACGCTGACGCCCTGGTATCCCCAGGCGTGGAAATGCAGCTGCAACTCACGGACCAGCGCCTGACGCCACGCCCATTCGGGAGGCAGCACGTCGCGCGTGCCTTCGGGAATGATCATCGGCGGGCTCCGCATGGCCGTGCCCTGTGCGTCCTGTGCACCTTGTTCAACTGTGCCCTGTTCAATGACCGCTGAGCGCTGTCCTTCATGCCCTTCTCCTTATAGCGTTTTGCCCCTGACCGGACTCGCGGGCGGTTTCGACTGTGTAAAGCAGGTGGCTGACCGGCCCGCTTTTGTCCTCCACGCTCCTTTGGTCCGGCTCTGCCGAAGTCGGACTGTCCGGAGCGGACAGCCGCCCAAACGGGACTCACGATACTGTGCTTTTGGCTTCATGACAGGACCTCGCGCTTTTGGCTTCATGACAGGACCTCGCGCTGCCCGGATACCCGAGAGGCCAATTCGGCGGTGTGCGGCGCCACCGAACGCCGCCGGTCATGACCGCTCTATACTCTCTCCATGTTCCGTGCGCCGCGTGCCTGTCTGCTGCTGCTCGGCCTGGCCATGTTGGGCAGTTGTGCCCGGCAGACCGACGCCTTTCAGCCTCGCATCATCATCACCGAGCCGGCTGCGGGCTCTGTTTCACGTCAGAACAGCACGGTCGTACGCGGTTACGCCATGGACGACCGCGCGATTGCCCAGATCCGCGTGAACGGCCAGCCTCTTACCCTGCGCGAAGGCAGCCGCAAGATCGTACCGTTCGCGTTCCGGACCTCGACCACCTCGAACCGTGCCGATTACAGCATCGAAGCCGTCGACGAGGGTGGCCTGTCCACCAAGATTGCGCTGCCGCTGCGTTATGATCCCAATCCGCCCAAACTGGAAATCACCAAGTTCGAGCGGGAAGGGGAGACACTGCGCGTTTCCGGTGTGGCCACCGACGACGTCAAGGTCACGTCGATCAGCGTTGACGGCAGCAAGCTGGGCCTTGGCGCGTCCCGGCGCGTCCCGTTCTTCGCGGAGTCGACCGGAAAATTCATGGACATCGTGGTGACCGACGCGGCAGGAAACAAAGTCTCCCGGCGCGTACAGTAAGGCCTGCGGCGCTGTCAAGGCCACGGCAGCAAAATTTCAGTGGGAAACTGCGTGCCTCTACCCGTTTTTCACTGCCAGGTTCAGCCTCGCAGGCCGTCCCGGCGCAGCTCCTGCTCCATCTGTTGGGTGGTGGTTCTCTCGGTGAAATCGTTGGCCCAGATCACCGCGCCTCCGCCGAGCAGGGTCAGCAGCAGGAGACGGGCGCGCACTCCCTTACGGGCGCGTTGCCACCGGTCTGCGGTTTCGTCGATGCCTCGTGTGGTCATATTTCCAGTGTTTCGAAGCAGACGTGAAAAAGCTCGGGTTTGCCGCAAGCTGGCTTGAATATTGAATGAACTTGTAACTCCGCCCGTGCCCAACGGCATCAAACTTCAAGCTGTCGCAGCATCGGGCCACCTTGGAGCAGCCATCAGGGCGACGCCCTGGGAATGGCGGTGACAGCCTTGGACCTGGCCGTCAAGGTGTGTCGCATTTGGAGCAAGCGCTTATGCCCCATCAGGTGCCAATTCCGACAGTCTGATCGCAACCTGATTCGGAGCTCACACAGCAGCCCATCCTTCTTGAAACGAATCTCACTGGATTTTCAGAAATCTGACGGGGAAGGGGCCAAATACACATGAAGATGAGGCGGCAGTGCGTTTTAATCTTAATCGAAGGCTTAGATTCGCAACATTACTCATAAACCAGTGTCCTGGATAAATTCTGCATAAAGGGGTTGTGAGATTCCTCAATTGTCATTGAGCTTGGTACCCGACAGTTTTGTGACTTCAAGTGCCAGCCGGTGAGAAAAGCTGGTCCACCAGCTCCAGGAGCGTGGCAGCCTCGCCCCACACGGCCCGCGTGAACGCCCGTATCAACCTCGACCAGCCAGCTGCCAGCATCCCCACCGCCGCGCGGCCATGGACCAGCACCCGCCGTGCCTCCCCGGCGCCCAGCAACGCACACCACACCAATGCCAACGTCAGCAACCCGATCAGCCGTGACACGTGCGCCGCCCGCGTCATGTGCGACGATTCCAGCCGGAAACCCCTGGACTTCATCGAAGCAAAAAGTGACTCCACTGCCCACCTTGCGGCATAGCAGTCCAGCAGCCGCTCGGCTCGTAACGTCCCGATCACCACCACCCGCTCACCCTCAGCGCTCACGGCCACGGCGACGTTCACGAAGGTACCCATCACCTCCACCTCGTGCGCAATCACCCCGCGCTCGTGCGCCTTCAGGTCAGGCAACCACTCGCACGCCGGCAAACCATCGACGTTGGTATCTGCTCGGATGCGCAAGCAGAACGGCACGCGGTGCCCGGTCAGGAACGCCAACCAGTCTGCACCGATGAATTCACGGTCAGCGATCAACAAGCGAATCTGGTGGGGTTTCAGGAGTTCGAGTGCCTGCCTGAGCAACTCCGCGCGGATGCTCTGGTTGCTGCTTCCACCATGGTCGAGCGTCTCCCACAAGAGTGGGATCGCGACGCCGCGCCAGCGAACGGCGAGCACCAGCAGGTTGACGTCCTGCATCCCAAGTTTCCAGTTCGTTCGGTCGAGAATGAAGATGCGCTTGCCGTCCGGGAGGGCTTGGAGGACGAAGCGGGCAACATCGAGTGGGCACAGCGGGTGCTGCTGGAAGAACCGTTCAATCCGCCGGATCACCGAGGAGGTTTTGGCTTGGCCGGGGAAACGCGTGGCGAGCTTGGCATGCCGGGTGTCCTGCGCGGTGATCAGGGCGAAGAGTATCAGGACGAGCAGGTCGAGCTGGTTCTTGCGGTAAGCGGGGAAGTATGCCCGCAGGCGGGATTGGAAGGCATCGAAGGCAGGCTGGGACGCGTTTCTTTATGCCTCACTCGCTCCTGAGAACCTTGCACTCAAAACTGTCGGGTACCAAGGTCATTGAGGACCCGTCGAACCTAGACTGACCTCAACTTCGATAGACAAAGCGACGCTTCATACCTCAGGACAGAATGAAGCGAAGCGGGGGAGGAAGTTGAAGCGACGATTGATTGCTCGTTCGATTTACAGATTTGCCGTCAAAACACTTACCCCTGATACAGGAGAAATAATATGAACATCAAACTTGCTGGACTTGCCCTGACTGCCGTTCTCGCCCTCGCCGCCTGCGGACAGACCACTCCTCCTCCTACCGATGGTGGCACCGACGGTGGCACCGACGGTGGCAGTGGTGCGACGACCGGAGCAGTAACTGTCAGCGGACTGCCGACTGGTGCGACTGCACAGGTCGTGGACGCTCAGGGAATGGTTGTAGCCGACCAGTCGCAGCTGGCTCCCGGCGAATACTTCGTGGTGGTACGCAGTGGAACGCACTTGAACGTTGCAACTAAGCAGTCCACTACGGTGACTGCTGGTCAAACCACTGAGGTCACCGCTCCTACTATGACCAAGGCAAAGGCAGTATCTGGCCCCTCTGGTTTCTACTTTGAAGGTCTGAGCGGCACCAAGCCGAGCGTCAAGGTCAATACCCAGCAGACCCTGGTCATCTTTTTGAAGCCCAGCACTACTGCTTCAACTGCTGACTTCACTGCTTACGCAGAATTCCCGGGTGACAAGATGTTCACCTTTGCGAGCGGAACTGCGAAAGTTGGTACGGGCGCTGCGGCAGCCGTGATTTTTGATCCGGTGACTAAAGTTGCGGCGTCGCCAGCAGTAACGGTGGCGGCGGATGCAGAGCTGGTCATGACCTTGAAGTTCACTCCTACAATGACTGGTGACTTCTGTGTGGCAGTGCCTAACCTGTCGCCTGTCGGCACCAACATGAATCAGACGGCCTGCTTGGCCGTCACCGAGTAACTCCTGCAGGTTTGAAATAAATAAAGCGGCTGCCGATCTTTCGGTAGCCGCTTTATTTATTTCAGTTACACCTGAAATACACCCACCCGCAACTCCTCTTGCACCGGATTCTGCGCGCACGCTTCCAAGGCCCGGATCAATCGCTCCCGAGTTTCGTCCGGCGCGATGATCTCGTCCACCCATAGCCTTGCCGCCGCGTATTTCGGGTCGAGTTCGTGATCGTACTTGGCCTTGATCTGGGCGTACAGTTCCTGCAGTTCCTCGTCGTCCGGTTCGTGCCCGGCGCGCTTGAGGGCCGCGAGCTGGATGTCGAGCAGGGTCTTGGCGGCGGCGTTACCGCTCATGACCGCGTACTTGGCGCTCGGCCACGCGAAGATAAAACGGGGCGCGTAGGCCTTGCCGTTCATGGCGTAATTGCCCGCGCCGTAACTGCCCCCGGTGATAATGGTGATTTTCGGAACGACGCTGTTGCTCACGGCGTTCACCATCTTAGCGCCGCGCCGGATGATGCCTTCCTGCTCGCTGTCCCGGCCGACCATGAAGCCGGTCACATCTGAGAGGAACACCAGCGGGACGCCCGCCTGATTGGCATCGAGAATGAAGCGGGCGGCTTTGTCCGCTGCGTCGGCATAGATGACCCCGCCGACCTCGATGCGGCTGCTCAGGCCCGGTATTCCGCCACTTTTGAGCTTCTTTTTGATGACCGTGCGCTGATTGGCCACAAAGGCAACCGGGAAGCCTCCGACCCGCCCGAAACCGCACACGATGGTCTGACCGTAGTCGGCCTTGAATTCGTTGAATGGGCTGGTGCCGTCCTGGGGCGCGTCGACCAGCCGCAGGATCAGCTCACGCACGTCGTAAGGCTTGCTGCCGTCAAAGCTGACAAGTTCCGTCACGGCGCCTTGTGACGCCGTCGGGCCAGCTTCTCGTCGCCGTCGGGCCCAGGGAGCGACCTCACCTTGAGCGTACATTCCTGCCAGACCGCGCACGCGCTTCAGGGCGTCCTCATCGGTTTTTTCCTTGTAGTCGACGGTCCCGGCAATCTCGGCGTGCATGCTGGCGCCTCCCAGCTCTTCGCTGCCCACCACCTGTCCGATGGCTGCCTTGACAAGCGCGGGCCCGGCCAGATAAAGCCCTGAGCCTTCCGTCATGATCAGGGTGTCGCACATGACCGGCAGGTACGCGCCACCTGCAACGCAGTTGCCCATGATGGCGGCAATTTGCGGCACGCCCAGCGCACTCAGGCGGGCATTCAGGTAAAACACCCGCCCGAAGTCGTCCTGGTCAGGGAAAATTTCGTCCTGCATCGGCAGGTACACCCCGGCCGAATCGACGAGGTACACCACCGGCAGCCGGTTTTCCAGGGCTATGGTCTGCGCCCGGATGACCTTTTTGGCGGTGATCGGGAAGAATGCGCCAGCTTTGACGGTCGCGTCATTGGCGACGATCATCCACGGACGGCCCTCGATGGTGCCGATGCCGGTGACGGTGCCTCCACTGGGACAACCGCCCGCTTCCTGGTACATCTCCCAGCCTGCGAAGGTCATCAGTTCGTTGAAGAATGCACCTTCATCCACCAGTTGTGCGATGCGCTCGCGCGCGGTCAGGCGGCCCTTGTCATGCTGGCGTTGTGCCGCTTTGCTGCCACCACCCGCCCGAACGCGGGCGAGATCGGCCTTGAGCTGGTCAAGCGCGTCCTGCCACGCGCTGGTCGTCTGGGTCATGCCAGGAGTCTAACAAAGGTTTGTTTGTTTTGTCCTGGCTTGGCCGGGGTAGAGCTGTCAGTGATCAGATAGGCTCGCGTATCTGTCGGCACACGCAAGCTTCAGGATACTTTTACCAAAATTGCAGCCTCGCTGCTGAATACCTGCGACGGGACAGGAAACCAATCGGAACGGCGCGAAACATTTGCTTGCGTGGGCTATACTCAGCTTACTTATGGCAAGCGATGCCAAGAACCGCCCCGTATATGTTATTTCGGTCGCGGCGGAACTGGTGGACATGCACCCACAGACCTTGCGGCTGTACGAGCGCAAGGGCCTGATCCGGCCCGGACGCTCCAGCGGCAAGACGAGGCTCTACAGCGAGCGCGACATCGAGCATCTGCGTGAAATCCGCCGTTTGACCCAGGAACTCGGCGTCAACCTCGCCGGTGTCGAGGAGGTCATGCGCCTGCAATACGAGCTCGATGACCTGCAAGACCAGTTCGAAGGCGAAATCGAGCGCCTGGAAAGCGAGCTGCAAGACCGCATTCATCAGGAGCGCGCCCTGCCGAGCGGAGACCCGGCGTCACTCGACCCCATCGACCGCCCCGTGTATGTCATTTCGATTGCGGCGCAGCTGGTGGACATGCACCCACAGACCTTGCGGCTGTACGAGCGCAAGGGCCTGATCCGGCCCGGACGCTCCAGCGGCAAGACGAGGCTCTACAGCGAGCGCGACATCGAGCATCTGCGTGAAATCCGCCGTTTGACCCAGGAACTCGGCGTCAACCTCGCCGGTGTCGAGGAAATCATGCGCCTGCGCCACGAACTCGACGGGGCGCGCTACCACATGGAAGGCGCCATCGAGCGAATTCAGCACGATCTGACCGACCGCATGACCCAGTGGCGGGCCCTTCCGGTCGGTGAAACCGAGCCAGGCCAGGACGATGGGACCGAAGACGCGGCATTGGAGTTGCCCATCCGGCCCGGCCCGGCGCGGTCACGCGGCGGGCAGTGACTCAGGCGCCGACCGAGGTGGAGCGAACCGGCGCGGAGGTCGCTGTTTTACGACGTGACAAGACGCGACGCTGTTTTGCCGCCCTGCTCGCACCGGGAAGCGAACAGGGACGATCGAGATGAGCGCCGCCCTGTGGGTCATGGGCGATATTCACGGTGAGCATGACCGCTTCTGTGCATTGCTGCGGCGCGGGGGCCTGCTGGACGAACACGACCGCTGGTTGGGCGCGGACGCCTGCCTGGTGTGTCTGGGTGACTACGTCGACCGTGGCAGGCAAGGCGTCCGGGTGATCGAGCGGCTGATGAGCCTGGAGCAGCAGGCCCGGCAGTCCGGCGGGCAGCTCCTCAGCCTGCTGGGCAACCACGAGGTGATGCTGCTGGCCGCGCGCCGCTTCGGTGAGTCCTGGCGTGACGCCAAGGGGCGGACGTTTCTGGAGCGATGGCGACACAACGGCGGGCAGACGCGTGATCTGTTGAATTTAACGCCTGCCCTGCTGGCCTGGCTGGTCGGGCGTCCCGCTGCTGTCCGGGTGGGCTCTTACCTCTTCATGCATGCCGACAGCCGTCTGCTGCTGCGTCACGGGTCAGACCTCGATTCCGTGAACAGCGCCTTCAGCCACCTTCTGGCAAGCAGCGATCCTCTCGTGTGGGACGCCCTGATCCGCGAGTTTGCCGAGCGGGATGCCTTTCGGGGCCCCGAGGGTGCGTCGGTGGTGGGGGAGCTGCTCGCTTCCTATGGCGGCGAGCGGCTTGTGCACGGACATACACCCATCGCGTACGTGCTGGACGTGCCGCCTCCGGCCGTGCAGAGTCCTCTGCTGTACGCGGATGGGCGCGGCCTGAACGTGGACGGCGGGCTGGCGTATCATCCCCGCGCCGGATTTCTGGTGCGTCTGGGCCCACTGGGAATCGAGCAGATCGTTTCTTTTGCGGCCGAGCCCGGTGAACTGCTGCCTGCCTGAGGGTGGCCCGACCGGCTGCGGGTTTTACCGGCGCGGCATGGCTGACTTGGCCGCTATGCTGCGCAGGTGACACGAGATGAACTTCGGTCCGTTCCCGAGCAGCTGTTCACTCCTCGTCTGCTGCTGCGCGCACCACGCGCAGGCGACGGCGACGCCATCTGCGCCGCGGTTCGGGCTTCCCTGACCGAGTTGAAACCCTGGATGGTCTTCGCGCAGGAAGAGCCCGAACCGGCGCGCTTCGAGGCGAACGTCCGTCGTGCCCAGGCGAATTTCGTGCTGCGTCGGGAGTTGCGCTACCTGCTGTTTCTGCGTGACGGAGAAGCGTTTGTCGGAGTGGCCGGCCTGCAGCACATCGATTGGGGCGTGCCCAAATTCGAGATCGGCTACTGGCAGGATTCCCGCTTTTCCCGCCAGGGCCTGATGACCGAGGCCGTCGGTGCACTGTGTGAGATGGCGCAGGGCGCGCTCGGTGCCCGCCGCCTCGAAATCCGGTGTGACGCCCTGAACCTGCGCAGCCAGGGCGTTCCGACGCGGCTGGGCTTCGAGCTTGAGGGGCGCCTGAGAAATGAGGACGTGGCCGCCGACGACCCATCGAGGCTGCGTGACACCCTGGTGTTCGCGCGGGTGCAGTGACACCGCGCGTCCCTGGTATCATCCGCGCATGACCTCGCTTCCTCCCCTGAACGATGCGCTCGACGCTGCACGCGCCGACGCCGAGCTGTTCGACTTTCTGCGTATTCCCTCCGTCTCCGCCGACTCCAGGCGCAAGGGTGACATGCTGCGCGCCGCCGAGTTTCTGCAAAGCAAGCTCGCCTCCCTGGGTTTCACGGCCCGCGTCGACCGGACGGCCGGGCACCCGGTGGTGTACGCCGAGCGCGTGGCGTCACCGGAGAGACCCACGGTGCTGATCTACGGACATTACGACGTGCAGCCCGAAGCGCCCGAGGGCGAGTGGCTCAGCGACCCCTTCGAGCCCACCGTGCGTGACGGGCGCATCTACGCGCGCGGCGCCACCGACGACAAGGGCCAGGCCTACGCGCACGTGCAGGGCGTGGAGCTGCTGCTCGGGCAGGGCGACCTGCCCGTCAACGTCAAGTTCCTGCTCGAAGGCGAGGAGGAGGTGGGCAGCCCGAACCTCGAAACCTACCTGCGTGAACGTGCCGAGGAGCTTGCCTGCGACGTCATCGTGATCTCGGACGGCTCGCGCTTCGCCAGGGACGTGCCCACCGTCACCTACGGCCTGCGAGGTCTTTCCTACATCGAGGTGCACGTGCAGGGCGCCAACCGGGACCTGCATAGCGGCAGCTACGGTGGGGCCGCGCCCAACCCGATCAACGCGCTCGCGCAGATCATCGCGCGGCTCAAGGACGAGCAGGGACGCATCACCATCCCCGGTTTTTATGACTCTATTGCGGAACTGACCGAGCAGGAACGCGCGATGTGGGCGCAGCTGCCGCACAGTGACCAGGAGTTCGCGGCCTCGATCGGCGTCAGTGCGCTGCCAGGCGAAGCGGGGTACAGCACCCTGGAACGTCTGTGGGCCCGCCCGACCCTCGACGTGAACGGCATCTGGGGCGGCTATCAGGGCGAGGGCAGCAAGACGGTCATCGCCGCCAAGGCGGGCGCCAAGATCAGCATGCGCCTCGTGCCCGGACAGGACCCAGCGCGCATCACCAAGCTCGCGCAGGACTACATCACCTCGCTCGCGCCGCAAGGAGTCAGCGTCAAGGTGATTGACCATCACGGCGGTCAGCCCATCGCCATGGACCTCGATTCACCGTACATCGCGGCTGCCGACCGCGCCCTGCAGCGCGTCTACGGCAAGAAGGCCGCTTTCGGTCGCACGGGCGGCTCGATTCCCATCGTGGCGAGCTTCCGCGCCATTCTGGGCGCGCCCGTGCTGCTGGTCGACCTGGGCCTCAACGAGGACGCCCCGCACTCCCCCAATGAATCGTTCGCGCTGGAGGACTACCACAACGGCATCCTGACCAGCGCGTACCTGCTGCAGGAGTTGGGCGCGGACGAGACTTCTCAGTCCGGCTGAATCTGGGGAAGTTTGCCGGCAAACGGGCTGTCTGCAGCAGGACGGTTCGGCTGAGGCCGGAGAAGTGCTGGCCGCTGTGTGGGCCGGGACGTCCGCGCCTATGCTGGCTTTTGAGCGGCATTACGCCTTAATGCGCTCGTGATTTGACCGCTGTTGCCGGGCGCTTTGCTTTTGCACCAGATTCAATGTTGGAGGTCCACATGTCCGATCCCGAATCCCCATCGCCGAATCCTGGGCCTCTGGCGGCTTCCGGGGCTTCGGGTTTCGGTCCGGAGCGTTCGCTCAGCGTCACCTGGTTTGATCCGCAGGTCAGTGCACGCGCCCTGCCCACCATGAGCGGGCTCGATTTTCTGCAGGCCATCGGGCGGGGAGACCTGCCAGAGCCGCCGATCTTCCGGCTGCTGGGCATCCGCCCGGTCACGGCACTACAGGGCCGAGTCGAGTTTGTCTTCACTCCCGACGAGCGGCACTACAACCCTATCGGCAGCGTGCATGGCGGCGTATTCGCGACCCTGCTGGATTCGGTGATGGGCTGCGCGGTGCATACCGCACTGCCCGCCGGGGTGGGTTACACCACGCTGGAGCTCAAGACCAACATCCTGCGGCCCCTCGGCGTGGACAGCGGTGAGGTTGCCTGCGTCGGAACGATCATTCACGTGGGCGCGCGCACCGCGACTGCGGAGGGCCGCATGCACGATGCCCGTGGCAAGCTCGTCGCGCACGCCACCACCACCTGCCTGATTCTGCGCCCTGACCGGACCTGAATTCGGTGCATTAACACGACCCGCAGAAGGAGAACCCGTGAAACAGCCCCTGATTGACCCTGAAGTTCAGCACCTGATGGACCAGATGGGTCAGCGGCAAGACGAAACGCTCATGCGTACTCTGGGCATCGAATTCGTCGAGGTGTCCAAGGAACGCGTGGTGGCCCGCATGCCCGTCGTCCGGCGGGTGCACCAGCCTTTTGGTCTGCTTCACGGCGGGGCTTCGGTGGCGCTTGCGGAAACCGTGGCGTCGGTGGGCGCGTGGCTCAACGTCGCCGAGCGGGGGCAGGGCGCGGTTGGCCTGGAGATCAACGCCAATCATCTGCGAGGGGTTCGCGAGGGCGAGGTCACCGCGACCGCCACTCCCTTGCATCGGGGCCGCAGCACTCATGTCTGGAACATCGAGATCGTGAACGGGCAGGGCCAGCGTATCTGCAGCTCCCGCTGCACCCTGGCCATCGTGTTAGCCAGCCAGGACGATTGATCGGCGACAAACTGCCTTCCAAGACCAAAAGGGCTGGCTGTTACTCTCTGTGCGGTGCCCTGCAAGGTAGGGTCGCTCATGGACTACGTGCGGCTGGGCAAGAGCGGTCTGAAGGTTTCGCGCATCTGTCTGGGCACCATGACCTACGGCGACCCGAAATGGCGCGACTGGGTGCTGGGAGAAGAAGAAAGCCGGCCCTTTGTGCAGCGCGCACTGGAGCTGGGGGTCAATTTCTTCGACACCGCTGACATGTATTCGGTCGGGCGCAGCGAGGAGGTGGTGGGACGCGCCCTCCGGGACTTTGCCCGCCGCGAAGAGGTGGTCATCGCCACCAAGGTCTTCAACCCCATGGGAAAAGGACCCAATGATCGTGGATTATCCCGCAAGCACATCATGGACGCCGTGCACGCCAGCCTGAAGCGTCTGGGCACCGATTACATCGACCTTTACCAGATTCACCGCTTCGACCCCGAAACACCGCTCGAAGAGACCTTGCAGGCGCTGCACGACCTGGTCAGGCTCGGCATGGTGCGCTACATCGGCGCGTCAAGCGGTCTGGCCTACCAGTTCGCAAAGAGCCTGTACCTGGCCGACCTGCACGGCTGGACGCGCTTTGTCAGCATGCAGAACCACTATAACCTCGTCTACCGCGAGGAAGAACGCGAGATGATGCCGCTCTGCTGCGAAGAGGGCGTCGGCGTGATTCCCTGGAGTCCGATCGCGCGTGGCTTTCTGGCCGGCAACCGCAAAGGTGGTGAAGCGCAGACCGTGCGGGCCCGGTCGGACGCTTTTGGTGAGCGGCTGTACCGCACCGAGGGCGACTACCAGATCGCCGAGCGCACGGTCCAGGTCGCGCAGCAGCTCGATGTGTCCTCGGCCCAGGTCGCGATTGCCTGGCTGCTGCAACAGGAAGGCGTGAGTGCCCCCATTGTCGGCGCGAGCAAGATGCACCATCTCGACGAGGCGGTGGACGCGCTGAGCGTGCGCCTCTCCGACGAGAACCGCCGGTTTCTCGAAGAGCCGTACCAGCCTCATCCGGTGCTCGGCATCTGAGCCCTCGAAAGGATGGAGCTAAAGCTGAAATGACCTGCAAAGGGCGGGCAGGACAATCAAGCGATCGACGCCGCGTCTTGGGACACGGGGACTTGTAACCGTCCTGCGCTTGATTTCCGCCCCCATCTGAGATAGCCTTCTGAACGCTGGAGAGGTGTCCGAGTGGTTGAAGGAGCACGCCTGGAAAGCGTGTATACGGGCAACCGTATCGAGGGTTCGAATCCCTCTCTCTCCGCCAAAATGTCGTGTTGCCGAAGCCCGTGCGAAAGTGCGGGCTTGTTTTTCTGTTTCACGGGGGCCGCCGCATTCCGCTCGCCCAATCCGCCCGAAGAAGACGCCATCCACACAGTTGCTCTTCGTGTGGCCGGCGCGCAGCAAGGTAAGGTCGGATCACCCGAGCTGGCATTGTCCGTGACGCTGTGCAGCGCCGCCATTAAGGTCGTTTCCTGCGGCTGGCTTGTCAGCTCATTCGCCTGCTTGATGCGGGTACCTTCGGTGGCCATTTTTCAGCACACAACAGCATGACCGGTCATGAAAAGTCTGCCCCAGTGGCCTCCATGAGGTGTTGAGGGACAGTAAGACTGATCTTGAAGCAAATTTCAGAAGGTAGTGGGTTGCCCATAGTTACAGGAGCACTTTTCTATGCTGGACCCAGGACAGCAATCATTGTCCGTGGAGGTGAATATGACTTGGATTATTGCCATTCTCGTCGGCGCGCTGGCAGGCTGGTTGGCCAGCATCATCATGAAGACGGACGCCCAACAAGGCGCGATTGCCAACATCCTGATTGGTATTTTCGGGGCCATGCTGGGCCGTTGGATTTTTGGTGACCTGCTGGGCATCGGTTCGGCAGCGGGAACAAGCGCCACTCAAGGCTTCAGTCTCTGGAACATTCTCTGGAGTATTGTCGGTGCGGTTGTGCTGATCGCCATCCTCAAAGCCCTGCGCGTACTGCGCTAAGCGAAGGAACCTGAGAACGGCGGCCCGTGTGGGCCGCCGTTTGTTCCTTCCAGCGGGGCACGCCAAAGGGGTGGACCCGAGGAGGGTCCACCGAGGATCAATGTTGCTCGTGACAAGTCGTGCACTCTCAGCGTGCGCCGTTCAGATCAGGTCACGCTTTACCTTGATCGGCGGCGTCACCCAAAAGCATACGTCCGGCCCCGGATGCCACAGAACATCAAGCACACCAAGCCGAGAGCGGCGTTGCTTTCAGGCGCCCAGGGAGTCGTACACTTCGTGGTTCGTGACCATTGGTTTCAGGTAAGGCCGCTCGGGCTGGTCGAGGCTGGACATGAGGCTGGCGAGTCGGCTTTCGAGGTCACACAGAAGCTGGCGCAGGTGTTCGGGACGCACACCGGGTGCGTGCAAGGCGTCGCCGAGAGCGGCGTCAATATCATTCAGTTCGCACAGAACGCGACCGAGCGTGTCTTCGTCGAGATAATGCTCGGCGACAGAACGCGAAGCGAGTGTCAGCGACTGGTAAAGCTGATGCAGGAGAACGTGTGTCGCCGTATCCATTGCTGTAGGCTACGAAAGTTATTTCCCGTGTAGGTACGAAGCCACTAATCCAATGCCAAGCCAGGGTTAACCAACGTCGCGGATGAGCCAAGAAACCGCGGTCCCTCAAATATTGGGACCGCAAAACCAGTAAAATTAAAATTTTCAACTACCAGCTGAGGCGCTCTGCCTGGCAGTATTAAAAACCCTGTCGCAGACGCCGCGGTGAGTCTGAGGTTCATTCATATTGAACGCTCACGTCAGTTCCACGTCAGGATCGGACCCTGATCGAGGTTGGCCTGTCACCAGTCGGCGTTCAGTGGCGGGGCGGCCAGTGTGGCGGCTATTCGACGAGTTGCGCTAAACTGGGCCGGTTGCCGGCGTGTGAAGCACGTGCGGGCGGAGCGACTCTGACGTCGCGCGGAGCGCAGCGAGGATTTCATGACGAAGGCACACATCATCACCTACGGGTGTCAGATGAACGAATACGACTCTCACCTGGTGGAAAGCCAGCTGGTGTCCCTGGGCCTGGACATGGTGGACAACGTCGACGCGGCAGATTTCGTACTGGTAAATACCTGTGCTGTTCGGGGAAAGCCGGTCGACAAAGTGCGCACGGTTCTGGGCGACCTGCGCAAGCAGAAGCACTCGCGGGGTCTGGTGGTCGGCATGATGGGTTGTCTCGCGCAACTCGAGGAGGGCCAGCAGATCGCCCGAAAATTCGAAGTGGACGTGTTGCTCGGGACGGGCAGTCTGCTCGATATCGGTGAGGCGCTGTCATCGAACGGACGTTTCTGGAATCTGGCTTTCAAGGACGAGATCCACGATCACATTCCGCCGCCGCCGCAGGGCAAGCTGCAGGCCCACCTGACAATCATGCGTGGCTGTGATCACCACTGTACGTACTGCATCGTGCCAACCACACGCGGTCCGCAGGTCTCGCGCACGCCCGAGAGCATTCTGCGTGAGCTGCACATGCAGCTGGAGGCAGGAGTGCAGGAGGTCACGCTGCTCGGGCAGAACGTGAACGCCTACGGCATCGATCAGGGCAGGCGCGTGCCCGGAATTCCCAGTTTCGCCGAATTGCTGCGCCTGGTGGGCGACACCGGCGTGAAACGCATCAAATTCACGACCTCACACCCCATGAACTTCACCGAGGACGTGGTACTCGCGATGCGCGATACACCCGCCGTGTGTGATTTCATTCACCTGCCGGTACAGTCGGGTTCCTCGCGGGTGCTGCGCCGCATGGCCCGCGAGTACAGCCGCGAAACGTACCTGGGGCACGTCGAGACCATCAAGAAGCACCTGCCGAACGCCGTGCTCTCCACCGACATCATCGTCGGCTTTCCCGGAGAAACAGAAGCAGACTTCCAGGAGACCCTCTCGTTGTACGACGAGGTGGGGTACGACAGTGCCTTCATGTTCATCTACAGCGCGCGTCCGGGCACGCCCAGCTACCGGCACTTTGAGGATCTGCCCCGCGAAGTCAAGACCGAACGCCTGCAGCGCCTGATCGAAAAACAAAAAGAATGGTCGGCACGCAAGAATGCCGCCTACGTCGGTCGCCATGTCGAGGTGCTGCTGCGCGGTGACGCCTACGATGCCAACTTCCTTGAGGGCCATACCCGGGGCAACCACCCGATCGTCGTGCCCAAAGCTGTGGGCGCCACGGGCGCAGGCATCTACACCGCCCGCATCGAGCACGCCACACCGCACACCATGTACGGCAAGCTGCTTGGATTGGACGGACAGGTGCTCCCAGAGCTGCCCAGGTTCAATCCTGAGGCGGCGGCCCTGAGCGCTCCCTTGCCGATGCTGTAAGCCGCGGTGAGCAACAGGACCGGGACTACCCGGTCCTGTTGCTCACCGCGTTCGCTGGAAGACTGCGGTCACGTGCGCTTAATAACAGCGTGCGTGAGATGGTGTCTGACAAGGGTTCGTAATTCAGGATCAAGGTCAGCAGGTGACCGAGCGTATCCACCAAGTGCCCTTTGGTGCACTTACGTTTCTTTGTACCATCGTACCCCACGCGATTCCCGCTTTTCGGCGTGCTCTGCAAGGTGCGACTGTCGATGATGATCGCGCTCGGCTCGGCCCCTTTGGCTGGCTGGAGTCGGGAGAGATCCGCAGGTCATGCAGCATGTTCTCAAAGCACCCCGCTTCCAACCTCCGCTTTGCTTGCTGCCGGACGATCTCGCTGGGTGGGAGGTAGTCTCACTGGACGCCGGTGCAGACCACGTAGAGCAGAGCGTTCAGGACTTCGTGCAACATCGTGTTTGCTTTGCAGGACGTACCCTGGAAGTGCCGCCAGTACCGGCGCCTGAAGTGGTACCTGTCGTCGAGGTCGCTGGGATAGGCGCGGCACGCCTCATGTTGTTACCCTCGCCCCGCCCTTTCTGAGTACGAGCCCCATCCATGCATCCTCTAGAGCAGCTCAGCTGCCAGCTGCTGCAGCGAGGTCGTCCTCCAAGGCCTTGAAAGTGATCGCTGCTGCCAGTATTGCAATTTCGCCTGGTGCCTCACTGCTGAGGACTACGTCTTTCCCTTCAAAGCGGCCACCAATTCTGCCGCACCATTCGCTTGATTTTTGCGTGAGCTGCAGGTCATGTCCGAGTTTCGTTCCGCCAAGGCGCCCTGTCGCCGTGGAATCGTGCAGGTCGATGCGCAGGTCTGCTCCGATGACGTCACCGCCAAGTCGAATTTCGATGCGCTCGGGTGTCAGTATTCCTTTGACATCGAAGCCGGAATTGCGTCCACCGACACGGCCTTGTACTCGTCCGTGTTCGATGCGGAGGTTGACGTCACTTCCGGACAGGGCGCCTCCTATCCGTCCTTTAAGTTCCTGCGCGCTCCAGATGAGGTTGAGGTCGTATCCAGCGGATTTACCTCCGACGCGTCCCGTGATGATGTGCATGTCTTCTCTTTTCTGGCGTTGGAAGGTGACGGTGGTGCGGGTGACTCCAGCAACTTTCCAGCCTGGATTGAGCCAGGCTGCGGCTTGCGAATGCCCAGTTGAGCTGTTGCTCCACCAGGCACGATGTTTTTTGGCAGATGCAGGGAGGGTGAAGCCAAGCAGGTTTTCAATATCCGCAAAGCTCAGCGTGAGAACGCTGTCGTCACTGTCGCTCAGGTACTCACTGAGAGGAAGGTATTTGCGGGTGGCGAGGGGGAGCGGGGGTGCTTGTTTAAGGCCGAAGAGTTGAGGGAGCAGGGCAAGGAGCTCTTCGGGTGTGAGGGCGGTGCGCCCTTCGGTGTCAAGAAGGGTATGCTCGTCTTCTTTGAGTTGGACTTTGAGAGTTCGCATGCCTTACTGTAGTTACTAGTAACGGAGACGTCAATACTAGTTACCATAAATCGGTTGAACGCTGTACCAGATGAAAGTTGCTCAATCTGCTGCCGCCTGATCAGCCCTCGCTAAGTTCTAGCCCCTCGCTGGTACCCTCTGGGTCGTTCGTCATTTCACGCTGACGCGAAGCGGGTCGGCGGGGATAAACACCATCTCGTCGTTCAGAAAACCCTTGGCCCAGACTTCAATCATGTACTCGCCTGCAGGAAGATTGAGCGTGCGTGAGAGCGTGACCGATCCCTGAGCTGGAACGCTTTCGCTGCGCAGTTCCTGGGTGCAAAAGCGCGGTTCGCCTGCCGGATAAACCACTTCCCGACTGCCGACCCGCAGCACGCGGACGTGTGGCGCGGTGGCGCACTCCTGAGCACTGCTGCGCCCGAACGACACGGTCTGTACCATGGTGCTGCTGTTTCGAAGCGTCAACGAGACGTTCACCCCCTGCGCGGCGGAGGCTGTTCGGGGCGCCGCACTCTGCGCGCTCAGTGCAGTGGCAGACTGCGCTCCCTGTGCCAGCACCGGAAAGAGGAGAAGCGTGCAGGCCATTGCCCGCGCCGACCTGAGAAATTGAGTCATGCTCTAGATGGTACGCCGCCTTGGTGACACGGTCCTGACGGCTACTCAGCGCCGTGGCAATGTCTGCGCGCGGTAGAAATCCTCGAGGCCGCGCGCAAGGGCGTCGGCCAGACGCTCTTGTCCGCTGGCCGACATCAACAGGCGCAGGTTGTCCGGGTCGGTCAGGTAAGCGGTTTCGATCAGTACGCTCAACTGGGCGCTGGGCCGCGTGAGTGCCAGGTTCTGGTAGTGAATGCCGTCATTGCCGACTTCGGGAACGCGCTGCAGCAGCGAGGCCAGCAGGGCGTCGGCCAGTGGTCGCGCCTGAGGCCAGTAATAGTAGACGCCCGCTCCCCGGTACCGTTTGGGGTCGACACCGTCGGGCAAGGCGTTGGCGTGCACCGAAAGCAGCACCTCGGCACCTTCGTTCTCAGCCTGCAGGGGACGAAGGTACAGCGGGACCGTGAGGTCCGCCGTGCGCGTCATGGTGACCGTGGCCCCAAGCGAGCGCAACTTCTCGGCCAGCCGCAGTGAGAGCGGCAGCATCAGGTCCTTTTCATTGACACGCAGCGCTCCTGCTCCGCCGCTTTCGGAGCCACCGTGCCCAGGGTCGATCAGGATCCGCCGACCTTCCAGTGGCCTCGGGGGCGACACGGTTGGAGGGCCGCGCAGTTGTACGACCAGGGTGGTACCGTCGAAGAAGGTCGTGTAACCCCACTGCTGCGGCCCAGCCAGTTCGATGCGAATCCGCGCGACACCGTCTTGCTCCTGGACCCAGCGAACGTCACGCACCACGGTGTCCGGAAAGGCCGAGACGATGGCGTCCACCTCCGCCCGCGTCTGGTAGAGGCGCACGTCGAGGTGCTGGTCATATCTGCCGGAGGTCTGCTCGACCGTGAACGGAACCCGGTCGGACAGCGGCACACGAATCTGGACGAACTCGGCTCCACCCTCAGGGACCCTGCGGGTCTCGATGCGTGAAAAGGATACGCGTGGCAACGGCGCGCCGGGCAGCAGGCGCACCTGCGATTTGAGCAGGTTCACGGTCTGCCCGGGAGCCAGCTGGGCGCGGTACGTATTGCCTTCCTCGCCGATCACCGTGAACTTCATGCCGTTTTTGAGAAAGACGATAAAATTTCCGCCAGCCCCATGGCGCGCCACTGCCGTGCCGGCATTCACCCCACGTCCAACGTCCTCCACTGTCACGATGCCGGTACGCGCTTCCCCGCCAACGCTGAGCGTTCCGGGAGCGCGGGCGCTGGCACGCCCCTGGTCCGCTCCGGTCAAGGTGACGGTGATGACGGCGTCTTGAAGGGAAATTGCTCCTGGAAGAACAAGGCTGCCCTCGTACAGACCTGGTGGGAGAGAAGTGCTTCCAGGAAAATCGGTTGCCGTTCGCTCGCGCATGGGGAAGGGTCCCAGTGAACCCAAGCGGAAGCTCGCCTGCCCTCCCGGCGAACCGCGAAAGGAGACGGTGACGCTTTGATTGCCGAGTGCAGGTCCGTACCACCGCACGTCGGTGATGGGTGTCACGCTGTCCGGCGCGATGGCCGTGGGCTTGGCCGCCAGCACCTGTGGCGGTACCGAACGCACCGGATACGTCCGTACGCTTCGCTCGGGGCCCAGCGTGCTTTCCAGTCGCAGCGTGTTGAGTCCTGACCGCAGGGGCAACCACTCGATGAACAGCCCGTCGGGGCCGGTGTTCACCACCCGGCCGTCGATGCGAAGGCTCGCGCCTGGCGGAACCGAGCCTTCGAAGAGCACGTGATCGAAGGGCACCGAATGGTTGATCGGCGGGTAGGCGACGTAGATGTCCGGCGGAGCGGCCAATGACGTGCCCAGGGAAAACAGCGCCGACCACAGTGTGCTGCGGTACATGCCTCAGTCCTGCCAATCGGTTTTCGGTGTGAATGGACGGATGAACGGCAAGTGGCAGCGGCTTCCGGCGTCTATGAGTCTCCTCAGTACCGGTAGTGCCACTCGGCACCCAGGCCAGCGTTGAGATGATTGGTCATCGGGTAGGAACGAAGCCCACCGCGCAGCGCGAACGCGCCAACCACCGGAAAATGCAGTCCGACCTCGACGTAAGGACGAGGATTCCTGAACAGGCCCTCGAACGCGACTCCACCGCCCAGATAGGCGTTGAGGTTGGTATCGGTGATCCGCACGTTGCGCGCCATGGCGCCCAGGGAAAACTCGTTGGCCGTGGTGCGGTAAGGCCGGTGCCAGCCGCCTTCGATCGCTACCGTTGTGCCGCCCGCCAGGGAAAACAGCCGAACGCCCCCCGAGGCTCCGTAACCGAACAGCGTCAGGTTTGCGCTGGCCCACATATCGGTGGCCTGCGCCTGTCCAGCCAGGAAGAGCGCCGATATGAGCGTCAGACCGCAACGCTTGACTTTCCTCATGGAGGGCATCTGTCATGAGTGTTTCAGTCCGGAATGGGAGAGGGCTTAGTGGGCGCTAAAGGAGAACTGACCCAGCACGCGGCATCATGAGGTTTTCGGCCCATGCTGCACATGTTCAGAAGCGCACTTCCGCACCCAGGGTGGCCCGCCCTGTTCCGGCGGCCGTCCTGACCGTTGCCTTGAGACCGAGAGGACCAAACAAAGGCGCGCGCAGGCCCGCTTCTACATACGGGTTTGGCGTGGGACTCCATTCCAGGCCCGCGCCCACGAAGGCGTCGATGCCGGTGGCCGGCAAGTTCACGTCACGCAGCGTTGCGCCCAGAGAATAGGTAGGAGCGCTGGTGGTGAAGGGCCGCTCGAGAGCGGCTTCCAGGCCAAGACGACCGATAAATGGCAGCGCCGCGAGGCCGAAGCCTGCCTGTACGCCCACGCCCGTCGTGGAAACGCCGACTGCTGCCCAGCCTCCCGCCAGGGAGGCTGGCGCGACGGCCAGCAGGCCGAACAGGGCCAGGATGCGTTTCGGCAAAGTGCTCACGCTCCAGCCTCGCACGCCAGACCGAGCGAGAGCAGCGCCGCATCGGCGCCCCAGGGCATGATGAGCTGTACTCCGGTCGAGAGTTGGCCCTGGGACTGCGGCAGCGCCAGCACCGGGGTGCCCAGCAGGCTCCAGGGCGCGGTGAGGCGCAACACAGCCTGCCGAACCGGGACAGTCAGGTTGCCCAGCGTGAGTTGTTCCTGGTCGATCAGCGGCGCGACATCCGGAACGGCGGGCGCCAGCAGGACGTCATAGGCTTGAAAGAGGGCGTCGAGGTGCCCACGGAGTGACGCTCTTTGCTGATGGGCGGCCCGAACCTCGTCGTGTGTCAGGGTCTGGCCACGCCGCAGCAATTCGAGGGTGCGCGGGGCAAAGCCCGGTTCGTCGCCTGCGAGGGCGTCAGCGTGGACCCGTGCGCCTTCTGCAAGCACGATCGGGGTGTAAACGTCCAGAACGTCAGGAAACTCGAAGAGTTCGACCGAGGCGCCCTGTGTGCGCAAACGCTCGGCAAAGCCCACGACCTGGGCCCAGGTTGTGGGCGTGGTCCAGTGAGGCACATTCCACAGGCCCACCCGCTGGCCCTGCCAACTTGCGGTGCTGGCAGCCTGACCCGTGACGGCTTCGTGCACACGCGCGATCACGCCGACGGTTCTGGCCAGTGGGCCGGCATGGTCGCAGGTCTGGCTCAGCGGCAGCACCCCCTCGGTGGAGTAGAGGCCGAAGGTGGGTTTGAAGCCGACTACACCGCAGAAGCTGGCAGGTACGCGAATCGAGCCGCCCGTATCGGTACCCAGGGCAAAATCCACCTCGCCCAGCGCAACCGACGCCGCGGCTCCACCGCTGGAGCCGCCGGCAATTCTCGCCGGATCGAGCGGATTGCGCGTTCCTCCAAAGGCGTTGAAGCCGATGATGCCCAGTGCCACTTCGTGCAACTGCGTGGAGCCAATCAGGTCCGCGCCGCGCTCCAGCAGTTGCCGGACCAGCAGGCTTTCCCCCACGTTCGGCAGGGGCGCCTGGGTCCCGGCGCGCAGCGGCCAGCCAGGAATACCGTACAGGTCCTTGGCGCTGAAGGTGAGTCCCGAAAGTGGCCCCGGCGCACGGGCGCGAAGGGGTTCACTCGGGCGGTGCGCCCAGATGCCTAGTGGATCGGTGTGCATGGCCGTCAGTGTACGTCAGGGAGAGGCGGCTGGGACAGCTGTTCAGGGCAGGATTCGGGGTTGGCGGAGGACACCCTGCGACAGGGTGTAAGGACCGAAGTTTGGCTTGCCGAACAGGCCGGCGTCCACGGTAAAGTTTCCGTCGATGCGGTAGCTGACGGCCTCGCCCCGTCCGACCCGCACGAACTGGCCCAGGTTGGCGAGCGTGATCGGCAGGCTCAGCAGCGCCTGCTGGCGCGCTTCACCATTGGCAGGCAGATCGATGTTGGGGAGCTCGACTGCGCCCACGTTCTGGCCTTCCAGGAAGAAGTGGCCCCCGGCCCGCGCCAGGCGCACCGGATACGGATTGGGGTTCTGCACGCGCAGCATCAAGGACAGCGTGGCCGTGGCCGGTGATCCGCCGCCTGGCAGGGTCAGGCTTTGCAATCGGACGCTTTCAGTCTGAAACGTCGGTACCTGCACGATGGCCTGGCGGGGTGCGCAGGCGGCCAGCAGCAACGGGACGGCGAGCAGGGGAGCGGCAAGTCGGGGCAACAGGGCTGGCATGCGCCCACTCTACACGCTGTCTTTTCCGCTCGGCTGACCGGAATCTGAAGGGGCGTGACTCGGGCGTGACTTGCCTGGTTACCCCGGCAGAGGTGCGGCTGAACACTGAAGGCGCGCTGGCGGCAATGCCTTTGCGAAATTGCTAGGGTAGCGCTATGACTCGACGTATCCTTCGCGCGTCCCTCGCACTGCTGTGCTCGGCAGGCCTGAGCGCAGGGGCCACCAACCTGGAGCTGGACGCCACAGCGCCCTTTTCGGTCGGCGTGGCGGGCCCCACCGTGCGCATCGGTGTTTCCGAACTGGAGTTTTCGGGCAGTTCCCTCGCCTTCGGTCTCAGTCACCGGGCGGTGGAACTGAGCGCGGGGCGGCGGCTTGACCTGTCGGTGGCCGGCACCGCCGGCGCGCGTCTGTCGGCCGGATATGCCTTCGTGGGCGGAGCGCGTTTGGCGCTCTCGGGCAACGCCACGCTGGGCGCGGTGGCCCTGAATGTTCAGTCGGCCTTGTGGACGACCCGACAGAGGGAATTCGATCCGCTGATCGAGTCGAGCTATGAGGGTGCGAGTACCCAGGAGCGTGGCTGGACGTTCGATGCGGCTGCCCGCTACCGGCTGCAGCGCGACCTGCTGCTGCTCGGCTCTGGCAATCTGGGGCAGCAGCCGAACCTGGCGGCGGGGCTGGAGTGGCGGCAGGGCGAACTCAGTCTGCGTGGTGGAGCGCGGTTCGGAGAGGGTGTGGTCGGGGCAATGCTGGGCGCGACCCTGCGCCGCGAGGACCTTACCCTGAGCGTCGACGCCCTCGTCGGGCCGTTGCCCGCCGTCACCGGAAGCCTGAACTATGCCGATCCGCTCAGTCTGCCGTCCAGCCTGCGCGTGTACGCAGCGTACGAGCTGTGGCGCCGGCACGTCGAGCCGTGGCGTGTGGGGGCCGAATTGCGCTTTGAGCAGGGTCCCGGCGAGTGGTCTGCCGACGTGCGGGGCACGTCCCGCTCGGTGGCTGCACGTCTCGGGTACCGTCTGCCGCTGAACGTGGAGGAGTAAGCCGGTGGAACGGGCAGCCGCGTGTCGTCACGGACGACTGCCGAAAGCTGACGAAGGCGGGCCGTTTCGGGGGCCCGCCAGCAGGGTTCGGGAAGCGGTACCGTGGCCACTTCTCGGCCATAAGGTGTGCGTCAGCCAGCCGCGCGCCTTCTCATGAGACCGGACGCCATACTGGGGGCGTGAAAAAACCTTTGCCTTTCGCGTTGGCGCTGATGGTGTTCGCATCGCTCGGTGCGGCGTTCGCTCAGAGCGCCTCTGAAGTCGTCGCCAAAGTACAGGCGACCCAGAAAAGCCTCAAGGATGTGAGTTTCAAGGTCAGCGGCACCGCCACGCTCGACGCGGGCGCGCAGAAGCTGGATTTTGACGTTCAGGCCATTCCCTCGCAGAACGTGGCGCGGATCAACTTCAATGCCCCCGATGCCCTCGCCGATAACGTCGTCGTAGTGGACAACAAGAAGGTGCGCAATTACCTGTACCTCACCAACCAGATCACTGAGCAGGACGCTGCGCGCAGCGCCTCGGCCGGGGGTTTCGATTTCGACTTCTCCCAACTCGCTGACGCCACGACGCTGCTGACCAGCCGTTACGACGTGAAGCTGCTCGAAACCCAGACGCAGAACGGCACCAAGGTGTACCTGCTCGAGGGCACTTCCAAGAATGGCGCGACCGAGCGCCAGCGGCTGTGGATTACCGAGCAGGGCTGGCGCCCGGTGCGCTCGCAGGTGCTCAACGGCGCGGGCAAGGTGATTTCGGACCTGAACATCACCAACTACAAGACCAACAGCGGTCTGACGGCGGCGCGGCTGCGGGCTTTGCCCAAGGACGCCGAGGTCATTCGGCGCTGAATTCAGGGGCGCAGACCCCCTGAAGTGTTTGGGCAGGGCAGCCGCGCGGCTGCCCTGCCCCGTTTTGCTGCCCCGTTTTGAAGCGTGCTGAGGCCGGGCAGGCGTAAATCCTGGGGAGAGTCGGCAGATTCCGAGGTTCAGCTGCTGGGAAGAACGCGGCGTGCGCCTACATAACGAAAGCGGTAGTACACACCGCTGATGTCGTCGATGGTCGTGCGCCCGAGGTACGAGTTGGCGTGCGCGAACTGTCCGTTGCCCAGATAGATGCCGACGTGGGAAATACCGTTGCCAAGGGTGTTGAAGAATACCAGATCACCCGAGCGGAGATCTTCCCGGGCAACCGGTGTTCCCTTGTTGAACTGTTCGCGGGTGGTGCGGGGCAGCAGGACGCCGATCTGTTGCATGACTGCGCGGGTAAACGCCGAGCAGTCGATGGCCTTGCCGCCGCTGGCGCCCAGTTGGTAGGGAATGCCCATGAAACGCATGGCCGCAGCGCGGACGACCCCGTTTTTGTTTTGGGATCTGGCGTTCTGGGTGTTGATGGGTGCCGCCGGAGCGGACTGCACTTTCGGTGGGGCGGCGCCTGTTCCGGTGACCTTGAGCTCCTGTCCGACCTGAATGGTCGTCGACGGCAGCTTGTTGAGGGTCATCAGCTCGGCCGGATCCATGTTGTGGATTCGGGCGACGTTGTAAAGCGTGTCACCCGCCTTGACTTTATAGGTATCTGCTGAGGCAATCGAGAACATTGCTCCTGCAGCGAAGAGGAGGGCCCGTACGGCAATCATTAGGGGCAAGTTTACCATTCACATCTTTAAGCAGTCTTTAATCTATGAGCAAAGTGTGTTTTTTATGCGTCTATACGCGCTTTATACGAACGTGAATTCGCTGACCAGATGGTCAATTTTCATAATCTGGGGGCCACGCTCTCACACACGTGAGAGCGTCTATACTGCCCCCAACCCAGGCACACGCGGAGGTGACGATGAAAGAAACCCTGACCACCGAACAAATCCTGCAAGGCCTCAAGCACTACCGCCGCATCGCGCGCCAGGACATGCTGCGCGCGCCCGAAACGCCCCATCCGGACGCCTTTTTAAAGCACGCCGAATCCCGGCGGGAAGTGTACGTGGCGCTCGCACAGCGGGCCGAACAGGGAAGTGCAGGCGACGTGGTCGAGCACGCCATCGATCTGTACCGCACCTTGCCCTTTGTCACGGGCACTCCCGAGCATGAATACCCCGAAATCAAGGGCAAGGAAAATGCCCTGGAAAATTTCTTTCTGATGGTCGGGCTCGATCCCAAACAGCGCCGCGAAGCGCGCAGCAGTCGCCCACGTCTGGGCTGACTCGAAGCGGACTTCATGAAGCTCGAAATGCTCGCGCAGGAAGCGCGGGACTGTCCGGCCTGCCGGCTTGCCAGTTCGCGCACCCAGGTGGTCTTTCACGACGGTGTCCCCGGCGCGGCGCTGCTGATCGTCGGAGAAGGCCCCGGCGCCGATGAGGACCGGACAGGACGGCCCTTCGTCGGGCGCGCCGGGGTCCTCCTCGACCGCATTCTGGCAGCAGTAGAGTTGGGTCGGCAGGACGTATACATCACCAACATCGTCAAATGCCGTCCTCCGGGCAACCACACGCCCGAACAAGACGAAATCGCCGCCTGTCAGCGCTGGCTGAGACCTCAGCTTGAATTGTTACGCCCAAAAGTGATCCTGACGCTCGGAAACACACCGACCCGGCACCTTCTCGATACCCGGCAAGGCATCACCAGCCTCCGTGGTCGCTGGCACCGCTACCGGCACCCTCCCGAGCGTACGTCCGGGTCCTCGTGGGAAGCATGGCTGATGCCAATGTTTCACCCCGCGTACCTGCTGCGCAACGACTCCCGCGCGCCCGGCGGTCCCAAAAGCCTGACCTGGCGTGACATTCGGGAGGTAAAAGCAGTCCTGGACGGGCGACTCGACCCCGCCCGGGAGAGGCGGGCGCAGGGCGCTCCCTGACGGCGTCGGACAGGTTCGAAACTGCCGGGTGCACTCAGCCTTGCGCCGGGCGTCTGCGCAGGTGCCGCACCGGGCTTTGGTCGGTATGCTGGGCAGCATGCCTCATCCTGAATTCATCGGTCTTGTGCAAAGCTTGCTGGCCACGGCCGAAGCTGCCCTGGGCGAATTTACTCCCACCACGGCGCGGGCGCGCAACGACGGCCTGCTGGAAACGCCGCAACGCGCGCGCCAGACCGCCGAGCGCAGCCTGCGTCTGCTGACCATGCTGGCCGAAAAAACCCGGGGCAATCTGGACCGCACCGAAGCAGAACTGCTCACCGAGGCCATAGCTTCCATTCGGTCCCGGCTGGCGTCATGAGTTCACGTCGACGGAGTCGTGGTCCGTGAAGGCCTTGTTGCAGCGTGTCGCGCGTGCCAGCGTCCGGGTCGACGGTCAGCTGGTGGGTCAGGTGGGTCAGGGGTTGCTGATTCTGCTGGGCGTCGGGCAAGGTGACGCTCCCGAGCAGGCGCACAAGCTGGCCGAGAAAATTGCGCGGCTGCGAATTTTTTCCGATGACGCGGGCAAGATGAACCTCAGCATCGTCCAGGTCGGTGGGGCGGTGCTGTCGGTGTCGCAATTCACCCTTTACGCGGACACCCGCAAGGGCAACCGGCCCAGCTTCGTGGACGCGGCGGCGCCCGAACAGGGCCGGGCCCTCTACCAGATCTTCAACGAAGCCCTGCGCGCGCAACTGCTCCAGGTCGAGGAAGGCATTTTCGGCGCCGACATGCAGGTGGAACTGGTGAACGACGGACCGGTCACCGTGCTGCTCGAAGCCTGACGCTGCCCGAGGTCTGATACTGCTCACGTCTGACGCGCACGGCCCGACCATGGTGCTCTCTGCGTTCACGCCGCGGTCAGGCCGTGCGGGTACACTTGAGCGCATGAAGCGCCGCGTTCCCGTCCTCGTCCAGACCTCGGCCCTGCTCCTTGCCCTCACCTCGGGTGTCACCTCTGCGTACACCGTTCAGAAAGGCGACACCCTCTACAGCCTGGCCCGACGCGAAGGTGTCACGGTCGAAGCGCTCGTGCAGCTCAACCGTCTTGCCGATACCACCCTCTCTGTCGGGCAGGAACTGGTGCTGCCCAGCGAGCAGAAAGCCCAGCAGATTGCGGGCGTGAAAGTGCTGGCCCCGGTGATGCTGAAAGAAGGCGACATCTTCACCCTGCGCCTGACCGGAGAGCGCAGCGCCGAGGCGCGCGTGCGTTTTCTGAGCGAGGTGAACGAGGACGTTCGCTCGCCCGCCGAGGACCTCGCCCCGTTCGGCGCCGCCGGAGAGTACGTGGTGCTGGGCCGCGTGGTGCTGGGGCAGCGCCGTCCGTTAACCTACGAAGTGCGCCTGGGCGACGAAAGGATCACGGGCAGCGTGCCCGTGTCCTCACGCGGACTGAAAGTACAGAACCTCAACTTGGCCCCGGAAATCGCCGCCAGGCGGCAGGACCCGAAACGCGTCGAGGAAGAGGCGCTGGTCGAGAAAGCCTACGCACGCCGGACACCGCAGGCCTGGTCGAGGCCGTTTCTGGGCGTGCCGGGGGTTCGCGTCGTCACGTCGCAGTTCGGCCAGCCGCGCCGCTACACCAAGGACGAGGAGCTCAAGTACCACTACGGTACCGATTACGCGGCGCCCACTGGCAGCCCGGTCCAGGCGCTCAACGACGGTACGGTGGTGGTGGCCGGAATGTACCCTGCCCGAGGTGGCCTGGTGGCCATCGATCATGGTGCGGGCGTCGTGAGCATGTATTTTCACCAGTCGAAGCTGCAAGTGAAGGTCGGCGATCAGGTCACGCGCGGCCAGATCATCGGACAGGTCGGCTCGACCGGCATCTCCAATGGTCCTCACCTGCATCTGGAAGTGCGTGTGCGCGGCGAGGCGGTCAATCCGGCGGCATTGTTCAACCGGATGCTGCCGTGACCAGCGCTTTCCAAGCCCGATGAAGAGCAAAGCGGACCGTCCGGACCTCATGGCCGTGCGGGACATTCTCACCGGTTACGCGTCGGGCGCGTTCCTGATGGACAACGGTGACGGGCTGCAGTGGTACACCTCCAAACGGCGGGCCCTGGTGCCACTCGACGAGCGCTTTCATGTTCCCAGCTCGCTGCGTCGTGCCATGCACAAGTTCGAGATTCGCCTGAACACCGACTTCGAGGGTGTGGTCGCAGGCTGCGCCGCCCGCGAGGAAACCTGGATCTCCGACGAGTTGCGCGCCGTCTATCGCGCGCTTCACCGTGCGGGATTCGCGCACAGCTTCGAAACCTGGCAAGACGGGCGCCTGGCGGGCGGCGTCCTGGGAATCACGCTGGGCGGTGCGTTTATTGGCGAGAGCATGTTTCACGTGGTGACGGACGCCAGCAAGGTCGCGCTGGTCCGTCTGGTCGGGCATCTGCGGACGCGCGGCTTCATCCTGTTCGATGCGCAGATTCAAAATCCTCACCTGGCGCGCTTCGGAACCTTCGAGGTCGGCGAGAGGCAGTACGCGGAGCTGTTGCAAAAGGCCCTGAGTGTTTCCGCGCACTTGAACTCCAAGGTGGGTGATGCCTAACCCTTTGCCCGCACCCGCCAGAGCGATGCGGTTAAATGGCCCCATGCACGCCGCCACCCAGAACGAGGAACGCACCCGCAACGAGGATGCCGTGAAGCTTCAGCGCGTTTTGATCTGCGATGAAATGAATCCAGGTGAACTCGATCATCCCGGTTTCGTCATCGACTACGTGCCGAACATGCCACGCGCCGACGTGCTGGCCCGGTTGCCCGAGTACGACGCGCTGATCACCCGCTCGCGCACCCGGGTCGATGCAGAGTTGCTCGCAGCGGGGCCTCGCCTGAAAGTGGTCGGGCGTGGTGGTGTGGGTGTCGATAACATCGACCTCGACGCGGCGTCACGGCGCGGTGTGCTGATCCTCAACGCGCCCGAATCGAACAATGTCAGTGCTGCCGAACTGGCGCTCGCGCACCTGCTGGCAGCGGCACGCGGCCTGACGCGCAGCGACGCGCATACCCGCGCGGGCGGTTGGGATCGCAAGTACCTGGGCATCGAACTGAAAGACAAGCGCCTGGGCATCGTGGGCCTGGGGCGCATCGGTTCGATCGTCGCCTCGCGCGCGCAGGGGATGCGCATGCAGGTGGTGGCGTTTGACCCATACATCGGGCAAGCTAACTTCGAGCGTCTGGAGGTCGCGCGCGCCGAAACGCTGGCGGAATTGCTTTCGCAGGTCGACTTCCTGACGGTGCACACGCCCCTCACGGACGAGACGCGTGGCATGATCGGTGCGACCGAACTGGCCCTGCTGAAGCCTGGAGCAATCGTAGTGAACGCGGCGCGTGGCGGCATCGTCGACGAGGAGGCCCTGGCGCAGGCCCTCACGAGCGGGCACCTGTTCGGTGCCGGGATCGACGTCTTCGTCGACGAGCCACCCCGACCTGACCATCCCCTGCTGCACGCTCCGAACCTCGGCATCACCGCCCACCTGGGCGCCAACACCTTCGAAGCGCAGGAACGTGTCGGGGCTGAGATCGTCGATCGCGTGCTCGCGGCCCTCAGGGGAGACGTGTCGCGCGGAGCGGTCAACGCGCCCGCCCTGGACGCCAGGACCCGCGAAGCGCTCGGTAGTTACCTCGATCTGGGTGAAAAGCTCGGCAAGATCCTGGGTCAGCTGCTTCCGGGAGCTTCCGAACTCGAAGTGGAGTTTCACGGTAGCCTGCCGGGAGACTCCGCGCCCATTGTCACGAGCGTGCTGATCGGCTACCTCAGCGGCGTCACGGACGAGGTGCCCAATCTGATCAACGCGCGCGCGATTGCCAAGGAGCGGGGTCTGCGCGTCCTGACACGTGAAGGACAGGAAAGCGAGTTCTACCAGAGCGAAATACTCGTGAGCGCCCGGGAGGGTGAGCGAAGGCGCCGGGTGGGTGGAACGGTGTTTGGTACCTTGCCGCGCCTGACCCGCCTGCGCAATTTCCGTGTCGAAGTCGCGCCGGAGGGCTTCATCCTGATTCTCTCCAACCGCGACCGGCCCGGCGCGGTCGCCAAGCTGTCGACCCTGCTGGGCAACTGGGGCGTGAACATCGCCGGCATGGCACTGGGTCGCGCCGAGAAGGGCGGGGAGGCATTGTTCACCCTGACCCTCGACGACGCGCTGACACCCGAGCAACTCGACGAGATTCGCGCGCTTGACGTGATCGATTCGGCGTACCTGGTCCGGGTCTGAGGTGAGCGTGTCCAGCCATGACCTTCAGCCCGGCCCTTCTTCCAGGCCCTCCGAACCTGTCGGGGCGCTGCTCCGTCCACGGCTGCTGGCTCCCGGTCCGGTTGAGACCGATCCTCGCACGATGCTGAGCCTGGCGCAGCCGCAAATTCACCACCGCACGCCCGAAGCGCGCGCCATCGTGCAAGAAGCGCGTGACCGACTGCGTCGGCTGCTGGGCGCGCCTTCCTGGGAAGTGCTGATCATGACGTCAAGTGGCACGGGCGCCTTCGAGACGGCGCTGCTGGGGCTGGTGCCCGAGGGCGCGCCAGTACTGGTCGCTTCGGCGGGCAAATTCGGCGAGCGCTGGGGTGAGATGGCCCGGGCGTTCGGGTATGTGGTGAGTAGCGTCAAAAAACCCTGGGGTGAAAGCCTCGACCCGCAGGAAGTCGCGGCCGCCTGCGGCGGCATGCGCGCGTTGCTGATCACCCATTCTGAAACCAGCACCGGCGCCCTGCATGACCTGGGCGCGATTGCGCGCGCCGCGAAGCAGGTCAATCCAGAACTGCTGATCATTGTGGACGCCGTGACCAGCTACGGCGTGGCGGAGCTGCGACCCGAGGAGTGGGACCTGGACACGGTCATCAGTGGTTCGCAGAAGGCCGTCGCGGGGCCGCCGGGGCTGGGTTTTGTCTTTCTGTCGCCGCGCGCCGTATCACGGTTGGGCGGTCACACGCACCGCTATTACTTCGATGCCCGCAAGGAACTCGCGTCGCAGCAGAAAGGAGAGACGGCGCAGACCCCGGCCATCAACCTGATTGCCAGCCTCAGCAGCAGCACCGAGCGGCTGCTCAGCGTGCCGCTGGACGTGTTGTGGGCAGAAAAGGCCCGCCTGAATGCGGCGTTGCTGGCGGCAGGTGAAGCGCTCGGTTGCCGTCCCTTTGCCTCGCGGCCCAGCCCGGCAGTCGCGGCGCTCGTGCCTCCCGAAGGTATAAGCGGCAAACAGGTCGCCGGCGCGCTCGCCTCTCTCGGTGCGCGCGCAGCGGCTGGCCAGGCGCCCCATCAGGACGACCTCTTCCGCATCTCGATGATGGGCTACTTCGACCGATACGACGCGTTGGGTGCAGCCGGGCTCCTGGAAGACGCCCTCGTGAGTCTGGGCGCGGCGGTGACCCGGGGAGCGGCCGTGAGCCGTGCCTGGAGCGTGCTGTCGAGCTGACGCGCACTGTCGTACGCCCGTGCCGATTGCGGGTACCAGGTGCCGAGCAGGAACTGGGGTTTCTGAATCGTTTGAGTCGAGTGAGAAGCGCGCCTGCTGAGCTTGACACTCACCTCAAAGTGTGACCCTGCGAACCGAACATCACCCTTTATTCTGGTTCGCTACAGCTACGCCAATATCAATGGTCTTCTCTGGCTTGGAGAAGACCTGAACCGTTGCGTTCGTTGCCCAGGAGGCGTGATGCTGGAGTTGGTGTACGACAAGGACGTGAGGATTGCCGAAAGCAGGCACATGCTCGAACTGTATCTGGACGAAAAGCATGGTGAGGCGCTGGCCGTGTTCATTCCGCAGGAACCGGGTGTACCACAGCCATGCCACGAGCTCCACGAGATCGCCCGGGCCCTGTTGCGGGAGTTCGTGCCGACCGCACGCCTCAAGGTGCTGCTGTGCAATCCGACTCAGCGCTCGTTTCAGTGGCTCGACATTAGTCCGACTGTACAGTGGCGCCCTGCGCCCGTAGACGAGGTGCGCGGCAGCGGCCTCGCCTGGGCCTGATCCGGATGCTGGTGGCAGAACGCTCACCTGCACGGTCTCCACAGAGCGTTGCCTGATGGGCCGAACGCTGCCTCTCGCAGCGGCAATTTCAGTGCAGTCGTTCAGTGCACTCGCGCAAATTCGCGGACCAGCTCGGTCACGGTCACCGGATACTTGTCGATCAGGGCGTGTGGGCCGTGTTCGATGCAGACCAGCTGACCTCGCGGCAAGCGGCACGCGAGGCGCCGAAGCGCCCGGCTGCGCACCACCTCGTCCGCTTCGCCCTGCAAGACCAGCGTGGGCGCCTGCACTTGTGGCGGCAGGGCGTCGGTGCCGGCATGACGCAGGTCGCGGTACAGGCGGATAACGCGGCGCGGTCCGGCGATCAGGTAGGACTGCGTGAGGCGCCAGACGTAGTAGCGGCGGTCCCTGAACCCATCGAGGAACACCCTCCATACCTGCTGGGCGACCGGCATCAGAGGTTGCAGGCCGGTGGGTGCGCTGAGCACCAGCCGTGGCGTGAGTTGTGGATGCCGGGCTGCCAAGTGAAGCAGCACCTGACCCCCCAGCGAATGACCGAGCAGGGTCGCGTTGGTCAGTCCATGGGCGACCAGCCAGGCGGCCAGCTGCTCGGTCAGACTCTCGACCGTCGTGAATCTGTTGGGCGCAGCGCGGGTGTACCCATGCCCCGGTGCGTCATAGGCCCACACCTCGAAATAAGGTGCCAGTGCCGACTGCAGGGCGGTGTAACACACGTGGCTGCAACCCAGGCCAGGAACGATCACCAACGGAGGGCCGCTGCCCTGCACGCGTGCGTAGGTCCGGACACCCTGCACTGTCAGCCAGACGTTGCGCGCGGCCAGGTGCGCTTCATTGCGGTTCACTTCGTGTGTTGCGGACAAGTTCAGATGCTCCCGGAACATTCTCCATGATTCTGGACCAGCGGTGTTTGCCCCGTCGAGCGCGGGCGGTGCCAGGACCACCGGCAGGCCCGTATGGTGCGTATCTCGGTTTTTCCCGAGCGAGTTGTAGGGCGGTGACAGAGAGTCAGGTACACGCCCGACGACCACGCTGCCGCGCGTGGCATGATCACCTCATGCCACGCGCCATGCCCAAGTTCGGCTGCCCTGGCGGGCAACCGTGAAAATCGCTTCCTGGAACGTCAATTCACTCAATGTGCGTTTGCCGCAGGTGCTGGCCTGGCTGCAAGAACACCGTCCCGACGTGCTTGCGCTGCAGGAGACCAAGCTGGAAGACGCCCGCTTTCCAGTCGCGGTGTTTGAAGAACTGGGCTACTGCGCCGTCTACTCGGGACAGAAAACCTACAACGGGGTCGCGCTCCTGTCCCGGACACCGCTGACAGAAGTGCAGATTGGAATTCCGCAGTACACCGACGAGCAGCGGCGGGTCGTGGCAGCGACGCTGGCGGGAGTCCGGGTGGTGTGCCTGTACGTTCCCAACGGTCAGGCGGTCGGATCGGCAAAATACCACTACAAACTGGAGTGGCTGTCTCACGTGCGGACCTGGCTGGAAGAAGAACTTGCCCGTCACACACGGCTCGCGGTTGTGGGAGACCTCAACATCGCTCCCGAGGACCGCGACGTCCACGATCCCCGGCGCTGGGAAGGTCAGGTTCTGGTGAGCGGGCCCGAACGCGCCGCCTTTCAGTCGCTGCTGGACCTGGGCCTGCAGGACGCCCTGCGCCTTTCACCACAGTCAGAGGGGATATTCAGCTGGTGGAATTACGGTGCCTTGGCCTTTCGGCGCAACTGGGGCTTGCGCATCGATCACGTCCTCCTCTCCGGGGAACTGGCTCGGGAGTGCCGGGCGTGCTGGGTCGACCGGCAGCCGCGCGGCAACGAGCGTCCCTCGGATCACGCTCCGGTGGTGGCCGAGTTCGCCTGATCCGGAGCAAAGCTGCCCCTTGACGGCAGCGCCGTTCAGCAAAGGTGTGCATTTTCGGTTGTTCTGTCCTCAGCGAAATGGCAGACTAAAAACCTGTGTTGAGCCAGACTGATTCCCCCGAAGTTCAAGTATTGAAAACCGTCTTTGGCTACGACGCGTTCCGCGGACCGCAGGCCGACATCGTACGTCACGTGGCCGCCGGAGCGGACGCCCTGGTGCTGATGCCCACCGGGGGCGGCAAGAGCCTGTGCTATCAGGTGCCGGCCCTGCTGCGCGGCGCTACCGCCATCGTGGTGTCTCCGCTCATCGCGCTGATGAAAGACCAGGTGGACGCCCTCAGGCAGCTCGGGGTGCGCGCCGCTTACCTGAACAGCAGCCTGGGAGCTTATGAAGCGCGCGAAGTCGAGGAGGCGCTGCGTCACGGGGAGCTGCAACTGCTCTACGTCGCGCCCGAGAGGCTGATGACCCCACGTTTCCTGGACCTGCTCGACCGCAGCGAGGTGTCGCTCTTTGCCATCGACGAGGCGCACTGTGTCAGTCAGTGGGGCCACGACTTCCGCCCGGAATACCTGCAGCTCGCGGTGCTGGCCGAGCGCTATCCACATGTGCCGCGCCTGGCACTGACGGCGACCGCCGATGAGGCCACCCGGCGTGAGATCGTCGAGAAGCTGCACCTGCAGGGCGCCCGGCAGTTCATCAGCTCGTTTGACCGGCCCAACATCCATTACCGCATCGTCGAAAAGAACAATGCGCTGAGGCAGCTGCTGGAATTCATTCGCGCCGAACACGACGGTGACGCTGGCATCGTGTATTGCCTGTCGCGCAAATCGGTCGAGGAGAGCGCCGCGTGGCTCGCTGCCCAGGGCGTGAGTGCCCTGCCGTACCACGCCGGCCTGGGCCCCGAGGTTCGTGCGCGCCACCAGGAACGTTTTCTGCGCGAGGAAGGCCTGGTAATGGTCGCCACGGTGGCCTTTGGGATGGGCATCGACAAACCCAACGTGCGTTTCGTCGCGCACCTCGATCTGCCCAAGAGCCTGGAAGGGTATTACCAGGAAACCGGGCGTGCCGGACGCGACGGGCTTCCCAGCACCGTCCTGATGACCTACGGACTTGCGGACGTCGTGTCGGTGCGCCGGATGCTCGCGTCGAGCACCGCGCCCGAACCGGTCCGGCGGGTCGAGGGCCAGAAACTCGACGCGCTGCTGGCCTTTGCCGAAAGTGCCCAGTGCCGCCGTCAGGTGTTGCTGCGCTACTTCGGCGAGGAGTTGAGCGCTCCCTGTGGCAACTGCGACACCTGCCAGAATCCCTGCGAAACCTGGGACGCGCTGGTGGCCGCGCAGAAGCTGCTTTCCGCCGCGGTGCGCACCGGCAACCGCTTTGGGGCGGGGCACCTGATCGACATTCTGCTGGGCAAGGACAGCCCCCGCGTGCGGGCGCTGGGGCATCATCAGCTCAGCGTGTACGGTCTGGGCAGTGAACTGAGCGAGCGTCAGTGGAGATCGGTGGTCCGGCAGCTGGTGGCCCTGGGTTACCTCACCACCGACGCGGGTGGCCACGGCAGCCTGATCGTCACCCCCGCCGCGCGGGCCCTGCTGAAAGGGGAGTGCGCGCTGCGCCTGCGCCGCGATTCCGACAAACCCGTCAAGAGTGCCCGGCGGCCCGCGGCCGAGCCGCTCGGGGCCCACGACGAGGGCCTGTTCGCCGAGTTGCGCGCCCTGCGTCTCCAGCTTGCCCAGGCCCAGAAGGTGCCGCCGTACGTGATCTTTCACGACGCCACCTTGAAGGCCATGGCCGAAAGCCGCCCGCAGACCCTGACGCAACTGGCTACCATCAGCGGCGTGGGACAGGGCAAGCTGGAACGCTATGGCGACGCTTTTCTGGCGGTTCTGCAAGGACACCCGCCTCGAGGCCCGGTCGCGTCAGGTTCGGGGCCGCTTGAGCGCTCCGTCGCGGTGGCCGTCGGCTCCAAGGCCGATACCCTGGAGGTGACCTTGCAGCTGCTGCGTGGCGGGTTGACCATCGCGGACATCGCACGCGAGCGCCAATTGACCGCGCAGACCGTGAGCGGTCACCTGGCCGAACTGGCGCGTGCCGGCGAAGTAACCCCGCAGGAAGCCACGGGATTCAGCGACTCCGATCTGCGCGCCATCGAGCAGGCGTGGCAGGCGCTGCCGAGCGACGCGCGCGGCAAACTCAAGCCGCTGCGCGAAGCGCTGGGGGGTGCGTACGACTATGACCGGCTGCGGGTGGCGCACGCCTGGATCGCGCGTCAGTAATGTTCCCCAACCGACCATGAGAAACGCGGGCTGCCTCGTCATGTGACCATCAGCTCAAAGCGCTTTAGTGAAAGCTCATGACCTGTCTTTGCAAATCCCTTTCGGGCACCGTGCCCTTGGAGACTGAATGAAACATCCTTTTCGCTGGCTTGCCCCGGCACTCATCGCCGGCCTGCTCGCTTGTGGCCAAACGAACCTCAACAACGGGCCTCTTGACGAGGACAGCCTGCCTCCGGCACCGAACACCCGGGGAAACTTTTCCGGAACGGTGGGCTACGTTCCCGATACCCTAGGTGTCCCTGCGGAGTCGCCGACCAGTGCCGAAAACATCGTGGCCGGCCAATTGATCGTGAAGTTCAAATCGGGCGTCTCGGCGCAGTCGCTGAGCCTTCTCAGCGTGAAGGGCGCGCCGGTCGAGCGGGTGCGCGCGCTGGCCATCGACGGTGCGGGCGTCTACCGCGTTCCCGGCGCCGACGCCCGGGCGACGCAGGCCGCGGCCCGTGAGCTCGCTGCGCGGCCCGACGTCGAATATGCCGAGCCCGACCGCATCGTCCGGGCGTGGCGTACACCCAACGATCCCAGCTACACCACCCGGCAGTGGAACTTGCAGGACGGCAGCGGCGGGATCAGGCTACCCACGGCCTGGAATACCACCATCGGCGCCAATTCGACGGTCGTGGCGATCATCGACACTGGAATTCTGTACCGGCGTGGCGACGTGGCGGCGAGCCACCCAGATCTGCCTTCCGAGCGTCTCCTGCCCGGCTACGACTTCATCACCAATGCCAACTGCAATACCGGAGCGGCCTGCTCAGGTGACGGCGATGGCCGGGACGGCGATCCGTACGATGTCGGTGATGACCCGACCAGCCCCTCATACCACGGCACCTTCGTGGTGGGCATCGTGGGCGCTGCGAGCGACAACCGCGTCGGAATGGCCGGCGTGAACTGGGGCACGCGCCTGTTGCCCGTGCGCGCGCTGGGACCTGGCGGCGGCACCTCCTCGGACATTATCGACGCGCTGCTCTACGCGGCGGGCGTGGCTTCGGCAGGTGTGCCCAACAACCCCACGCCGGCGGACGTCATCAATCTCAGCCTGGGCGGCGAGGGCACCTGCGGCACGGCTTTTCAGGCGGCCATCAACAAGGCGCTGGGTGGGCCGAAAAAGCCCCTCATCGTGGTCGCGGCGGGCAACGGCGGCAAGGATGGGGTGGGTGACAACGCCAGTGGGACCTTCCCGGCCAATTGCCAGGGCGTGATGGCGGTGGGCGCCACCACCCGCAGCGGTGCGCGCGCCAGTTATTCGAACTACGGCTCGGTGCTGAGCGTAATGGCGCCGGGGGGTGCCCCGGGCGACGGCGTGTGGAGCCTCACGCGCCACAGTGGGCAGTTCACCTATGCCGGCGGCGCCGGAACCTCGTACGCCGCGCCGCACGTGGCGGGCCTGGCGGCATTGATGCGCGCCGTCACTCCGGCTCTCAGCGCCCTCGAACTGCAGCGCCTGATGGAAAACACCGCGCAGCCGGTCAGTTGCAACACGCCAAACGGCGAGAGCTGTGGCGCCGGGCTGATCAACGCCGCAGCGGCCGTGCAAGCCGCACTGAGCGGCGCGCAGATCTTCGCGCTGTCACCGGCCAACAACCTGCAGATCGAGCAGGGCAGCTCGAGGAGCGTGACCATCAAGATCGAGCGGTCGGCCGGCTTCGGTGGCGCAGTGGACCTGTCCGTCGGCACTCTGCCCACGGGAGTTCGGGCCAGCTTCGACCCCGACCCTGCCACCGGGACGAGCAGCACCTTGACCCTCACCGTCGATACGAGCGCCAAAGAGGGTATCTACAGCGTGCCCATCACCGGGGTGAGCGGCGATCAGCGCGCGACCACCGCCCTGAACCTGCGGGTCGGTCCACCACTCGGGATTCGGGGCACCCACGTCAGGGCGGACTACTACCAGGGCAAGTGGGTGTACGACGAGTCCAAGTCCGGCAGTCTCGTGATCGACACCGATGGCACCACCAGCCCGTTCGCCATTCCGAACCGCGGGCCCGGCTGGTACTTTGTCTATGCCGTTCATGACACCAACAAGGACGACCAGCTGAACGCGGGCGACTACTTCGGTTACTCCGAGTACATGCTCAATCCGCCGGAAGGCGGCATCAAGCTGCAAATGGAACTGGTGACCGACATTGCCGACCTGAAGCTGACGGGCGCGCAGCTTCGCGGCGTTCAGAGAATGCTGGCGCGGCCGCCTGTTCGCTAACCTGAGCCTCGTCGGGTGCTTCCCGGACCATGCCGCGTCAGCTTCCTCCACCCTCGGGTGGAGGAAGCTTTTTGGACGAGGCGCTGAGGCTGGCACCCACGCTTGCCGCGATGACCAGGACCATCGCCAGCAACTGGCGACCGCTCAGCGCTTCGTGCAGCAGCACAAAGCCCATCATGGCGGCCACGGCCGGCTCCAGACTCATCAGGATGCTGAAGGTGCGCGAGGGCAGGCGTCTGAGCGCCGTCATTTCCAGCGAGTAAGGGAGAGCGGAAGACAGCAGTGCTACCCCCAGGCCGAGCACCAGGATATGCGGCGCCAGCAACGAACCCCCAGCCTCGGCCACCCCGAAAGGCAGGGCGATCAGCGCAGCGACCAGCATGCCGAGTGCCAGCCCCTGTCCGCCGCTGAAGGCGCGCCCGAGGCGTGCCCCGACCAGAATGTAAGCTGCCCAGAAACCACCGGCGAGTAACGCGAGGCCAACGCCCAGAGGGTCGATGGCGCTGCCCGGTGCCAGCGGTGAAATGAGCAGAATGCCGGCGCCTGCGAGCACTGCCCACAGGTAATCGAGCTTGCGCCGCGAAGCGAACACCGCCACGCCCAGCGGACCGACGAACTCGAGGGTGACCGCCAGTCCGAGTGGAATGCGCTCGATCGAGGCGTAAAAGCACAGGTTCATCAGTCCCAGCGCCGCCCCGAACAGCGCGGTGGTGGCAAGGTCGCCGCGCGAGTAGCGCGACAGGCGCGGACGCCACATCGCCAGCAGAATCAGGGCCGCGAAGCCGATGCGCAGCGCCGAGGTGCCGCCTGGACCGACAGCCGGAAAGAGGGACTTGGCCAGTGCCGCTCCACCCTGAATCGAAACGATGGCCATCAGCACGGCCGTGGTGGGCGGAAGTTCCCATTTCCGGGTGATGAGGGGCGTCATGACAGCCTCCCGGCGGCACGGTGCATGGGGGCCACTTTAACAGGTTGCTGTGGGCATGAAGGTGGGACAGTGTGCCTCCCAAAAGCCGGGCCGGGGCACTGCGGTGCCCCGGCCCGAACTCCAGTTTTCAGGTCAGGCCCATTTGATCAGCCCAAGCTCCAGTTCGCCGGCCAGCTCGGGCCGCGAGGGCAGCATGCGCGCCGATACGGTATACAGTCCGCTGTTCGAGAGCGCAATCTCTCCTTCGTAGCTGCCGTTGCCACCGTGCGAAAGGACCACGCGTTCGCGCTGTCCTTCGCGCTCCAGGATGGCTTCCACGCGCACATCACGCGGGGACAGGTTGGCAGCGTTCACCTGGGCACGGACCTTCAGGGTCTGGCCGGGCTCGGCAGTGGCGGGCACGTCGGCGCTGGCCTGAATGGTGGTATTCGGCCACTGCTCCAGCACGTAGCGCTTCCAGGCCGCCAACTCGCGCGCCAGTGCGAAGTCGTTCGCCCACACCTGCTGAGCACGCGCACTGAGCGGTAGGTAGTACTTCTGGGTGTAATCGATGACCTGACGCTGCATGCTGAACTGCGGCGCGACCGTGATGATGGCGCGGCGCACTTTTTCGAGCCAGCCGTGGTTGAAGCCGCGCTCATCGCGGCGGTAGTAGAGCGGCACGATCTGGTCTTCGAGGGTTTCGTACAGACTGAAGCTGTCGGCGTCGTCCTGCACGTCAAGGCTGGAAAACTCGCGCTCGTCCCCGATGGCGTAGCCGTTGGTCCCGTCGAAGCTTTCGCGCCACCAGCCGTCCAGGATCGAGAAATTCAGCGCGCCGTTGATGCTGGCCTTCATGCCCGAGGTGCCCGAAGCTTCCAGCGGACGGCGCGGATTGTTGAGCCAGATGTCCACGCCCTGCACTAGATGGCGCGCGACGTTCATGTCGTAATTCTCCAGAATCACGATCTTGCCGCGGAACTCCGCTTCCTGGCTCATGCGGTAGATTTCCTGAATGAAGGCCTTGCCGGGATTGTCGGCCGGGTGGGCCTTGCCGGCAAAGACGAACTGCACCGGTCTCGCCGGGTCGTTCAGAATGGCCGAGAGGCGCGCGCGGTCACGAAACAGCAGCGTGGCGCGCTTGTAGGTGGCAAAGCGGCGCGCGAAGCCGATGGTGAGCGCCTCGGGTGACAGCACCGAGCCCGCCGCCTTGATGTCAGCAGCGCTCGCGCCGTTGCGACGCAGCTGCTCTTGCAGGCGGCCACGCACGAACTGAATCATGTCGAGCTTCAGGTCGCGCAGGGCCGCCACGAGGTTCTCGTCGGGGATACCGGGAATGGCCGCTTCCCACATGGCCTGATCCTCGATCCGCTCCTGCCAGTCCTCGGGCAGTACGCTGGCGTACAGGTCCCGCAGCTTCTGTGCCAGGAAAGTCAGGGTATGGGCGCCGTTGGTGACGTGGCCCACCGGCACCTCGTCCTCGCTGGCGCCCGGGTACAGGAAGTTCCACATTTTACGGCTGACCTCGCCGTGCAGTTCCGAGACGCCGTTGGCCGCGCGCGAAAGGCGCAGGGCCAGCACGGTCATGCTGAAAGTCTGTCCCCAGGGCTGGTCGTGGCGGGCCAGCTCGGTCATGGCTTCCCAGCTGGTACCCAACTGTGCGGGCCAGTCGCCCAGGTAGCGTCCGACCAGGTCCAGCGGAAAGGCGTCATTTCCGGCTGGGACAGGAGTGTGGGTGGTGAAAATGGTTCCCGATGCGACCGCCTCGACGGCCGAAGCGAAGTCAAGCCCGCCTTGCACCAGTTCACGGATGCGCTCCAGACCCAGGAACGCGGCGTGTCCTTCGTTCATGTGAAAGACGGTGGCGTTGACGCCCAGTTGACGCAGCGCCCGCACGCCGCCCACGCCGAGCACCAGTTCCTGCTGAATGCGCAGATCCTGCCCTGGCCCGTACAGGCGCGCGGTGAGCGCGCGGTCAGCCTCACTGTTCTCGGGGACGTTGGTGTCGAGCAGGTAGACCGGGATGCGCCCGACGAGCAGCGTCCACACCCGGATATGCACGTCCCGACCGGCGACCGGAACGGCCAAGCGCACTTCCTTGCCTTCCGGGGTGCGGGCTGGCTTGATCGGGAGGGTGGTCAGGTCGAGCTCGTCGTACGCTTCTTCCTGCCAGCCGTCCTTGTTGATCATCTGGCGGAAGTACCCCTGGTGAAAGAGCAGCCCGACTGCCGCAAAAGGCAGGCCAAGGTCCGAGGCACTTTTGCAGTGATCACCGGCCAGAATGCCCAAGCCGCCCGAGTAGATCGGCAGGCTTTCGTAAAAGCCGTACTCCATGCTGAAATACGCGATCTGCCCCAGCTCGGCGGCGTTGTGCTTTGCCCAGGTGGTGGGAGCCTGCAGGTAGGCGTCGAAGTCAGCCAGTACCCGACGGACGCGCGCGAGGTAACGCGAGTCACGCGCGAGTTCGTCCAGCCGCGACTGCGCCACCTCGAGCAGCACGCGCAGCGGGTTATGATTGAAGCGCTCCCATAACGCCGGGTCGAGATCCTGATACAGCGCCTGCGCGTGCGGTGTCCAGCTCCAGTACAGGTTGTAGGCCAGCTCCTCCAGGCGCCGCAATTCTGCGGGCAGCTTGGGAAGCACCGTGACTTTGCCAAGAACGTTCATCCGATCGAGTCTACACCACAGTGTATTTCTCACGTTTTATTCAAGACCACATACGTCGAAGTGGTCGCCGAGCGCAGGCGCGTCGCCTGATACGGCACAGAGCGAGTGGCCTGCTCCTTTCCACGCGCTCCGTGCTCAAGACCTGCAGACTACACTTCCAGCGGAACGTCCACGCCCAGCTCGGCCAGCACGGTGTGAATGGCCTGTACGTCGATGCCGGCGCGGGCGTGCACGCGCGCCACCGTGGCGTGTTCCTGAAATTCATCCGGAATTCCCAGCACGCGCACGGGCGTACCCAGTCTCAGGTCGCTCAGCGCTTCGAGCACACCTGAGCCGAAGCCTCCGACGCGGGTGTTGTCCTCGATCGTCACCAATGCCCGCGCCTGCTGAGCCACTTCGCGCAGCATCTTCAGATCGAGCGGCTTGACGAAGCGGGCATTGACCACGCCCACGCCCGGCAGACCTTCGGCTGCGGCCAGTGCGTACTCCAGCGCTTTACCGCCTGCCAGCAGCACCACGTCGTCCCCCGCCCGCAGCCGCTCCCAGCTTCCCCAGGCGAGTTCGGGCCACTCACCCTCGGGTACGCGGTCGGTGTTGCCGCGCGGATAGCGGATGGCCACCGGCCCACCCACCTTGAGCGCGCCCCGCAGCATGCCGCGCAGCTCCCGGGTGTCTTTTGGCAGGGCGATCTGCACGTTGGGAATGGAGCGCAGGAAACTCAAATCGAACACGCCGTTGTGCGTCGCACCGTCCGCGCCGACCACGCCGCCCCGGTCGACCGCGAAAATCACGGGCAGGTTCTCCAGGGCCACGTCGTGGACGACCTGATCGTAACCGCGTTGCAGAAAGGTCGAGTAGATTGCCACGACCGGCCGCAGTCCCTGCAGGGCCATGCCCGCACCGGCAGTCACCGCGACGTCCTCGGCGATGCCCACGTCGAGGTAGCGACTGGGGTGAGCCTGGCTGTACTTCACGAGTCCGCTGCCCTCACGCATGGCGGGGGTGATCACGAACAGCCGCGGGTCTTCCTTGGCCAGCGCCGTGACGGCGTCACCGAAGGCGTTGGACCAGCTGTAAGCACTCGATTGGGGTGAGGCGCCCGTAGCGGGGTCGAACTTGCCCGGACCATGCCACTTGATGGGGTCCTCTTCGGCGTAGGGCAGGCCTTTGCCCTTCTTGGTCACCACGTGCAGGATGGTAGGACCATCGAGCTCATTGAGTTTCTCGATCAGGTATACCAGTTCGCGCACGTCGTGACCGTCCACCGGGCCGACGTAACGCAGGCCCATCGCGGCAAACGGGTTCACGCTGGCCGGATCGAAGAAGTGCCGGGCACTGTCCTTGGCGCGCGACAGCATGTCGGCCAGCGGCTTGCTGAGGGCGCCCACCGTCTTCTTGCCGGCACTTTCGGATTCCTGGAACCACTTCTGCACCTGCAGGGTGCGCATGAATTTATTGATCGCGCCGACGTTCTCCGAGATGCTCATCTCGTTGTCGTTGAGCACGATCAGCATTTTCTTGCCGCTGTCGCCGATGGTGTTCAGCGCAGCCAGCGCCATGCCACCCGTCAGGGCGCCGTCACCGATGACCGCCGCGATGCGGTAGTCCTGACCCAGGCTGTCGCGCGCGTAGGCCATGCCGAGCGCGTTGGCCAGCGAAGTGCTCGCGTGCCCGACCGTGATGGCGTCGTGTTCGGACTCGCCCACCTTGGTAAAGCCTGACAGGCCGCCTTCTTTCTTGATGGTCGGCATCCGGTCACGTCGACCGGTGAGCATCTTGTGGGCGTAAGCCTGATGTCCCACATCGAAGAGGATCCGGTCACGCGGTGAGTTCAGCATGTAGTGCAGCGCGACGATGATCTCGACAGCCCCCAGACTGGACGCCAGGTGGCCGCCGTCCAGCGAGCACACCCGGATGATCTCGTCACGCAGCTCCCGCGAAAGCTGGGGCAGCTCTTCCCTGGAAAGTTTCTTGAGATCGTCGGGTGAGTTGATGTTTTCGAGCACTACAAACCTCCGGTTGGGCGAAGTGGATCACGGCCGTGCAACGCTTGCTGCCCAGCCTTCGCAGAGCGCGACATTCAGCTTCCCCGGTAGTTCCGGCTGATCTGCAGCAGCCCTTCGGGTGTGCGCATCTCGCCGGCGTAAGGTGCAAACCAGAAGTTCTGGTTGGCCTCCGGAAACAGGCTCGCAGCACTGCCGCTGATCTGACGGTTGATGACCCACACGTCACGGGTGTCGCCCGGTACGCTGACGTTGCGTTTTTCCAGCACGGTGTAGCGGTATTGCACGGTGCCTTCCTGCACGACTTTGTTGTCGCTGATGACGCGGACGGTCGTTTGCCCCGACCAGGACAGGCCGGCGCGCCAGGCATTCACGGGCGGGTACTCACGCAGCGGAGGAGTGAGCGTCACGGTCAGCCCTGGCTTGGTGAAGCCCAGCAGAAACTGACCGTCGTCGCTGATCTGCCGGTAGTTTGTCTGCTCGGCCCCACGTCCGGAGAAACGAAAGGCCAGTGCGGCCTGGTCACCAAACAACGTGGCGCCCTGCGAGGCCAGGGTGTAGGGCGGGCTGGTCAGCGCTTCGCCCTCGGGCAGATAGCTCCAGCTCAGGCCCACCTGGGCCGGATAGAACGACACCGCCGTGACGTTGGTCGAGGCCGTCGCCTGCCTGGGCGCAGTTTCGCGCGGCGCGCACGCAGCAAGGGCGAGGGTGGAGAGCAACACGGCAAGCGCGCGCGAAACCTCACGGAAAGACACATTGTTCAGCATAGGGAAGAGGTTCTCCGCACAACTGTCAAATCTGACAGGTTTGACGAGCTACAGAAAGGGAGACGAAAGGCCTGAGGGGCCAGCCCGGTGTTGGGGCGCCTGACACTCCGGCGCCTCCCGGCGGGATGCTCGCCCTGGAATGCCAGGACGCAAGAAACAGCGTTCACTGGATTCAGTCTACTGTTTTCTGGTGAGCCGTTTCCGGCAAACGTCCCTGCAAGGCAACCTGAACAAGGCAACCTGAGCAAAAAAGAAGGCGAGCAGTTCGCTCGCCCCGGTGGCCGGACCATCATGGATATTTGCTCCACCGAACTCAACTGTTGCTGGAACCACCAATCTGCTGCTTGAGTTTTTCGAGTTCAGCGTCGATTTCGGCGTCACGGCCCAGATTCCTGAGCTGCGCGTCGATGTCACCTTCCTCGCGCAGCGAACCCATGGCGCGCGCGCGGTCTTCCTGGGCAGCGACCTTGCGCTCCATCTCGTCGAAGGCGTTGAGGGCGCCCTGCGAGCGATCAAAGCCGCTCATGCGCTCCAGGGTCTCGCTGGCCTTGGCCGTCGAGGACCGGGCCTGCAGGAGTTCCTTCTTGGCTTCCATCTCGTCGATCTTGGCTTCCAGCGCCCGCAACTGCGTTTTGAGCTGATCGACGGTCGTCTGGTGGACTTTGACCTGGTCGGCAAAACCGGCTGCCAGGTCCTCGTGGTTCTTTTTACGGCGCAGCGCTTCGCGCGCCAGATCCTCGCTGCCCAGTTTGAGCGCTTCAGCGGCCTTGTTGCCGTACTCCTGTGCGATTTTCTGGTTGGTGTTCTGTTCGCGTTCCAGCTTCGAAAGCTGCGCCATCGACTCGGCCACCTCGCTGCGGGCCTGCTGATAAGCGTCACGCATGTCGCGCAGCGACTGCTCGATGATCTTGCCGGGGTCCTCGGCCTTGGAGATCATGTCGTTGACATTGGCACGAAGCAGACGGGACAGGCGTTCAAGAATACTCATGGATTCCTCCTTGTGAGGGTAAGCTTGTGACGTTAAGTACGTGACGCGCGCTCAAAAAGTTTCCCGCCGGCCCTGAACGAACGCACGGTGGACGGCAGCCTGATACGTGGTGCTGTTGTACCACGCGCACCGCTTATAAAGCGGCGCGGACACGGCGTGCACATTGAGAAAAGGTATACTTTCGGGACTGCGCGGAAGTGGGCAGCGACCAAGGAGCAGCACATGACGACGATCGCAAAACAGCGCCTTTTTTACGGCTGGGTGGTGGTCGCGGTCACCGCCCTGGTCCTGCTGCTGGCCGCCGGAGCACGCAGCGCGCCCGGAGTATTTTTGCTGCCCATGCAAGGTGATCTGGGTTATTCACGCGCGACGTTGTCCTTTGCCGTTTCGCTGGGCCTCATCATGTTCGGCCTGGGTGGGCCCATCAGCGGCGCCCTGATGGACCGTTTCGGACCCCGGCACGTAACGGCGCTGGGCTTGCTGGTCACGGGTGTCAGTTTTGGCCTGAGCGCCCTGATCGGCAATTATTGGCAGCTTTACCTGCTGTGGGGGCTCCTCAGCGGCCTGGGCACCGGTCTGGTCGGCAGCGTGCTGGGTGCCACGGTGGCCACGCGCTGGTTCGTCGCGAAGCGCGGCCTGGTCACCGGGCTGTTCGGCGCGGCGAGCTCGGCCGGGCAGCTGCTCTTTCTGCCCTTGCTCGCCGGGCTTTCGGCGTCGGTGGGCTGGCGCAGCAGCACGCTGGTCATCGGTGCGCTGGCGCTGGCCTGTCTGCTGCCTGCCTGGCTGTTGATGCGCGATTCACCCGGCCAGATGGGTGAGCGACCGCTGGGACTGCACGAAAACCAGGCCCTGCCAGGTATCCGTCCGGATGTGGGCATCATGCGCCGGGCGCTGCGTTCCCGGGCGTTCTGGCTGCTGGCAACCACTTTTTTTGTGTGTGGCGCTACCAGCAACGGCATCATCGGTACGCATTTCATCGCTTACTGCACCGAGCAGGGCCTGACGCCCGGGGTCGCGGCCGGATTTCTGGCTTTGATGGGCGTCTTCAACTTCGTCGGCACCATCGCTTCGGGCGCCCTGACCGACCGGTACGATCCACGCGCCCTCTTGAGCCTGTACTACGCGTTTCGTGGCGTGAGCCTGTTCCTGCTGCTGTTCATTCCGCCTGGCCCGGGTCTGATTGCCTTCGCCGTGCTGTTCGGCCTCGATTACATTGCCACCGTGCCGCCCACCGTGGCCCTTGTGGCGGACACGTTCGGGCGCGGCAACGTCGGTATAGTCTACGGCTGGGTCTTTTTCGCACACATGCTGGGTGCCGCCCTGGCCGCCTGGTTGGGCGGCGTGGCGCGCGACGTGCTGGGCAGTTACGGGACCGCCTTTGTGGCCGCGGCGATCCTGTCCCTGGCAGCCGGAGCGCTTTCGCAGGGCATCCGCCGCGCTCCCAAACCCGCGCTCGCCTAGGGCCAGAAGGACGGGGCTGAATCTGACGACCCGGATCGTTTTTCGTGTTCCGGCTGAAGACCAGAAGGTGCCTGCAGCCAGAAATCATAGAGGACCTCAGAGCTTGGCGCGTTCGTACTGTACCGGCCAGGGGATGTCGACGCCCAGGACGTGCGCGGCATGCTGGGGCCAGTGCGGATCGCGCAAAAAGGCCCGCGCGACGGCCACCAGGTCAGCGGCGCCTTCACTGACCACCGCTTCGGCTTGCAGAGGTTCGGTGATCAGGCCGACCGCCATGGTTTTCATGCCGGCCTCGGCCCGCACGCGCGCCGCGAACGGCACCTGGTAACCAGGTTCGACCGTAATCTGCTGATCGGCACTGAGGCCGCCCGAGGACACGTCGATCACGTCGACCCCCTCGAGTGAAAGCATTGCGCTCACGCGCACTGTGTCCTCGATGCTCCAGCCTCCTTCCACCCAGTCGGTCGCCGAGAGCCTGACCAGCAGCGGCAGGTGGCTCGGCCAGGCCGTGCGCACCGCCCGCGTGACTTCCAGCAGCAACCGGGTACGGTTCTCGAAGTTTCCACCGTAGTCGTCGGTGCGTGCATTTGACAGGGGAGACAGGAACTGATGCAGCAGGTAGCCGTGGGCGGCGTGAATCTCCACGGCGTCAAAGCCGGCCAGGATGGCCCGCCGGGTGGCGTCGCGGAAATCGTTCACGACGCGCGCGATGTCTTCTGGTGTCATTTCACGCGGTGTGCGGTAAATGTCCGAGTAGGCCAGTGCGCTCGGTCCCAGGACGCTCCAGCCGCCCCCGATGTCGGGCACGGCCCCGCGACCTTTCCAGGGTGCGTAGGTGCTGGCCTTGCGACCGGCGTGTGCGAGCTGCACGGCACTAAAGCTGCCGTACTCGCGCACGAAGTCGGTGATCCGGGTGAGCGGCGCGATGTGCTCGTCGCGCCATAAGCCGAGGTCATCGGGACTGATGCGTCCCTCCGGGCTCACGGCAGTGGCCTCCACGACGATCATCCCCGCCCCGCCCAGCGCAAAACCGCCCAGGTGGACGAGGTGAAAGTCATTGGCCAGTCCCTCTTTCGCCGAGTACATGCACATCGGGGAAACGACCAGACGATTTTTCAAGCTGAGATCACGCAACGACAAAGACGAGAACAGGGCACTCACCACGCCAATGTACGGTTCGGCCTGTCACCGGATTACGGTGTTTCTCACCAAACGCTGAATGTCCAGAGCCCCACGGCCAGGCGGGACTTTTCTAAAGAGGCCCTTCGATTCTCGTAAGACTCGTGCAAGCCAGGCCTGCGTACACTGACGACGATGAACGACAGTCAATGCCAGGCGCGCCGCGCCATCGAGGCCGCCTTTCGGGAGACCGCCGAGCGCGACATCGAGCTGATCGCCGAGCAGGAGTGTCGTGAACGGGGAATCGACGAGGCGGCCAAGCGTTGCCGTTCGTCGGACGCGCTGATTTCCGACATGATCTGGTCACGCTTCGGTGAATTCGACTGGTTGGACGTCGCCTACGTCTACGACGGAACCTACGGGCACTCCAGCCGTTTCCTGTGGGCCAAGGTTGACCTCACGGTAGCCTGGGCGATGGCCGAGGGCCAGTTGACGCCCGAGGTCGAGGCGGCACTCCTGCGCGCCGTGAAACGGTTGCGTGACCTGTGGATCGAGTGGGCAGGCTGGAAGGCCACCACGTCCGATGATCTGGCCGTAGCCCTGCGCGAGTAAGGCAGGGGTCAGTGAGCGTGTTCCTCCAGGAGAGTGATCTGGGCGATGGTTTCGCCATCATCGGCGAACACGAACCGGTACTTGACCTGTTCGCCACGCAGGACCTGTGGCAGCCAGTGCGGCGCGTCGGCCCACATCCGCGCGTAAGGCAGGGCCGCCGTTTCGAACCACTCCGGCGCGATCTCGTCCGATTCGCAGGGTACGCCCTCCCAGCGGTGGGTGACGAACACGAAAACGTGCAGGTTCAGGTCAGGCCGTGCGGAGAACTCGAAGATCACCTCTCCGGCCGCGTGGGTATCCAGGGCCTGCAAGTTGGACTCTTCGTGCAGCTCGCGCCGTGCCGTGTCGTCGGGTGACTCGCCCGGTTCGATCTTGCCGCCGAGCTCGACGATCTTTCCCTGACCAAAGCCTCGTTTCTTGAGGCCCAGCAGCACGCGCTTCCCATCGGTGGGCAGGAGGACCGCGCAGCGTTTCATGTCGCTGCAGTTTAAAGCAGGGGTCGGTGCAGTCTCGAACAGGCCGGCCACGTGTGCTGGGCCCGGAGCGTAAAAGACGCCCCTGGAGGCAGGCGGCCGCCGTGTTCGACCCGGCTAGACAACTCAGGGCGCCTGGTTTCCGGTGTCGGCCTATCCTGAAGCCATGAACGCGCCGCGCGCCGTCTCGTTTCCGGGTCCTGTACGGCCCGCGAGCACGGACATCTGCGCCCTGCGCCCGTGGTGGTGGCCCAGCTAGTCCTGGGTGCCGCTCTGCTTTCGTGTTCCGCCCAGGACAATCGCCTGGGCGGCTTTTTGTATCCCCAGATGTCCATCCTCCCAGAAGCCGACGTTTGTCTCCCCAGAAGGAAGTGACTTTCGTGGAAACCCTTGCCCAACCTGCCGTCCGCGTCCGCGAACTTTTCGCGGACCTCGACACGCCCGTCACCGCGTACCTGAAAGTCGCCCAGAGCCCCAGCTTTCTGCTGGAATCCGTCGAAGCGGGTGAGCGCCTTGGGCGGTACTCGTTCATCGGTGTGGGCGAACGTGGCCGCTTCGAGTACCGAAGCGGCCACGTTCGCCTGAGCGGCGTGTTCGGCGAAGGAGAACACACCACGCAGGACCCGCTTGCCTTGCTGTACGACAAGGTGGTGCGCAAAGTCGAGATTCCGCAGGGCCTCCCGGCGTTCGTGGGCGGCGCGGTCGGGTACACCAGCTACGACCTGATCCGCTCGTACGAACGCCTGCCGGAGGAAAACCCTGACGAACTCGGAGTGCCCGACGCGCTGTTCGTGGTCCCGGAAGGCATGGTGGTGTTCGATCACCTGGCGCACCGGCTGTTCGTCGTGGCCGTCGATGACGACGCTTCACGCGCCGAGCGCACCGTGGACCGCCTGGTGCGCCAGTTGCGCGGGCCCCTGCCGGGCGTACCCGGAGACCGGCCCACCCGCAAGCCCACCTTTGAAAGCAACTTCACGCGCGAAAGCTTTATGGCCGCCGTCGAGCGCTGCCTGGAGTACATCCGTGCCGGGGACGTGTTTCAGGTGGTGCCCAGCCAGCGTTTCAGTGCGCCGCTCAGCGCGCATCCCTTTGCGCTGTACCGGGCCTTGCGCGCCCTGAACCCCAGTCCTTACCTGGGCTACCTCGATCTCGGGGACGTCACGCTGGTGGCGAGCAGCCCGGAAAGCCTGCTGAAAAGCGACGGCGAAACGGTGGTCACGCGACCGATCGCGGGAACGCGCAAACGCGGAAAGACCCCGGCCGAGGACGAAGCGCTCGCACGCGAACTCCTCGCCGATGAGAAGGAACGCGCGGAGCACCTGATGCTGGTCGACCTGGGCCGCAACGACCTCGGGCGCGTCGCGCAGTACGGCAGCGTCAAGGTCGAGGACGCCTTCAGCGTCGAGAAGTACAGCCACGTGATGCACCTCGTGAGCGGCGTGCGCGCCCGGCTCGCGCCCGGAAAGACGCCCCTGCACGCACTCGCGAGCGTCCTGCCGATGGGCACTGTCTCCGGCGCGCCGAAAATCCGCGCGATGGAGATCATCGAGGAAGTCGAATCCACCCGGCGCGGACCGTACGGCGGCGCGTTCGGGTACATCAGCCACAGCGGCGCCCTTGACATGGCGCTTACCCTGCGCACGATGGTCATCAAGGACGGCATGATGCACATTCAGGCGGGTGGCGGTGTGGTCGCGGACAGCAGCCCCGCCGAGGAATACCAGGAATCGATCAACAAGGCTGCGGCCCTGATGCGGGCAGTCGAACTTGCCAGTGAGGGTCTGTGATGGCGCCGCTGCAAGAGTCCGGTGTGCATGGCAGAGGGCCGCAACTCCTGTTGCAGACCATGCTCGGGTGCCTGATGCGTGTCCTGAAGTTGCCTGAAAAGAAGCGGTTTCACCGTTCTGTCCTGCAGAACGAGGCAGACTTCATCTGTTCGGATAACCGCAGCGAGCACGACCTGATTGCGGAACTCCCGATGTTCGGGGGCCGCGCCACGGAACCAGGAAAGCGGCTGATGAACGAACTTTGTCGCTCGCTGCATGCCGGTGTGAGGCTGGCAACGAGCGATCTGGAAATCACCTTTTTTAAAACGCCCCGCGCACACTGGGGAATTCGTGGTGTGTGCGCTGACGAGCATCACCTTCCGTACGAGGTCCACGTATGAAACGCGTTCTGGTCATCGACAATTACGACAGCTTCACTTACAACCTCGTGCAGTACCTCGGCGAACTCGGCGCCGACCTCACCGTGTGGCGCAACGACGCCTTCTCGCTCGAAGAGATCGGCACGCTCAACCCCGACGCCATCGTCATTTCTCCTGGTCCCTGCACGCCCACCGAAGCCGGACATTCGGTGGCCGTCATCGAGCGGTACAAGGGTGAGTACCCCATGCTGGGCGTGTGCCTCGGTCACCAGAGCATGGGTCAGGCATTCGGCGCCAAGGTCGTGCGGGCCAAAATTCCCATGCACGGCAAAACCAGCGTTATCGAACACCGGGGAGAAGATGTCTTCAGCGGCCTGCCCGAAGCCCTGACCGTCACGCGCTACCACAGCCTGGTCGTGGAAGACCTGCCCGACACCCTGATTCCCACCGCCTGGGTGACCGAAACCGACGGCACGCGCACCCTGATGGCCCTGCGTCACCGCGATTTGCCGATTTACGGTGTGCAGTTTCACCCGGAAAGCATTGCCAGTGAGGGTGGCCTGACGATGCTGGCGAATTTCCTGGCGTTGACCGATTCACCGGACCCGAGCTGAGGCGCGTGTACTTCGCTATTTTGCCTTTTCCTCGCTGAACGCCGAAGGCGCAAGGCGGACAGGAGTTTCCTTTGAGCACCCACGGCAAACTGATGAACGGTGAAGCCCTCAACCAGCAGGAAGCGGCGAGCTTCATGCGTGAAGTCATGGCAGGAGACATGAGCGGTGTGCGTCTCGCGGCGGCCCTCGCGGCCTTGCGGGTGCGCGGCGAGACGCCCGAGGAAATCGCTGGTTTCGCACGTGCCATGCGTGAATTCGCGGTGAAGCTGCCCATCGCGCGTGGCGGTGTGCTGCTCGACACCTGCGGAACCGGCGGAGATGGCGCGCACACCTTCAACATCTCCACCACGGCGGCGTTCGTTGTCGCGGCGGGGGGCGTGCGGGTCGCCAAGCACGGCAACCGCGCCGCAAGCAGCCGTGCGGGCAGTGCCGACCTGCTCGAAGCACTCGGCGTGAACCTCGAAGCGACCCCGGAAGTCATCGCGGGCGCCGTGAACGAACTGGGTGTGGGATTCATGTTTGCCCGCAATTACCATCCCGCCATGCGCTTCGCGGCGCCGGTGCGTGCCGAGCTGGGAACCCGCACCGTATTCAACATGCTGGGACCCATCACCAACCCCGCGGGAGCGACGCATCAGGTCATCGGCGTGTTCCAGCCCGAACTGACCCACAAGCTGGCGCAGGTCCTGCGGCTGCTCGGCAGTGAAGCCGCACTGGTCGTGCATGGAAGCGGCCTCGACGAACTGACGGTGTGCGGTCCGACGACCGTGTCCGAACTGCGCGGTGGTGAGGTGCGTGATTTCGTGGTTCACCCGGAGGACCTCGGCATGCCGCTGCATCCCCGCAGTGCCCTCACCGGCGGCGACGCTCAAGAGAACGCCACGATCACGCGCCACCTCCTGCAAGGGAGCGGCACGCAGGCGCAGCAGGACATCGTGGCGCTCAACGCGGGAGCGGGCCTCTACCTCGCCGGAAAGTCGGATGATCTCCGCGCAGGTGTGGAGCTTGCCCGCTCCGTGCTGGCCAGCGGCGCGGCCTGGGAAACCCTGCGAACCTACGCCGCCTGGACACGTGGCGAAGCTCCCGCCGCGTAAACGTGAGGTCCGGCGGAGCGCTTCAGGCTCCCGCGTGAACGGACGCTGGTTTGCTGCTGCACTTCGGGCGGCATGGCCAGTCCTCCGAGGCGATCCGGTGTACCAATGGTGTCCGCTTCACGAACTGCGCAGGTCAGGCCATGCCACGCCTGGTTTCCACCGGCACCAGTGTCCGCCGGACACGTCGCCCGATGCCCGTCAGCACCTCGTAGCTGATGGTGCCGGACCACTCGCCCACGTGGTCGGCGTCGATCGGACCGGGCCCGAGGACTTCCACCCAGCCGCCCGGCTGCACGTTCAGGCCGCTGACGTCCACCATGCACTGGTCCATACAGATGCGCCCCACCACCGGACGCATCTCTCCGTGGACGATCACCTGCGCCCGCCCGGTCGCGGGGCGTGGGTAGCCATCGGCGTAACCGATGCCCAGCACCGCGATCTCGCTCTCACGCTCGGCGCGCCACAGGGCGCCGTAACTGACCGCCTCACCGGCTTGTACCCGGTGAACGTGCCCGATCCGCGCGCGAAGACGCAGCACCGGCTGCAGCGGCAGTTGTCCTTTCAGGTGCGCATCGGGCGCGTATCCGTAAGCGGCAATGCCCGGCCGGATCAGATCGAACGCGGCGCGGCGACCGAAATTGAAGACCCCACCCGAGTTGCAGGCATGCGCCAGCACCCTCGGCGCGGTGCTCAGGACCTCACGAAAGGCGCTCAGCTGCGCTTCGGCACGCGTGAGGTCCGGACCCTCCGAACTGGCGAAATGCGTGAATATTCCTTCCAGCTGCCCGCGTGCCGCCAGCGCGTGGGCCACGTCGGCGGCCTCGGCGGGGCGCACTCCGAGGCGGTTCATGCCGGTATTGACCTTGAGATGCACGCGCGCCGAAGCCGGCAGCCCGCGCAACTCGCGTGCCGAGGACACCGTGACCCGCACGCCCAGTTTTGACAGTTCGGGCAGGTCCTCACCGGGCGCAGGAGTCAGCAGCAGGACCGGTTTGCGCACGCCCGCCTCGATCAGTTCGAGCGCTTCATCGGCCGAAGCGACCCCGTAACCCCACAGTTCGGGCAGCTCGTCCACTGCGCGGCTCACCAGCACGGCGCCGTGCCCGTACGCATCTGCCTTGACGGGAAGCAGGACGGGCGCGCCGGCATGGCGCGAAAGCAGCTGCAGGTTCTGTTGCAGTGCGGCTTGCGAAATCAGGGCCTCGGCACGCGGCAGCATCGACGCATGCTAGCGGCCTGCCGCCGGAAGCGGGACGCTCAGGGCCACGTTCTCCTGCAGGACACCGTCGCGGATGTGCAGCACCTGATCCGCGCGGGCGGCCACCTCCGGATCGTGCGTGATCAGCACCACCGTTTTGCCGTCGCGGGCCGGCTGCACCAGGAGTTCCAGAATGGCGCTGCCGGTTTTGGAGTCGAGGTTCCCGGTCGGCTCGTCGGCCAGGATGATATCGGGCCCGGTGACCAGGGCGCGGGCGATCGCCACCCGTTGTTGCTCGCCGCCCGAAAGCTGCGGGGGCAGGTGACGCGTGCGTTGGCCCAGCCCGACCTGTTCCAGCATCGCTTTTGCTCGCTCACGTCGCTCGGCGGGCGCCAGGCCCAGCAGGGTCAGCGGAAACTCGACGTTCTCACCGGCGTTCAGGATCGCCACCAGGTTGTAGCTCTGAAACACGAAACCAAAGTGGCGCAGCCGCAAGGCGGCCCGTCCGGCCTCGCTCAGCCCTCCCAGGTCCTGTCCGTTCACCAGCACCGCGCCTCGGGAAGGAGTGTCGAACCCGGCCATCAGGTTCAGTAAAGTGCTCTTGCCGCTGCCGGAAGGCCCGACGATCGCCGTCAGCCCCGGGCCGAAAGTGTGGCTGACCTCGCGCAGAGCGTGAATGGAGGTTTCGCCGCTGGGATACGTCTTGGTGACCTGCCGAAGTTCGAGCATGTGGTGCCTTTCCGTGAGTCTTGAATGGGTTTGCGGGCCTGGCGGCCACCTCGCCGTCAGATTCGTCCGAGCGCCTCGGTGATGCGCATTTTCGAAGCGGCCCGTGCGGGCAGCAGCCCGGCCAGCAGGCCGAGCAGCAGTGAAATGCCCAGCGCCAGCAAGGTGAGGCGCAACGTCAATGCGGCCGCGTTGATGCCCGCCAGATTCTGGGTGTAGAGGTTCACACCCCAGATGCCCAGGGCGCCCAGCAGCAGGCCACCGACACCGCCCACCAGCGCCAGCAGCAGACTCTCGGTCAGCACCAGCCGCCGCACGAACACCGGAGGTGCGCCCAGCGCCCGCAGCGTTCCGAATTCGCGGGTCCGTTCGAACACACCCATCATTACGGTATTCGCCACCGCCAGCCCGCCCACGATCAGGGCGATGAGTGAGATTCCGAAACGCACCGCGTCGGAAATGCGCAGGGCGCGGTCCACGAAACGCAGGAAGTCGCCTTGCGTCTGCGCTTCGAGTTCCAGCCGTTCGGTGATGGTCTTTGCCGCCGCCTGTGCAGTGGTGGGCTCGCGCAGTTTGAGTGCGACCGTCGAGACGCGTCCCTGTGCGCTTGAAGCCCGTTGCAGGGTGCGAATGGGCAACAGGATGAACGAATCGGTGAAACTGCCTGCCGGGGCCAGAATACCCACCACCTGCACGCTGTCACGGCGGTTGAGCCGCAAGGTCGAGCCGAGCTTCAGCCCGGCATTCTCGGCAGCTTTGGCACCTACGACCGCCACCGCCTGATTTTCGTCCGGAGGACGCAGCAGCCGGCCCTGCGCGGCCTGAACGTTCGGAAACACCGCCGCCACGCCCTGTGCGGCAGGCAGCCCGTACAGCACGTAGCTCTGCGAGGGATCAAGTCCGCCGCGCACGCCGATGACCACGGGCGTGATGCGCTCGATGCCCAGTTCCGAGCGCAGGCCCTCGAGCCGGGCGACGGTATCTGCCTCCGGCAGTTCGGGGGATGGGGTGAAGCCCTGAGTGAAGCCGCTGAGCGACACCTGGACGTCCGGGCCGATATTGCTCAGTTCCTGCGCGAAGACGCGCCGCAGGCCCTCGCCCAGCGACAGGAAAATCACCATGCTGGCGACTGCCACGGTGATGCCCAGCGCCGTCAGGACCGTACGGACGGGTCGGCGCAGCAGGCCACGGAACGCGAGTTGCCACAGATCACGCACTGACATGGCGTCACGATACGGCGAAACCTCACGGGCATTGCCATCATTTGCGACGATTCAGTTTGCACCCTGCCCAAAAGATCTCGCTCGGAGTCTTCTCAAGGTCGCTTTGTAGACTGCCCGGTAATGCGACGCCTGCTCTCCCTCTCTTTGACCCTCGCGACCTGGGCGGGCGCCCAGGTCGTGCTGCTGCCCCTCGATTCACGGCCGGCCACGTCCACGCTGCCATCTGAAATCGCCGCCCTGTCCGGTCAGTATGTGAGCGCGCCCTCGCCTGACCTGCTGGGCGACGCCACGCGCGGCGCCGATCCCGAAGCGCTCACGCGGTGGCTGGCCGCGCAAAGTCCCGGCACGCTGATCATCTCGCTTGACGCGCTGGCGTACGGGGGGCTGGTGCAGTCACGCACAAGTGAACTTTCGGTCGAGGAAGTCCTGGCGCGCCTGCAAAGCGTGCGTGCCTGGTACGCGCGCGGTGAGAAAGTGTACGCCTTCATCACCCTGCCACGCGAACCCGACGCTATCAACCGGGCGCGCAATTACGAGGTCGCGCGCCGCATGATCGAGTGGGCCCGCGAGGGTGTGTTTGCCGAACTGCACATCACCTGGGACGACGCCAAGACCGGCTCGCCCGCGCCGCAGGAAGGCGCCCGCCTGCGCCAGGACGCCCCGGCGAGCGTGCGGGTGTATCCGGGTGCCGACGAGGTACTCGCTTCGCTGGCCGCGCGGGCCCTGGCCCCCGAAGGAGCGCGCCTCAGCGTCGAATACAGCAACGCCTCCCAGGCGGCGCGTGTAGCGCAGTACGAAGGCATCGCGCTGACTGAAAGCGTGCGCCTGCACGCCGAAGCGGCGGGCTGGAGTGTCGTTCCGACCGTCGAAGCGCCCATCCTGACCCCGTTCGGTGGTCGCGGCACCCGACCCGGTGCCACGAGCGACCTGTACCTGTACGTTTACAACGGCGGCGATACCCGCGCCGCCGCCCTGCGCATCTCGCAGCTGATGCGCTCGGGTCCGGTGGCGGTTGCCGACGTGCGCAGCGTGAATCTGGGGAACTTTCCGATGTGGAGTGACCTGCAGACCCTGAACCGCCCACAGGACATGGCTTCGCTGGCCGCCTGGGGAACGCCCGGCAACAATATCGGTACGGCGCTCGCGCACGCCAAGATCTATCTCAGCGAGGCGGCGCGTGAGTCACCGGACTTCACCGTGCGCCAAGACGCCCTGCTCGCGCGTCAGTATGCCAACGACGTGATTTTCAGCGCCAAAGTGCGCGCCGAGCTGCGCCGGGCTATTCCCGAGGCCAACCTCGTCGGTCCGCAGGTCTCGGAAATACTCACCCGGTTGGCCCGCGAGTATTTCCCGGTGCGGATGGGCCGTCTGTACCTCTTACAGGAAGCCTCGCTTCCCTGGAACCGCTCGTTCGAGTGGCGTTTCGAGCTGGTTCCGGCCGGGCAGCTCAGCGACTGACAGGCGGGCGCTGAGCTGCCCGGCTCAGGAATGCTCGGGCACAAAGGCGGACGACGAGTGTCGATCCGGTGAGCCGAGGGCGCACAGAGGGGAGGCGTAGGTGAGCTGCTTTCCTCACCTACGCGCCGCGCCGGGGAGCGAGTGACAGCGCCAGGGCCGACAGAATCACCAGCGCGGCGCCCAAGAGTGCCAGGGACGTGAAGCGCTCCGCGAACAACAGCGCCGCGAGCGCGGTGGCGACCACAGGTTCCAGCGACGCGATGACGCTGGCACGGGTGGCGTTCAGTCCCCGCAGGCCAAAGCCATAGGCCAGATAAGCCAGGTAGGTCGAAAACAGTGCGATTGCCAGCAGGGCGCCCCACGCCGTGGGTGACTTGTGCTCGAACGGAACGAGCGGCAGCAGCCCGAGCGCTCCGACCGGCAATGCCACCGCCAGCAGCGCGTGCGGCGCGAAGCGCGAAAAGAAGGCCTTGCCGTACAGGTAGTACAGCGCGTACGTCAGACCACTGATGAGCCCATAGCCCATCGCCGCGAGGGTGACGTTCACGCCCGAGCCACCACCAAGCGAGATCAACGCGACTCCCCCAATGGTGATTGCCACACCCACGAGTTCGCGTCTGCCGATCTTTTCGTGCAGAAAACGCCAGGCCAGCAGGGCCACGAACGCGGGCGCGGTGTAGAGCAGCACGCTCGCCAGGCTGGCACCACCGGCCTGCACCGCCAGCAGGTAAGCCCCGTAAAACACGCTCACCCCTGTCAGCCCGAAGACCACCGTGACGAGCAGGTCGCGGCCACGCGGCAAGGGGGCCCGGGTCACCAGCGCGTGCAGCGCAAACAGCGAGCCTCCCAGCACGGCTCGCCAGAAGGCGGTTTCGAGCGGGTGAAGTCCCTGCGCCAGCGCGAACTTGCCGAAAATACCCAGCAGACCCCACAGGACCGCCGCGGCGAGAATCAGCAGCGTCGAACTGAGGATCGAAAAGGCCCCGGTCGTCTGCAGCAGCGACCGGCTGCTCACGCGCGGCGCTCCTGGGCGATGAGCCCCGACTTCACTGCTTGCGCCACGCGCGCACCGTCGCGATCACGGCCAGCAACAGTGCCAGGCCGGCCAGGACCAGCAGGGCCAGTGGACGACGGTCGTGCAGCTCACCGCTGATCGGCAGGACGCGGTCGTGAAACGTGCGGATCTGGTCGTCGCCGAACAGCACGTCCACGGCGCTGGGCATTCCCGAGCGCACCACGGACAGGCTGGCGCTGTCGCCACCCACGCGCGGCGGCAGGTAACCGTCCGGTGTGAGCGGCGAGTAGACCCGGCTGGTCACCCAGTATCCGTACCGACCGGCGGGCAGGTTGGTGTTCACGATGATCGAACTGCCTTCCAGCTGCACGACGGGTCGGTCGTCTGTAGGCGCGACGGAGCCTTCACGGCTGGCTTTCCAGGCCCTGGTTCCAAAACCGCTGATTTGATAGCGAAGGTGCCAGCCGCTGCCGGGCGGTGTGGTGAAGCCGGTGTCGGCCAGCTCACGGGTTCCTCCGAAGTCCGTTTTGATGAACACGTCGAGCAGCGGTGCCGAAAAACCACTGGGGGCCTTCCAGGGATTGTCGGCGCCGCCCAGGCCGATGACCAGCCGCAGCTTGCCACCCTCGTTCTCGGCCCGCAGTTCACGCAAGTCAACGCTGCGTTCCATGCCGCTCAGCAACGCGCTGGGCAGGACGTAGCTGCCGTCACCACGCACGTCGCCGGCAGGATCGGGAACCACAAGCAAAACGGCGGGCGGCGCGTCGGTCACGCGCGGAATTATAGCCTGTTTGCCGAAGCGTCAGTGCAGTCAGTGCAAGAGGTGCCAGGAGGCGCGGCTCACTTCTGGCGGGTCAGCAGGCGCAGCAGTGCCGCGGCCAGCTTGTCGGGGTCATGCTGCCCGGTGCCCTCGCGCAGCACCGGAGCGAAGCGCACGCGCGAACGAAAGGCAGGAGAAGCGCCCCGGCTGCTCAACAGGTGAGCACCTTCGTCGGCGTAGCGGTCACGTACGGCCATGCCGATGGGAGCGCTGTTGACCAGCACCCAGTCCGGAGTGCGGCCCAGGTGATCGGAGAGCAGGCGTTCGTGGGCTTCCAGGTCGAGTCCGTCGGTTTCTCCCGGCTCGCTCATGATGTTGGCCACGTACACCAGCTTGGCGGGTGAACGGCAGATGGCGTGGGCGACCGACGGAACCAGCACTGCCGGAATAAGCGAGGTAAGCAGGCTGCCCGGACCGATCACGATCAGCTCGGCCTCGTCGATGGCACGCACCACCTCGCTCAGTGCGGGTACCTCGACCGGGTCGAGGCTCATGCGCAGCACGCGGCGACCGGCGCGCTCCCGTTGCAGCGCGCTCTCGCCGCGCACCTGCGAACCGTCCTCGAGGTGAGCCACCAGCGTGGCGGGCATGGGTGTGGCCGGGAATACCTGTCCGCGCACCTTGAGTACCTCGTGTACGTCGCTCATGGCGTAGGCCAGACCGCCCTGCTCCTCGGAGAGGGTCGCGAGCATCAGGTTGCCGAAGGTGTGCCCGGCGAGGCCTTCGCCGCGCTGAAAGCGGTGCAGCAGCAACCGGGCCAGCACGGGCGAATCGGACAGCGCGGCGTAGCAGTCGGTGAGATCGCCGGGCGCGATCATCTGCAAGTCCTTGCGCAGTCGGCCACTCGAGCCGCCGTCATCGCTGACCGCCACGATCGCGGTGATGTTGGAACTGAAGTTCTTGAGGCCCGCCAGCAGGTTTGACAATCCGGTGCCGCCGCCCAGCGTCACGATGTGCGGACCGCGCGCCAGCGTTCTGCGGGTGTAGATGTGGTCCACGACCTCGGATGGTTTGGTGCCGGTGGCCTGCAGCATCGAACGGTTGAGCATGACCACGCTGATGATCGCGCCCGCGAACGCCAGGGTCATCACCAGACCGCCCACCACCCACAGCGGCAACACGTCAGGATCACCCACGGCGTTGAGCCACAAAATCCAGCGGGTGGCGACCCAGTGCATCGGGCCGGTCCACACGAAGTGCAGAAAACCCACTGCCAGAAAGAAGGCGCACACGATCAGCACGCTCACCCAGCGTTTGATGTGCATGCCGGGCGCCATCCATTTGCGTGCCCGCAAGCCGGCGTCACGGACCCGCTCCCCCGAGGGCGCGCGCAGGTTGTGCCGAAGGTGCTCGTGTTTCAATGGTCCTCGCCTTTGTCGGTGTCCCGGTGACTCACCACGCGGGCATTCAGTTCGCGCAGATCACGCGCCAGACGCTCACTCACCGCGATGCTGCGGTGCCGTCCTCCGGTACAGCCGATGGCCACATTGTAACTGCGCCGTCCCGCCGCGCGTGCCCGAGTGGCGCTGTCACGTATAAAGGCCTCGACCTGGCGGTAAAAGGCGTCTCCCTCCGAAAACACGTGCGCGGCCACGTCCGCCTCCAGGCCGCTCTTGGGGCGCAGGTGCTCCTGGTAGTAGGGATTGGGCAGGGTGCGCACGTCCAGGACCAGGTCGGCGTCGCGTGGCGGCGCGTGCTTGAAGCCAAAGGACTGGAGGCGGAGTTCGAAGTCCGTTTCCAGCCCGAGCAGCCCCAGCACCCGCTCGGCGAGGCCTTTGGCCGAAAGCTCGGTCGTGTCGATCACGTTGTCGGCCCGTTCACGCAGTGCGCCCAGCAGACGCCGTTCGAGCTCGAAGTCCACCAGCAGGCTCGGCTCGCCCAGCGGATGAGCACGGCGCGTGAGGTTGTAGCGCTGCAGCAATACCTCGTTGCTGGCCTCCAGAAACAGTAGGCGCACCCCACCACGCGTCCGCAGCGCGTCCCACTTCGGGGGCAGCGCGTCGAGAAAGTCGCGCGTGCGCGCGTCGCTGCACACCGCGACCTTGCCCAGACCACGCGTCAGCGCCAGGTCGTACATGGCTTCCCACAGATGCGGGGGCAGATTGTCGACAGCGTAAAACCCGGCGTCCTCCAGGGCGTTGAGGCTGGTATGTTTGCCCGCGCCCGAGAGCCCCGAGACGACCACGAAATCCATGACTCCATTGTACGGACCCGGAAAGGCGGGCGGCGGAAAGGACCCGGCTGCCCTACAATGGCCGGGTGCGGCTGCGCGCCCTGACCACCCTCAACTTCCGAAACCTGACGCCGGATACCCTGGAACTGCCCGCCGGGCTGGTCAGCGTGTCAGGCGCCAACGGTGCGGGCAAGACCAACCTGCTCGAAGCAGCCTACCTGGTGCTGACGGGCCTCACCGAAGCGGGACGGCTCGAGCAGCTTGTGGCGCGCGGCAGCGGTGAGGCGTACGTGCGTGCTGATCTGGAGCGTCAGGACGGCGTGAGCATTCTGGAAGTCGGCCTGGGGCGGGGGCGCCGCGTCGCCAAGGTGGACGGAGTGCGCGTCCGGAGCGGGGCCTTGCCGCCGGGCAGCGCGGTGTGGATCCGCCCGGAGGACAGCGAGCTGATCCTCGGTGCGCCCGGCGTGCGGCGCACGTTTCTCGACGCGCTGCTTTCCAGGCTCAGCCAGCGCTACGCCCATCAGCTGAGCCTCTACGAGCGTCACCTCGCGCAGCGCAACGCTGCCCTGCGCGCCATGACCTCGCGCGTGGGCGAGGGGCGGGCCGAGCCCTGGGCGCTCGATGTCTGGGACGCCAAGGTCGTGGAGCTGGGCACGGAGATCCTCAGTTTGCGCCGCCGTGTGCTCGCGCGCCTTACCCCTCTGGCGCAGGAAGCGCACGAAGCGCTGGGCGGTCACAAGGCGCTGACGCTGAACCTTGACGAGACCACCACGCCCGAGGATTTTCACGCGGACCTGCTGCGGCGGCGCGACGAGGAACTCGCGCGCGGCGTGACCCTGTCGGGGCCGCACCGTGACGATCTGGCGATGCGCCTCGACGATTTTCCGGCGGGCGACTTTGTCAGCCGCGGCGAGGCCCGCACGATCGCACTCGCGCTGCGCAAAGCCGAACTCGACCTGCTCACCGAACGCTATGGCGAACCCCCGGTACTCCTCGTCGACGACTGGACGGCAGAACTCGATCCGCAGCGGCGCAATTTTCTGCTGGGCCTGGCGCGCGCCTTGCCGCAGGCCCTCATCACCGGCACCGACGCCGTGCCCGGCGCGGCCGGCTGCTACGCAGCGCATGACGGGTCATTCAGCTGGCAAGGCGGGTCTGCGTGACGCGCCGGCGCACCGGGGGCACGCGTGACTGGCGCCTGCTGCTGTCACAGACGCTCAGCCGCAACCGGCTGGCGCGCGGCGTGGCGCGCGCCCGCGCGGTGCTGCTGTGGCCCGAGGTGGTCGGCCCAGAGCTCGCGCGCCTGACCCGGGCACGCGCCCAGCAGGGACGGGTGCTGTTCGTGGAAGCCCAGGACTCGGTGCTGGCCAATTTCCTGACCATGCAGCGTCATGTCTTCCTCGATCGGCTGCAGGCCAAGCTGGGCGACGACAGCGTCGGCGAACTGCGCTTCGCGGTGGGCACCTGGAATCACCCCGAGGAGGTGCGCCCGCCCGAGCCGCTTCCGCCGCCCGACAAGGCGCGCGCGGCCGAGCTGGTCGAGCACGTGCCCGAAGGCGTGCGCGAGAGTGCCCTGCGCGCGGCCGAGGCCATCACGCGCGCACGTCTGTGGCGTGAGCGGCAAGGCTGGGACCGCTGCCCGGTCTGCGGAACGCCGAGCCGCAGCCTGCCCTGCCTGCCCTGCCACAACCTGCTGAAAGAAGCCCAGGTGCAGCAGGGCGCGCGCATCCTCGCGCGCACCCCGGAGGCCTACTCGCCGCTCACCCAGGAAATTGCTGAGAGCGGTGCTGAGGCCGCGCGCTTCCTGGCCCTGAACACCCTGAGCGAGCAGCTGGAAATTCTGGCTTTGGAGTGCGTCAAGGAGGGTGGCAGCGGGGAATACCGGGTGTTTTTGTACACCCAGGCGGAAATCTGGCTGTCCCTGCAGCTGCGCAAGCCCCGCTCGCTGCTGACGCGTACCGACTGGCGCGAGCTGCCCGAACGCCCACGCGCCGTGCTCAGTGCGGGCCGCTGAAGGCTGCCAGAACGGGCGCGGCGCGTCGATGGGTCATTGCTTCACCGTCACCCTGCCCCCCTTCGTGGGTAGAGTGGACGCATGGCCCGCGAAAGTCATCAGCAGCAGGCGCCCAGCGTCATTCGCGCCGCGGTGCTGACCATCAGTGATACCCGCACTCCGGAGACCGACTCCAGCGGGCAGTATTTGCAGACCCAACTGCGCGCCGGCGGACACGAAGTCACCGGCTACGCGGTCGTGAAAGATCAAGCCGACCAGATTCGCGCTGCCGTAACCGGCTTCATGCAGGGGGCGCAGGTCGTCCTGACCAGCGGCGGCACCGGCATCACCGGTCGTGATGTGACCATTCCCGTGATCGAGAGCCTGATTCGCAAGCCCATGCCCGGATTCGGGGAACTGTTTCGCATGCTTTCCTACCCGGAAGTGCGCGGGGCGGCCATGCTGTCGCGCGCGGTGGGCGGCCTCGCCGAGAACGAACACGGCCAGCGCGCGCTGATCTTTGCGCTGCCCGGCTCGCTCAATGCCGTGCAGACCGCCTGGGAAAAGCTGCTGGGCGAGGAACTGCCCCACCTGGTGTTCGAGATGCTGAGGCAAGGGTGACCGAGCTGACCTACCCACTGCTGGTTTCAACGGTGGCAGTCGTGATGCTGGTCTGGTGGGCCGTGCGGACCGTGCGGCTGCGCCGCTCCAGCCTGGTAAACCGCCGTGGTTTTCTGGTGCCCCTGGGCATCGCGCTCTTGTGGAGCGGTCTGCTGGCCGACAATGTCGCGCTGATCGGCTCGGGCTTTGCCCTCGCGCTGATCGGCGAGTACTGGCCTGACCTCAAGGTGCGCCGGACCCGCAAGACCACCGAAATCGTGCACGCCTTTCCCCGCTGGCAGCGCGCGCAAGAACCCCAGCGACCGGACATCGAACTGCACCTCGAAGAAACCGGTGCGCGGGTCAAGAACATCGGCCCCGGAACCTTGTTCCTGCACGGCTGGTCACCGGCCGACCAGAATGGCTGGCTGATGCTGCGCGCCGACGACGGCAGCGGCACGCCGATCAAAGCCCTCCCGAGCGGCCAGTGGGCGCGGCTTTCTCCCTGGACCATTCCCAACCGGGGCGTGCGCGTGTGGTACACCCGAAGCGAGGAAGCGCAGCCCTACCTTTTTCGGGCTGACTGGCAGGACGTGACGATGGGCAGCAAGGCTCGGGTGCTGAACTGAGCGGTCTGGCAGATGTCTTTGGAACGCGGGCGCGGTATACTGCGGAAGCGAGGATCGGGAGGAGTACCCGTTGAGGCGCCCACAGAGAGACCCTGGCAGCTGAGAAGGGGTTGGGATGCGAAGCGGAGAAAGTCGCCCGGGAGCGCGCGGAAGAACGAAGCCGGTTGACGGCTTTCACTAGAACCGCCGGGAGCGCCCGTTACAGCGCACGATGAGCGCCGCTCGGCATACCGGGCGGAAGCGCGGTGGTACCACGGGATAAACACGGAACACGTGCATCTCGTCCGCAGTGACAGCGGGCGAGATGTCTTTGTTTTTTGAAAAGTCTTGTTTTGGAAGGAGCCAATGATGCGCTTCAGTGATTTAGCACAAGCCAGGGCGGCAGCACGAGCAGACAATCTGCGCGAACGCACGGTGTGTTACGTCACGCGCTCCCGGCGAGAAGTGCTGGTGTTCGAGCACACCGAGGAGTACCCGGACGCGGGCGTACAAGTCCCCGGCGGTGGTGTGGAGGCCGTCGAGACGCCCGCACAGGGCGCGGTTCGGGAAGTGTTCGAGGAAGCGGGCCTCATTCCCGTCTCTGCCCCCGTGTACCTTGCATCTCGGGCACAAGTCTTCGAGGTCAGGTGCCAGATGAACCATTACTACTGGCTGGAAGCGCCCGACCGAACGCCTGATGCCTGGGAGCACTTCGCCGAGGGCCAGTACATTTTCCGTCACCGTTTCGCACCCCTGGAACACTCGGGCCTCGACTGGGGGATGGATGCGGAACTGCCCACTCTGCTGGACCTGATTGCCGCGACTGCCCAAGAATGCGTCGCTTGACCGCCGTGTGAAGTGAGGAACTGTCATGAACGAACTGCCCAAATCGTTTGAACCGCAAGACATCGAGCCCAAGTGGGCGCGGCGCTGGGCCGAGGAGCCCTTTCGGGCCGACGCCACGAGCGCCAAGCCGCCGTTCACCATCGTGATTCCGCCGCCCAACGTGAATGGCAGTCTGCATTTGGGTCACGCGATGGACAACACCATCATCGATACGCTCATCCGGTACAAGCGCATGGCGGGCTTCGAAGCGCTGTACCTGCCGGGCACCGATCATGCGGGCATCACCACCCAGGTGGCCGTCGAGCGTGAACTGAAAAAAGAGGGAAAAGCACGTCACGACCTGGGCCGTGATGCGTTTCTGGAGCGCGTGTGGGCCTGGAAGTCCGACGTGGGTGGCACCATCACCGGACAGCTCAAGCGCCTGGGAATCAGCGCGGACTGGACACGCGAGCGCTTCACGATGGATGAGGGGCTCAGCCGGGCGGTGCGTGCGCAGTTTGTGCGGCTGTATCACGAGGGCCTCGCGTATCGTGGTGAACGCATCGTCAACTGGGACCCGGCATCCCAGACGACCCTCAGCGAACTCGAAGTCGACCGCGAGGAACGCAAGGGCAAGATGTACACCCTCAGCTACAAGCTGCAGGACAGCGCCCTGTCGGCCAGCAACGGCGAGGCCGGCGAGATTCTCATCGCCACCGTGCGCCCCGAGACGATCTTTGCCGATCAGGCGATTGCCGTGCATCCCGAGGACGCGCGGTTCGCGCACCTGATTGGCCGATTGGCCCGTATTCCGCTCACCGAGCGCTTTATTCCGATTATCGCCGACGAAGCGGTGGAGCGCGAGTTCGGCGTGGGCGCCCTCAAGATCACGCCCGCGCACGACCCGACTGACTTCGAGATCGGTGAGCGTCACGGCCTCGCGCGGCCCAGCGTGATCGACCTGAGCGGCAACCTGGCGATTTCCGAGCTGGTGCCCGCGCCGTTTCAGGGCCTGGAGCGCTTTGAGGCCCGCAAGAAAGTGGTGGCGGCGCTGCGCGACGGGGGAGACCTGCTGGAGGAAAAGGACCACGTCACCGCCATCGGTCTTTCCGAGCGGACCAAGGTGCCCGTCGAGCCGATTCTCAGCACCCAGTGGTTCGTGCGCATGGAGGGCATTGCGCGTGAAGTCCTGGATGGCCTGGAGCGCGGTGAGATGCAGATCGTGCCGCCGCGTTACGAAAAGGTCAATCGTGACTGGCTGGAGAACATCCGCGACTGGAATATCTCGCGCCAGCTGTGGTGGGGGCACCAGATTCCCGCCTGGTACGACGACGAGGGCAACATCTACGTGCCCGATCCCGAGAATCCCGACCTGGACTGCGACCAGGACCCGCGGCTCGCGCACCTGAAGTTGCGCCGTGACCCCGACGTGTTCGACACGTGGTTCAGCTCGAACCTCTGGCCCTTCAGCACGCTGGGCTGGCCCGACACCGACAGCGAGGATTACCGCAAGTTCTATCCCACCAGCGTGTTGGTGACGGGCTACGACATCCTGTTCTTCTGGGTGGCCAGAATGCAGATGGCGGGCTATCACATGACCGGGCAGGCCCCCTTTCACACGGTGCTGCTGCACGGTCTGTACCTCGACGCCAAGGGGCAGAAGATGAGCAAGAGCAAGGGCAACGGCGTCGATCCGCTGGAGCTCTTCGATCAGTACGGTGTCGATGCCTGCCGCTTCGCCTTCGCGTACCTCTCGACCGGTGGGCAGGACATCAAGCACGATCCGCGTCGCTACGAGCAGGGCCGCAATTTCGCCAACAAGCTCTGGAACGCGGCGCGCTTTGCCATGCTCAATTTGCAGACAGAAGCTCGGGCAGGCGAGGCGACCCTTGCCGACCGCTGGATTCGCAGCCGCTTCAACGACACCGTGCGTGAGGTGAGCGCGCACCTGGACGCCTTCGATCTGGGCGCCGCCATTCGCGCTGCCTACAGCTTTACCTGGGACGAGTTCTGCGACTGGTACATCGAAGCGGCCAAACCGGCGCTGCGGGACGGCAACACGGCCACACGCGAGACCCTGACGTCCGTGCTGGAAGGCATTCTCAAGCTGCTGCACCCGGTGATGCCCTTCATCACCAGCGAAATCTACGCCAATCTCGACCACAAGCGCCAGATCGCCGTGCACAGCTGGCCCAGATACGACGCGGCAGCCTTCGATGCCGAGGCGACCGCGGCTTTTGACGCCTTGCGCTCGGCCACCTCGGCGGCACGCAGCCTCAAGAGCGAACTGGGCCTCTCACCGCAGGACCGGCTGGAGATCGTGGTGGAAGGCGAGGCAGCGGACATGGTCCGGGAGAACCGCTTCGTGGTGGAGAGCATCGCGCGGGTCGGCCTGGTGGACGCCCTGAGCGGGCAGACTCTCAGCGCCGTCGATTCGGGTGTGACCGTGGTAGCTCCGCTGGAAGGCACGGTCGATCTGGCCGAATGGACGGCACGTCAGCGCAAGCGCCTCGCGGAACTCGACAAGCAGATTCAGCAGGCCACCGGCAAGCTTTCCAACGAGGGCTTCGTGGCGCGCGCTCCCGCCGAGGTGATTGAAGAGGAACGCCGCCGGGTCGCTGACTTTGGGGCCCAGAAAGCGCGTCTGGAAGTCGTACTGGCCCAGCTGGCCTGAAGATGATCGTTCACATGGCCCTGTCGGCAGTATCCGGATGAGGCGCCCGGTCTGTGAACGAGCCAGACGTGACATGAGGGCGGGCCACTGGGCCCGCCCTCACGCGCTAGGCTGAACGGGTGACCAAGGTGTTCGTGCTGATCGTCGCGGAAGTGGCGCTGCTGCTGCTGCTGCCGGCGGCGCTGTTTGCCTGGCTGGGTCGACGCAGTCCATATTTTGCCGCGCTGGCCAAGCGGTACAATCGGCTGGTGAATGTCCTGCTGGTCGGGCTGGTCGTCCTGCTGCTCGGCTGGCCACTGCTGCAACTGGTGTGGCCGCGCTGAAGCGCGCGGATGAACCCAGTGCACTCTTCACGCCACGACTTGGTACCGGTGTCGGTGCCCGTCAAGTTGACAGCGTTCCCGCTGCTCGTTAGTCTTGCTTGAAGCGAAAGTTACGAAAGGGGAAAGAAAATGCAAGCGCGGTTGCGCGTCATCCTTTCTGAACTCGACAAGCGCGAGCGCGTTACGGTTGATCAACTCTCGACGCTGCTTGGCGTTTCCAAAGTCACCATCCGCAGCGACCTGGAAATCCTGCACCGACAGGGCCTGATTCACCGCACGCGCGGTGGCGCCTTGCGTCCGATTGCCGACCATGCCGAGCTGCCCCTGGAGGAAACACGCAAACAGCGCTCGCTGGAAAAACGCCGCATCGGCGCAGCGGCTGCTGCCCTGATCGAAGAGGGGGACACGGTCTTTCTGGATGTCGGCAGCACCTGCACTGAAATCGCCCGCTCGCTGTCACCCTTGCTGCGCAACGTGACCATCGTGACCTCGGGGCTGAACATCGCCTTCGAGTTGGAAAAACAGTCGAACGTGACCGTCGTGGTGACCGGTGGGACGCTTCGGCGCCTGCAGCACTCGCTCGTCAATCCCTTTGGATTGCAGCTGATCACCTCGCTGCATGCCGACAAGCTTTTTCTGGGTTGCAACGGCGTCAGCGTGCAGGCAGGCATCACCAGTCGCAATCTGGAAGAAGCGGAGATCAAACGCTGCATGGTGGGCAACGCCCGCCAGACCATTGTGGTGGCTGACCACAGCAAGCTCGGTGAAATTTCGACGGCGGCGGTGGCGCCGCTGTCGGCGGTGTCACAGCTCATCACCGACCGGGGTGCCGCAAGCGCGCCGCTGGAGGAACTGCGTGCTTGCGGACTCAATCTGGTGACCGTCTGAAGGTGAAGGCCTGACCGGGCGGGGTCGGGCAACCCGGCTGGCCTCAGTCGGAGGCCGGGCCGCTGGAGGAAACCGGGCGCCGGGCAGCGCCCCTGCCTCCTTTGCCTTGATCGGCCGCGAGCGAGCGCACGGAATCGCGAATCACCAGTTTCGTCGGGATGGTGACGTGGCGGGGAGTCGCCTCGCCCGCGATGGCAGCGATGAGTTGATCGACGGCCTGCCGGGCCAGCAAGGCGTAGTTGTGGCTCACGCTGGTAAGTCGTGGAAACGCCATCTCGGCCAGCTGAATGTCGTCGAAGCCCACAACGGACAGCTCACCGGGAACCGATACGCCTTGCGTGCGTGCCTGGGTGAGTACCCCGAGGGCCACGAGATCGCTCACGCACACGACGGCGCTGGGTCGGGTGGGCGCCTCAAGCAGCTGGCTCAGGGCATGCTTTCCCGCGTGCAGGGTGAGGCCGGTCAGTTGGGTCCACGCGGCGGGAGCGTCTGGAAAGAGTTCCTGGTAAACGCGCAGTTTCTCGACGGTGCTGGTGACTTCGGAAAGTCCTCCCAGGAACGCGACATGGCGGTGCCCCTGGCTGCGCAGATGCATCAGAATCTGACGCGCCCCATCGGCCTCATCGGACCGGACGCTTGACACCACGACCGGCCCCGGCAGATCACCGTTCACGGTGACGATGGGCAGCCGCTCGATCAGTTCGTGCAGGTCGGTGACGTCCTCCTGGGTCACGCCGCAGGTGTTGCTGCGCCCGCCGAGCAGCAGGATGCCGTCGACCTGCTGCTCGGCCAGGGTATGCAGGTAAGTGCGTTCCAGGTTGATGTCGCTGGCCGTGTTGCCGAGGAAGACGGTGTACCCGCGCTCGAATGCGTACGTCTCGAGTTCCAGGAAAAGTTGTGCGAAGTAGGGGCTGGTGATGTCGGGCAGCACGCAGCCCAGCAGGTTGGAACGGTGATGGTAGAGATTCTGGGCCAGGCGGTTGGGGCGAAAGCGCAGTTCCTGCATGACCTGCTGAACCCGGGCGCGCAATCCGGGATCGACACTCTGTCTGCCGTTGAGGACACGTGAAACGGTGGAGACGGACACGCCCGCCTGCCGGGCGACGTCATAGATGGTGGACGCTTTCTTATGCATGTGTACCTCGGCCGCCTCAGTTGAGAAACCGGTTGCTCGTAATGTAAGCTGAACGAAGCGCATCAAGCAACCGGTTTCCGAAGGTGCCCCCGGGCTGTTCGGACGCTCACGACGCTGCTCACTGTACAGGAGGTACTTCATGAACCCACGGATTTTGCTCGTCAGCCTGACCCTCGCCAGCGTCGCCGGCGCCCAGAGCTACCAGGAGCCCAAACTGGGCAAGGTCAACGGAAATGTCACCCTGGAAGTCTGGTCGTGGGTGCCCGGTCTGGAGCAGACCGTCAAGGAATTCGAGAAGCTTTATCCGAACGTCAAGGTGAAAGTCACCAACCTGGGCGGCGGACCGCAGACCTACACCAAGCTGCAGACGGCCATCAAGGCCGGTTCCGGCGCACCGGACGTGGCGCAGATCGAATACGGCTTTGTGCCCGCCTTCGTGGACACCGGCGGTCTGGCCGATCTTTCCAAGTACGGTGTGAACGACGCCAAAAACCTCTTCGTGCCCTGGACCTGGGGCCAGGTCAGTCCGGACGGCAAGGCCGTCTTCGCCGTTCCGCAGGACACCGGACCGTTTGCCATGGTCTACCGCAAGGACATCTTCGATCAGTACAAGCTCAAGGTTCCCACCACCTGGGACGAGTACGCCAAAACCGCCGAAGCGCTCCACAAGGCCTCGGGCGGCAAAGTCAAGATGGGCAACTTCTACTCGACCTTCGCGCCCTGGTTCATCGCGCTCGCCTGGGCGGACGGCGGGCAGTTCTTCAAACGCGAAGGAGACGCCTGGGTCCAGACGCTCGACAATCCCAGCAGCAAGAAGGTCCTGAATTACTGGAACGGCCTCATCAAGAAGGGATACGTCGGCACCTTACCGGCCTTCACGGCCGATTACTGGAACGCGGCAAGCGCCGGACAGGTGGCAACCAACTTCGAGGCGGCCTGGGGACCAGGAGGCTACGCCAGCAGCATGCAGGGCAAGAGCGGCGGCCACTGGCGTGTGGCGCCCCTGCCGCAGTGGAAAGCGGGCGGGAAGGTAGCCAGCGGTAACTGGGGCGGCAGCAGCATGGCTGTTACCACCCAGAGCAAGAATCCACAGGCGGCCATGACCTTCGCGCTGTGGCTCAACGCCAGCAAAAGCGCCGTCGAGACCAACTTCAAGGGCGGCGGTCTCTTTCCGGCGGCCAAGGCTGGGTTGAAGCTGCCCGCCCTGGCAGACAAGAACAGCGCGCCCATCAAGTTCTTTGGCGGACAGGACATCAACAAGGTCTACGCGCAGGCTTCCGAGGGCGTGAACGTCAACTTCCAGTGGGCGCCCTGGTTCCCGGCCGTGAACGACAACTTCAACAAGCAGATCGACGCGATGCTCAAGGGCAGGTTGACACCGGACCAGGCCCTGGCGGCCTGGCAGAAGGAATCACGCGACGCTGCCATCAAGGACGGCTACACCGTCCGGTGATGAACGCCGCGAGGATCGAGCGCGCCCCTCCGGGCTGATCCCGCTCGATCCTCAGCCTTCGTGAAAGAGCACGTTCGACGATGCGGATACAGCGCGTGCGGACAACGTACCCCGGTGATCCTGCGCAAGGTGGCGTCTACGGTCCACACCGCATCGGCGCGTTGTAGAAGGGAGGCTTTATGCGTCACCGGTTGACGCCCTGGTTATTTCTCAGCCCGTTTCTGCTGGCCTTCACGGTGTTCTATCTCGCACCGGTCTTTTACGCGCTGTATCTGAGCCTGTTCATCAAGAAGCGCGTGGGTTTCGGGCCAGCGCAGGACGTCTTCGGTGGGCTGACCAACTACGCGCGGGCGCTGTCGGACACCGCCTTTTTGCAGTCGCTGAGTAACATCGCCCTGTTCGGTCTGGTGCAGGTGCCCCTCATGGTCGGGTTGGCGGTGGCCCTGGCCATCGTTCTTGACGCCGTGAAGGGTCGGGCGCAGCGGGTGTTTCGTACGGTCTTCTATCTGCCCTACACCATTCCGACGGTGATCGCCGGTCTGCTGTGGGGATACCTGTACTCGAAGAACCTGTCGCCCCTCAATCAGACCCTGGCGCACTTCGGACAGCCGGGCGTGGACCTGCTGTCGTCCAGCGTCATTCTGTGGTCGGTGGCGAACATCGTCACCTGGACCTGGACGGGATACAACATGATCACCCTGTACGCCGCGTTGCAGAACGTGTCCGGTGATATCTACGAGGCGGCCAAGATCGACGGTGCCGACGGCTGGAACCTGACGCGTTTCATCAAGCTGCCGCTGCTGCGCCCCACCATTCTGCTGACGGTGATCTTCAGCATCATCGGGACCATGCAGATCTTCAGCGAACCCTTCGTGCTGCGCCCTCTCGGATACGTGCCCGACAACATCACGCCCAATACCTACATCTACCTGGCGGCGGCACGCGATACCCAGTACGCCTACGCGGCGGCCATGGCCATCCTGATTGCGCTCGTGACCTTTGTGCTGAGCGGCATCTTACTGCGTTACGCGCGGCTGGGAGAGCGCGCGTGAGCGGCGCGATCCGCACGCCCGCCTCAAGCGGCGGCAAAACGCGCGCACCTCGTCTGGAGCGCAATTTCACGCCGCTGCAACTGCTGTTGCTGGGAGTATTCGCACTGTACTCGTTGCTGCCCCTCTGGTGGGTGTTCGTCACGATCTTCAAGGACAACGGACAGCTCTTTTCCACCTTCGGTTTGTGGTTCGCCAGCCCTTCGCACCTGCTCGACAATGTCCAGAAGGTCTTCACGCACCAGAACGGCATCTTTACCCGCTGGCTGGTGAACAGCGTGCTGTACGCCACGGCCATCGCGGCGGGCGCGGCCCTGACCTGCGCCACCGCCGGGTACGCTTTCAGCAAGTACCACTTTCAGGGCAAGAACCCGCTCTTCGCGTTGATCCTGGGGACCATTATGGTGCCCAGCACGGCCCTGGTGCTGCCACTCTTTCTGATCATGCAAAAAATCAGCGCGGGCGGGCTTCCCCTCATCAACACGCCCTGGGCTTTCATTTTGCCGAGCCTCGTGAACCCCTTCGGGCTGTATTTGATGCGGCTTTTCTGGGACAGCGCTTTTCCAGACGAACTGATCGAGGCGGCAAGAATCGACGGCGCCTCCGAAGGACGCATTTTCTGGCAGCTGGGTCTGCCGCTCGTGCAGGGCGGGGTGGTGACCGTGGCGCTCTTCTCTTTCGTGGCAGGCTGGAACAACTTCTTTTTGCCGCTGATGATGCTCAACAGCACCGAGCTCTACCCGCTCACGCTGGGCCTGTCGGTGTGGAACAACACCACCACCGGCACCGAGCGGCTCTACACCATGATCGTCACGGGCGCTCTCATCAGCATTCTGCCGCTGGTGCTGGCGTTTCTGGCCCTGGGGCGCTACTGGCAGGGAGGGCTCAGCGCGGGAGCCGTCAAGGGCTGAACCGAGCCCAGAGGAGGGGCGGGAACATTCCGCCTCTCCATGCTGAACACTGGAGACTGATTTGAATACTTTTCCCCTGACTTTGCAGCTGGCCGTATGCGACTATCCCGAGCATGTGCCTCCCGACCGCTGGACGACGTACGCCCGGCAGCAAAAAGCGCTTGGCCTGACCTGCGTGCGTGTCGCCGAGTTCGCCTGGAGCCGCCTCGAACCGCGTGAAGGTGAATTTGACTGGTCCTGGCTGGACCGGGCCATCGAGACCATTGCCGCCGAAGGGTTGAAGGTGGTCCTGTGCACACCCACCGCGACGCCTCCGGCCTGGCTGGTGCGGGCCCACCCGGAAATTCTGCCGGTGGACCGTGACGGTCGGGTCCGCGAATTCGGGTCGCGGCGGCATTACGATTTCGCATCCGAGGTGTACCGGTCGCATTCGCGGCGTATCACCCGCGAGATGGCCCGGCGTTACGGACAGCACGAAGCGCTCGTGGGGTGGCAGACGGACAACGAGTTCGGTTGTCACGACACTGCACGTTCGTATGGTGGGGCGAGCGCCGCCGCCTTTCCAGGGTGGCTGCAGCGACGCTACAAAACGCTCGACGCCCTCAATCAGGCCTGGGGAAACGTCTTTTGGAGCATGGAATACACGGACTGGATGCAGATTTTGCCGCCCAACCAGACGGTCACCGAACCCAACCCGGCACATGTACTCGATTATCACCGTTTTGCCTCCGACCTGATCGCCGAATTTCAGGAAGAGCAGACGGCCATTGTGCGCGAGTTTTCACCGGAACGCTGGATCACCCACAACTTCATGATCTTCGAGGCCGGTTTCGACCATTACCGCGTCTCCGAGACCCTCGATTTTCCCAGCTGGGACAACTACCCTACGGGCATGCTGGAGTTTTTCGGTTCCTGGCTCGGCGAGGACCTCAAAACCCGCTTTGCGCGTACCGGCCTTCCGGACGCCATCAGCTTCAACCACGACCTGTACCGGGGCCTCAAGGCGCCTCGGGCGGACGGAGCGCCCGGTGCGGCTCCGGCACGCGGTTTCTGGGTAATGGAGCAACAGTGCGGTCAGGTGAACTGGGCGCCTTACAACCCCTTGCCGGCAGACGGCGCGGTGCAGCTCTGGACCGCGCAGGCCTGGGCGCACGGGGCGGATGGGGTCAGCTACTTTCGCTGGCGCGCCGCCACCATGGCGCAGGAAGCGCTGCATTCAGGGCTGCTGCGGCACGACGAAACCCCCGACCGTGGCTTTGTGGAAATCGAAGGTCTGAACCGCGAAGACTTCCTGCTGGGTGAAGTTCCCGCACGCGTCGCGCTCCTGCACGACTACGAAAGCCTGTGGATCCTCGATCAGCAAGGTCAGGGTGGACCTCGCTACTGGGCGCAGGCGTATCTGTATTACTGCGCGTTGCGCGAACTGGGTCTCGATGTGGACATCGTGCATCCGGACGCCGCGCTCGAAAAGTACCGGCTTGTGGTGGCCCCCGCCCTGACCCTGATTTCCGACGCGCGGCTGGCGAAGCTGCAGCGCGACGCTCAGGGAAGGCTCTTCGTGTTCGGTCCCCGTTCAGCCTTCCGGACCGCCAGCGGACGCGCGCACGAAAACGGGCAGTTCGGTGATTACAAAGCCTTTTTTGGGGCGCGCCTGCTCAATTTCGAGTCCCTGCGTCCCGGCTTGAGCGTGCAGGCTGGTGGGCACGACACGCACACCTGGGCTGAAGGATACGAACCTGCGGGCGCCGATACGCTCGCCGTGTACGGGCCCGGCCCCCTCGCAGGACAGGCGGCCGCCGTACGCCAGGGGAACGTCGTGACGATTGGGGCACACAGTCCGGGCCTGGTGCAGGAAGTGGTGCAGCGTCTGGCCACCGAAGCCGGACTGGAAACCGCGCCGCTGCCTGCAGGGGTCCGCCTGTCACGTCGCTCGGGCCGGACACTGGTGACCAACTGGAACCCGGAAACCGTGACCTGGAACGGGCGTGATCTGCCCGCCGTCTCTTGGCAGCTGCTCTGAGGACAGAGCGTTCCAGGGGTGTGGCCTGCATCTCGAAAGGTGTCCGCGTGGGCCCTGGAGAGGGGAGCAGGCCGCACAACTTTTGGCGCCTTTACCAGATCTTCATGGCTGCGCAGGCCTGAAGGCATGCGACTCGCGGATAAGGCTTAATGTGTCTTATCGCAGGGCGCTGGTGGACTTCACGCGTGCGCGGTTGAATTTGCACGTTACTCCGCCGGACCGACTTCCCAGATTCAGGAGCGTGGATGCCAACGACCGATTCCCACCGTCACGAGTACCTCAAACCCGACGGACGTAAGCTCTGGCTGTACGGCCGTCAACCTTTTCAGGTCGGAGAAATCCCCTCGCCTGACAGCGTGCCCGTCACCGCGCACCCTTACCTGCGCTGGCATCCGCTGCGCGGCGAATGGGTGATCTACGCCGCGCATCGCCAGAACCGCACTTTTCTTCCTCCGCCCGATTACAATCCTCTCGCGCCGACCCGTGAAGGCGGCGTGCCAACCGAACTGCCTCAGGGCGGCTACGACATCGCGGTGTTCGAGAACCGTTTTCCCAGCCTCGTCCCGCACCCCGGCGAGCCGCCACGCCTGGAGGGCGTGGTCACCGCGCCCGGTGAGGGCGCCTGCGAAGTCGTCGTCTTCACTCAGGATCCGGAGGCCAGCCTGGGATCCCTGCCCATCGAGCACGTGGCGTTGTTGATCGACGTGTGGGCCGACCGGACACGTGAACTCGGGCGCCGCGACGAAATCACGTATGTGTTGCCCTTCGAGAACCGGGGAGTCGAAGTCGGTGTGACGCTTCACCATCCGCACGGCCAGATCTACGCCTACTCGTCACTGCCGCCGATTCAGGTGCGCGCCCTGGAGCACGCCCGCGCGCACTTCGCCCGCACCGGTGAGAACCTCGGTCTGACGCTGGTGAACGACGAGATCGCGGCGGGGACGCGCATCGTGCGTGAAAACGAGGCTGCGCTGAGCTTTGTGCCCCCTTTTGCCCGGTACACCTACGAAACATGGCTGATGCCCAAACGCCCGGTCGCCTTCCTGTCCGACCTCTCCCCGGAGGAACGCCTTGGGGTGGCCGAGCTGCTCAAGGACACGTTGCAGCGCCTGGACGCCTTGTTCGGAGTGCGGATGCCGTACCTGATGACCTTGCATCAGGCGCCCACAGACGGTACCGACTACCCGGAGTGGCCGCTGCGTTTCGAGTTTTACCCAGCCTTGCGCGCGCCCGGCAAACTCAAGTTCCTGGCGGGCACCGAACTGGGAGCAGGCGTGTTCGCCAACGACGCCCTGCCCGAGGACAAGGCGCGCGAACTGCGCGAGGTGCAGCTGTGACGGTCGGGCGGGGCGCCCGTTGAGCCGGGTCACGGAAGTCGCGGCAAAACTGGGTCGCCTGCTTGAAGTGCTTGAAGGTGCCGGCGCGAGTGCGCTGCGGCTGAAGGGATCCGAGTGGTTTGCCTGGGCCACTGCGGGCGGTTCCAATGTAGTCCAGCTGGCATCCGAGACGGGCGTCGCCGAGATTCTGGTGACCCACGAAGGGGCGTTCATCCTCACGAACGACATCGAAGCCGAGCGCCTGCGTGAAGAGGAAATCACCGCACCCTTCACGGTGTGGTCGCATCCCTGGGCCGATGAGCATGCCCGTGAAGTGCGTATACGTGAACTTTCCAGGGGAGGGCGGGTGATCTGTGACCGTCCACAGGGAGATGAAGGTCCGCTGCCTGCCGGAACGGCACAACTGCGCTGGACGCTGCTTGACGGTGAGGTCGAACGTTACCGGCAAGTCGGGCGGCAGGCTGCCGAGGCCATGACCGAAGCCCTGTCCCAGGCGCAAAGCGACTGGACCGAAGCGCAACTCGCCGGTGCCGGTGCGCGGGCCCTCGTGAGCCGCGATCTGGAACCCGCGCTGATTCTGGCTGCCGGGGCCGGGCGTGCAGAACGCTACCGGCATGTCACCGTGAAAAGCGAACTTCTGGGCCCCTGGGCGATGATGGTGTTCTGCGCCCGGGGTTACGGTCTGTACGCCAATCTCACGCGCTTTGTGAGTTTCGGCGAGTTGCCAGGCGAACTCGCACGGCGCCATCAGGCGCTGCTGGGCGTCGAGGCGCGTCTCTGGGCTGCCAGCAAGCCAGGGACGCGCCTCGACGACCTCTATCTGGTCGCAGAGCGGGCGTATGCGGACATCGGCGAGCAGCGCGCGATTCTGGAGCATCATCAGGGCGGTGTGACCGGCTACCGGTCCCGCGAGCAGGTCGCCTCTCCTCACACGCCCGAGGTGCTGGGACACGGCATGGCCCTCGCCTGGAATCCCAGCCTGCGCGGTGCCAAAATCGAGGACACCATTTTGATCGGCCCCGGTGGTCAGCCGGAAGTGCTGACGATCGATCCGGCGTGGCCGCACCTTCAGGCCGAACACGGCGCCCGCCCGGCCGTACTGGAAAAACGGGCGTAACCACTTCATTTCTTTCGAGCGAGGTCGCATGTCAAATACATTTGTTTCGCAGTTCGGACAGGAGAGCCAGGTCACCGCACGCGCGCCGGGTCGGGTCAACCTGATCGGTGAGCACACCGACTACAACGACGGTTTCGTGCTGCCGACGACCATTCCGCAGGAAACCACCGTGCAGCTCACGCGCCGTGAAGGCCCGGAGGTGCGGGCTTACGCGGCCGACCTCGACCGGCGCGGTTCGTACACGCTCGGCGGAGAAGCGCATACGGGAAGCTGGATCGACTATCTGCAGGGCGTGACGCAGGAACTCACGCGGGACGGTCATGAACTGGGCGGCTTCGACGTGCGCCTCAGCTCCGAGGTGCCCCTCGGTTCGGGTCTTTCGAGTTCGGCGGCTTTGCTGGTGGCGCTGCTGCGCGGCCTGCGGGAACTGTTCAGCCTGCAGATCGATGACGTCGAGATCGCCCGCCTGGCGCGCCGGGCCGAGAACGGCCTGGTGGGCGCCAACGTCGGCATCATGGACCAGATGGCCTGTTCGCTGGCCCGCGAAGGCGAGGCCCTGTTTCTCGACTGTCGCGATTTGAGCTTCGAGCGCGTTCCGCTGCCCCGTGACGTCGATCTGGTGGTGCTGCACTCGGGTGTGGAGCACCAGCACGCCGGGGGAGACTATAATACCCGCCGCGCCGAATGCGAGCGAGCCTGCGAGCTGCTTGGTGTAGCGAGTCTGCGCGACTTGCCGTTGGGAGACCTGCTCCGTGTGGAGGCCTTGCCCGAACCGCTCGGGCGTCGCGCCCGGCACGTCGTGACCGAAAATGCGCGGGTGCTGGAGGCCGTGGCGGCCATCCGTTCGGGTGACCTCGCGAAGCTGGGTGAGCTGTTCTTTGCGTCGCACGCCAGCATGCGCGACGATTACGAAGTGTCGATTGCCGAAGTCGACCTGATCGTCGAACTCGCCCGCGAGCAGCAAGCAGTGTACGGTGCCCGCCTGACAGGCGGTGGCTTTGGCGGAAGCGTGGTGATGCTCGCCCGGCTGGGCGAAGGGCGGCGCGTCGGAGGCGCCATCGCTGACGAGTACGCGCGGCGCAGTGGACGCACGCCGAAACTGCTGACGCCAGCCGCGAACTAAGGCGAAGGAGCACTCGACGCTTCCCGTTTGACGGAGTATTTGAAGCTGGGCCTCCCCTGTTGGTGCCGGGGTGGCCCCGCGTTGTTTGCCGAGCGTGCCGGGGCTGTTTAGACTGAAGCGCGATGCGCAAACCCACCATTCAAGACGTCGCCCGTTGTGCTGGCGTTGGCGTCGGCACCGTTTCGCGCGTTCTGAATAACCACGCGGCGGTCAAACCCACGACCCGAGAAGCCGTGCTTCAGGCGATGACCGATCTGAACTACACGCCCAATCCCCACGCCCGCCGCGTTGCCGGAGGACGGTCCTACGCGGTCAGCGTGCTGCTGCCCGTCGTGTCCACCGAGTTTTATCTGCGGCTGCTGGATGGTCTGGAGAGCGCCTTTCACGAGCAGCGCTACGACCTGGCCATCTTTCCGCTGTTCGACCGGGCGCGCCTGGAGCGTTATCTTGGCAGCCACACACTGGCTTATCAGGCCGACGGTCTGGTGATGGCGTCGTACAACCTGGCGGACCTGTTCGAGGACAGCGCCCTGCCGACCCAGCAGCCGGTGGTACTGGTGGACGGCTACAGCGCAAGCGTCGACTGTTCCTACGTCGACAACGAACTCGGTGGCCGACTCGCGGCGCAGCAGGCCATATCGTGTGGCGGCGAACTACGCGCAATCTGGCTCGAGACCGAGTTTGACCATGTGTTTTCGCACATGGTGCTCGCTGAACGACGCGAAGGGTTCTTGCAGGCTTTGAATGAAGCGGGCGTCAGTCTCGCCGGTGCGTATTCCAGCTCGCTGAACGGGGTCAATGCCCGTACCGTGGCGGCGGAGTTGCTCGACGAGGCCCGCTTTCCCTGTACGGTTTTCGCCTCAGCTGATCTGCTGGCTGCGGCAGTGCTCGATGAGGCACAGGCGCGCGGACTGTCGGTCGGAGAGCAGCTCAAGGTCATCGGTTTCGACGATCAGCCTTGGGCGGCAGCGCGCGGTCTGACCACGCTGCGGCAGCCTGTTGAGGCGATGGGACGCGCGGGCGCCGAGCTGTTGCTGTCACGCCTGAGCGGTCACACTGGCCCGCCGCGCGCGCGCCGCTTCGAACCTGTCATGGTCACGCGTGCATCGACGGGCACCGGCTGAGGAGGGCGTCCTGGGGAAGTGCGGGCGCTCAGCCCAGCGACAACTGGATGCGCTCGCCCTGCAGGTCACCCTCGTGCAGCCAGGTCAGCAGGGCCAGCGTACGCTGCTCGCGTGGAACTTCATTCAAGGCGCTTTTCAGCTGTTCGGGCCGGTCCTGCTCGTGGTGAACCAGCCAGCGCTCCAGGTCAAAGGTCTGCTGCATCATGCGTTCCTCCGTGGTCTCTCTCGTAATAGCCAGTCTCACACTTGTGACGCGCCTTCGCTTGAGGCACAACTCAAGACCCGTTTGCTCGACCTTGAGTCGCAGTAAAGATTGACGGTACCGTTCTCGGTGCGTCGAGCGGGTGCCTGCCCCAGAGTTGAACGCGAGAGTTGAACGCGGCGCTCTGCCGGGTTGCCGGTTTTTGCGCTGAACTGCGCTTTGCAACTTCGGGTTTTCATGGTCGGAGGCAGCCGGCGCTCCCTTGGGGCCGTGCTGACTTGTTCGTTTCCGCCACTCCCTGGCCTTCGTGTAAGGTGTACACTGTTGTGGAGTGAGGAGGGACCGGTGCCTTCCCGCTGTGCATACGAGCAAGCTGTGAGGCCGACTCGTGAAGACTTTCACCAGGAGTAGCAATGAAGACCTTGATTCTTGGGGCTGGATACGCAGGCCTCGCCGCCGCCACCAAACTCAAGCCGACGCCCGGCTTGGACCCCGTCCTTATCGAGCAAAACCCATATCACGTCTTTGAGACACGGTTGCACGAGGCTGCCGCCCACAACACCAAAGTAACCCTTCCCCTGCAGCCCCTGCTGAAGGGGACCGGCGTAAAGCTCGACCTCGGACGCATCACCAGCGTTGACCTCGACCGCAAGGTCGTCTCGATCAAAGACGGGCGCGAGCTGTCCTATGACACCCTCGTCGTGGCGCTCGGCTCGGTCACCAACTTCTACCGCATTCCCGGCCTCGCCGACCACGCTACCGAGCTGAAGGAGCTGGCCGATGCCGACGAAATCTACAACTTCGTCAACCGCGTCTATTCGGGCGACTACCAGGAATGCCGCAACATCGTGGTCGGCGGCGCCGGCCTGACCGGCGTGGAGCTGGTCACCGAACTCGCACAGCGCAACGAGCAGCTGTCCAAGGCGCGCGGACTGCCGAAATTCGAGATCTACCTCGTCGAGGCCGGTCCGAAAATTCTGCCGGTGCTCGACGACAATCTGCGCAACAAGGCCCAGCGTACCCTCGAGGAATACGGCATCCACATTCTGGTGGGTCACCGCCTGATGGAAGCCGGGCCGGACCGTGTCACAGTGCAGACCCAGACCGGCGAACAGAAGGAAATCGAGGCCGGCAAGATTATCTGGACCGGCGGCATCCAGGCCGCCGACTTCCTGCAGGGCGAAAAACTGCAGCGCGGACCGGCCAACCGCGTGGTCGTCGACGAGTATCTGCGCATTCCGGAATACCCGGAAGTATTCGTGGTCGGCGACATGGCGCTGGCCACCGACCCACGCAACCAGAAGCCCGTGCCTACCACCGCACAGCACGCTGGACAGCAGGGTCGCCTGACGGGCAAGAACCTGCTGCGCCTTTCGCGCGGAGAGAAACTCGAAGCTTACGAGCCCAGCACGATGGGCGAATTCGTGTCGCTGGGGGGCCTGATGGCCGTCGGCTGGATGAAACTGCCCTGGAACCAGAAGCTGGCCATGACCGGCGGCATGGCGCACGTCATGAAGCGCGCGTCCGAGTGGCGCTGGCGCGCCAGCATCGGCGAACCGCTCTGAACGCGCGGGGATCGGCGCGGCGGGGCACTGTCCCCGCCGCGCTTTCTTGAGTCGGGCACAACACTGTGCTGGCGTGCGAACGCTGGCATTGGTACATTGAGCAGGCGAGTGCGGCAGAATTTGTTGGGAGAACGTGAGGTGACGCTCCAGCCGTCCAGACCACAACGGTCAGGTCACTGTCATTTAAGGCCGTCAAGGTGAGGCATGCGACGGCCCGACGACGAGTGGAAACGTGAAGCGGCCATCACGCGTGTCGAGTTGCTAGTGCTGCTCGGCGGCGTGATCCTGACCTTGCTTGGCGTTCTGGTGGTCTTCTGGTGGATGATGCCCCCACTCGCCTGAACCGCGCCTCAGCCTGGAGGGACCAACGACACGTGACGAACGCGAAACGAAATGCGCTGCGGCTTTTGCTGGTCGACGACAGTGAGGCTGACGTGCTGCTGACCCGTCTGGCTTTCGAGGAGCTTGACGTGCCACATGAACTGCAGGTGGCGCAAGATGGCGTCGAAGCCCTGAACCTGTTGCGTTCGGGAACCCAGGCGCTGCCGGATTTGATCCTGCTCGATCTGAACATGCCCCGCATGGGCGGACTGGAAGTGCTGCTGGAGCTCAAGGCCAACCCAGCCTGGCGCAACGTACCAGTGATCGTCCTCACGACGTCTGCTGCTGCAAGTGACGTGTGGGAAAGCTACCAGCGCTATGCCAACGCCTACATCCGCAAGCCGGCGTCCCTGCCCGACTTTGTGGAAAGTCTGCGCAGGCTGCACCTGTTCTGGCAGACCGTCGCGTTGTTCGCTCCCGACGAACCGGACCTTGGTCGCCGCTGATGCAGCGTAGCCCAGAACCGGACAATGCGCTGACCATGCTGGTATTGCAGGTGGGAGACGGCTACAGCGAAGGCCAGCTGCTGAGCAGCCAGGACGCGCGTTTTCACGATGGACGCCCGATCCGGCTGATCTCCCCCGGAGTCACGGGCAAGCCGTACACCACGCTGGAGTACGACGGAAATTTCTACCCGGTCAGCGAACCAAAATACGAGGCGCGTCCCCGCCGCATCTACTGTGCGATCTTTGAACTGCTTGACGCCCCATGAGCACCGGCGATAAAAGGACTGGGAAGCAGGCTAGAGCGGCCCTGCACTGGACAGGCGCTGACCCCGACGCGAGCTGGGGAGAAAATGGGTTTTGTGGTGCCATCAACGGAGATGAAGACTGAGGAAGAGCGCTCGAATGCGGACCAGGCGAGTAAATCTTCGAGATCGGCAAGGATTTCCTCGTCGACGCCTTGACCGGCGTACTTCTGCTGGCGTGAGGACAAGTCGTCGGGAGTGTCGGAAGGCAACGTCATGCGTCAACAGTACAAACTTGGCCTACACGCCCTAGTCAAAGACCGTCGTGAACATGCCCCCCAGCATTTTGGGTACGGCGCCGAAATGTAGGCTGGTTTACTCGAGTAATTCTCCGTTCGCAATCTCAGGTGATTCCCACCACTGTTCCAATGAAAGATATTGGCTCAGGGAGAGAAAAAACATCGTGTGTGTCGGCATCTGTACCCGTGTCAATGAGACCTGATCTCAGTCGGAACACAGAACCGCGCTGTTCGCTCCCTGGAATCCCCACGTGTCGAAGTCTCGCCATAGGAGGTGTGAAACCGCATCTCTTCCGAGCGGATGAGAACTTCAGAATCGTGGCCTTGCCCCGGGAAGCCCTTCATCGCCCGCGAGTGGGTTCAGCGTGATCTGCACCCCCGCTCCAGTTTCGGTGTTGAACAGCCTCATGCTCCCGCCGTGAACTTCGATCAATGATTTCGAGATGGCCAGCCCCAGCCCACTTCCGCCGCGCCCGCGTTCCCGGTCTGGGCCGCTGTAAAACCGTTCGAACGCCCGATTCAGGGCTTCTGCAGTGAACCCTGTGCCTGTGTTGTGAATCTCGATGTGGACGGCCCCCGCTTCCACCTCAAGCTTGATCCAGACCGTGCCGTGCGGGGGCGTGTGGCGCAGGGCGTTGGTCAGCAGGTTATGGACGACCTGCTGCAACCGGCGCCGGTCGCCGGTCACCCTGACCGGTTCGGCACAGAGTTCCAGGAGAAGATCGACGCCCTGTGCCTGGGCTGTCGGCAGGTGATCGGCGTGCAGACGGATCAGGACATCCTGCACCTCCACTGGCCCAAGTTCGAGCCGCAATTCGCCCGCTTCAGCCAGCGAGAGAAGCTGCAAATCCTCAATCAGCTTGGACAGCAGGTCGGCATGACCGATCAATTTCTCCAGTTCCTGCGGGTTGGCCGGCAACACGCCGTCCCGCACACCTTCCAGCCGCCCGCGCAGCACCGTCACTGGCGTGCGGAGTTCGTGGGCAATGGCGGCCACGCTGTAGCGCCGTTCACGCTCCAGTCGTTCTAGGGACGCGGCCATGACGTTAAAGTCCTTCAGGAGCCTCGCTGTTTCGTCGCTGCGCCGGGTCAGACTGCGGCTCAGCAGAGCGCGGGCGGTGAAGTCCCCAGATGCCAGCTGGTTCGCGGCAGCGGAGAGATGTGTCAAAGGGCGAGCAAAACGCCGCGCCGACCACCACGCGAGCAGGGACAGCACGGTGAAGAGCAGCACCAAGCCGAACACGAACAGGGACCGGATCTGATCCACATTCAGGCTGGTCTCGGATAGCTGTCTTGCCTGTGTCAACAGGGGTTCAAGTTGACTGGGGGACAGCTGAAACTGGGCCGTCAGCAACTCCTGAGTCTGACGCTGCACCTCATCCAGGAAGGCTGACCAAGCGTAACTAAGAACGACGAACACGGTCAGCGAGGTCAGCAGCACCAACCCCAGCATGGTTTTGTAGAGGTCGGCAGCCAGGGAATTCCAGCTACGCCGCATGGCTTGCCAGGGCGTCTCAGGCTGCAGCTTCATAAGGATTCCAATTGAAAGCCATAGAGTTCAGCCTTCGACCAGGGCAAACTGGAACAGCTGCGTAGCAGCGCAAGGAGGGACGAGCACGGGCCCCGCGATATGGACGAACATCCGGTGGGGGTGCCAAATGTGCGGGAGTGGAGCGGAGTCCGTCTCATTCGTCCGCCAGCCGGAAGCCCACGCCGCGCACCGTCTGAATAATATTGGGCTGGCCCGCGCCCTCCAGTTTCCGGCGCAGATTCCACAGGTGGGTGTCGATCACCCGTTCCAGCGCGTCCGAGTCGGGCAGGGCCACTTCGAGCAGTTCAACACGGGAACACACCCGGCCCCGGTGCCGCAGCAGGTGTTCCAGCAAGCGGTACTCGGTCATGGTCACGTCGAGGCGCTGACCAAGAACCCGCACCCGCACGGCCAGCGGATCGAGTTCGACCCCGCTCAACCGAAGCGGTTGCCCGGTGGCCTGTGTTCCGGCACGGCGCAGCACCGCTTTGGCGCGGGCAACCACCTCCAGGGGGCTAAAGGGTTTGACCACATAATCGTCCGCGCCCATTTTGAGGCCCAGAAGCTTGTCCAAGTCTTCCGCGAACGCCGTGACCATGATGACGGGTGTTCCTGCCGTCTCCCGGATGAGCCGCAGCACTTCAAAGCCGTCGAATTCGGGCAGATTGACATCCAGCAAGACCAGATCAGGCCGGGCCGTGCGATGCAGTTGCACGGCCGCTGAGCCGGTACTGGCCCGTTCAGTGCGGAACTGCTCGCGGCGCAAATACACCTCCAGCAACTCGGCAATATCCGGCTCGTCTTCCACGATCAATACGAGTTGGCCTGGGTTCACGTCTTTCAGTGTAAGCAGCCTTGCCAAGACCACGCCTAACGCCTGTCAAGAAAACTTGTCAATTCCCCGAAAGCGTCTTGTGGGTCGCCGCACACACTCCATGCAGGGTTGCACGTCGCTGCCCAAGAAGTGAGCCTCACCAACCGAACGAAGGAGCAGAACATGACACGACATGTCCCCATCAACAGCGCTTTGAAGGACCCGCAGATCCCGGTGCAAGCCAAGCTCGTGGCAGCCTGGGCCAGCTTCATGTTCCTCTACATCTACGTCGACATCTTAAATTTCTACAAGCCCGGCGTCGTCGACGGCATCCTGAATGGCCTCATCTGGAAGTTCGACATCAGCTCGACGTTGTTGACCATTTTCCTCGTGTCCGTGTCGATCCCGGCCATGATGGTGTGGCTCTCCATGACGCTGCCCGCCCGGGTGAACCGCGCCACGAACCTCGTCGTTGCATCGCTCCTCATCCCCTACTCGATGTTCAACGCGGCAGGGGCGACCTGGGAGTGGGCCGCCTTCTACGGCATCTCCATCGGACTCGAGGTGCTGCTTCTGGCCTTCATCCTGCGCTCCGCCTGGACCTGGCCCCGCACGTCCTCACCATTGACGCCGGCGTAGCAGTGCTGTCCCTGTCCGAGTGGCTAAGCCAGCTATACGCTCTGCCAGGAGATATCCTCGTCGGTATAGGCGTGGTGAACTTGGCATACGGGGCGTTCTCCTTCTCGCTCGCCATGCGGGCGCGCAGGCCTCGAACCCTGATCGTGCTGCTGGTCGTCGCGAACGCGACGTGGGGCGGGCTGTGTGTGCTCGCGGCCGCGGTACTGACGGGGACGGCGTCTGTGTTCGGCCTGGCGCACTTGGTGGGTGAGGGCATGTTCGTCGGCAGGCTCGCGGGTTTGGAGTGGCGCCAGCGTGAGCAACTCCGCACGGCCTGTCTAACAAGCGCATCGATCTGACGGCAAAGGCAGACCGCAGATGAGATACACATCGACCGCAGGCCACGCGGGTTGAGTACGGCCAAGGAGATGGCTCAGATGCCAAACACTGGAAGGTCCTGTCGCCCCTGTTGCCACCTGCCCAAAAAAAGACCAATCGCGGCCGACCCCGCCGCTCCGACAAAGACCTCCTCGAAGGCATCCTCTGGGTCTTACGGACGGGCGCCCAATGGGACCGCCTGCCCAAAGGCGAGTACCCGCCCAAGTCCACCTGCTTCGCCCGCTTCCAGGAGTGGAACGACCGTGGCGTATTTCCGCACGTCCTCACGCGGCTCTACGAGCTGCTCGAAGACCAAGGACTGCTCGACCTGCGCGAGGCGTTCATCGACGGCACGTTCAGTGCCGCCAAAAAGGGGGTGCTGAGGTCGGCCCGACGAAGAAAGGGAAAGGCACCAAGGTCATGGTGATCGTCGACGCCCACGGTGTGCCACTGGCCGTGCACACGGAGAGCGCGAGTCGTGCGGAGAACACGCTGGTCCACGACACCTTGGACGCTTCATTCGGGCTGGATTTTCCTGCGCGCCTCATCGGCGACAAGGCGTACGACAGTGACCCTTTGGACGCGCAACTTGCCGAGGTGGGCGTGGAGATGATCGCGCCGAACCGCCGGAGCCGTTCCCCTTGGCCTACACGCCCTAGTGACGCTGCGAGGTAAAAACGAAGGTTCGTGTTTGGTTTGCGGGACACGCTTCAGTTCGTGATGCCAGTGAAGGCGTCAGCCCGGGTGAGCGGTCATGGGTTCGGAACGGTATTCCCGCTGGACGTCACTGTGGCGGCAGCGGCTAACCGTTTCGAGTACATGCAGGGTTTGCATTACGAGCTTGAGGCCGGAACTGGTTATGGCTGGCCGCCTGACAGACTCAGCGCGAACTAAAGCGATTGTCAAAGACATTGATAGGTTTTTGATCGATGTCTTTGACCGAGCGGAGAGCGCGCAGTGCCCGAAACCGCTTTTGGGCACGCTGTCAGCGCGGGGAGCGAGTGACCTTGACCAGGAGCGTTTGGAAGCGGGCAGGCGTCCTTAAGGGCGTCCGTTCTGCCCAAGACGCGGGCAGGCGTCCATAAGGGCGTCCGTTCTGCCCAAGCGGCCAGGCTTGCTCATGCGAGTCCGTTCTGGCCAAGAAGACGCGGGCAGGCGTCCTTCAGGGCGTCTTGCGCAGGACAGCCCTCAAAGCGGTTTGAGGGCTTGCGCGCGTCCGTTCTGCCCAAGACAATGGAATTGATGGCGTGTCTTCCTCCAAGGGTGGAATGGACAAGCGCTTTAGAATGGGATAGTAACGAACGGGCGGCTTGAATTTGCCGCCCGTTCCTGCTGCCCTTGCCGGCCGGTCAACGGTCCGGCTTTTATCACCCGTCCAATTCATCGTCTTCCCCGATCGGCCCCAGAGTGCCGACGTCCCATCCTCAAGGAGGAGGCCAATGGCACGAAACCACTTCATCACCCTGTTTGTCCTCGCCGCGATCTGGGGCGGCTCATTCTTGCTCATTCGGGTCGCCGTGCCAGCCCTCGGCCCCGTTCCGCTGGTCATCGTGCGTGTCGCGCTCGCTGGCCTCACACTCGGCTTGTATGCCTGGGCGACCCGTCACGCGCTCGGGCTGTGGCAGCGCCCTGGAGCTTTCCTTATCCTGGGATTCCTCAACGCGGCAGCGCCGTTCGCGCTGATCGCCGCCGCCCAGCTACACATCGGTCCTTCCATGGTCGCCGTGCTGAATGCCTCGACGCCACTCTTTACTGCCATCGTCGCGGCCGTGTGGCTGCGGGACCCCATGACCCTCACGAAACTGGCGGCGCTCCTTCTCGGTATTGCCGGGGTTGCTGTCGTGGTTGGGGGAACACCAAGCATTGAAACGACAGCCCAGCTGCTCGCGTGCGGGATGGTCGTGCTGGCCTCATTTTTTTACGGCATTGGAGCCGTCTACACCCGGACAGTCATGCGTGGCGTCACACCGCTGGCCATGGCGGCAGGACAGCAACTCGGCGCCTTCGTGGTCCTGCTGCCCGCCGTTTTCGTCATCGCACCGCAACCCACATGGAGTGCTCCTGCTTTGCTGGCCGTCGTGACCTTGGCGCTGGCTTGCACCGCGTTCGCGTACATCCTCTACTTCCGCCTGATCGAAACGGCTGGCCCGACCTTCGCCAATACGGTCACGCTGCTTGTGCCAGTCTTCGGCATTTTGTGGGGCTCGATTTTTCTGGGGGAAAGCGTCTCTTGGGCGTTGGTGCTGGGCTTGGCGCTCGTCATGTCCAGCGTCCTGGCGACATCACTGCCAACCGGCAAGCGCGCTCGTCTCGCGCCAAAATAAACAAAATGGAGACAGGGCGCGCCAAGAAGTCTGAGCGCCCTGTTTTCCTGCTCGGGTGCAGGTCGGCATCTTGAGAACACAACGACGTCGCTTGGGTTTTTGTGGACGTCATGGGGATGAGCAAGGTCAGCAAGGTCGGTGTTATCCCCGCGAGAACAATCGGATCCTACTGAAAAATTCACTGACACTTTTGCCGGAAGTTTGACAAACTCGAGAAGTCCAAAAAACAAACCCCGTCTTCAACGGGGTTTTCTTGGTGGAGCTGAGCGGGATCGAACCGCTGACCTCGTCATTGCGAACGACGCGCTCTCCCAGCTGAGCTACAGCCCCACGGTACAGCCTCAAAGCGTCTGGCCGTTCAGGCGAAAAGAAGACTAGCACGCACTTTGCGCCCGTGCAAGAGGGTTCGTGCCTGGGTCACGGCCCTGTGGGCTGCGGGTGGGTTATGCTCGATTTTATGGACCGCTTCGCGTACAAATTTTCGCAAGACGGCATCACCTTCGATGACGTACTGCTGTTGCCCCGCCACTCCGAGGTGCTGCCCAACGAGGTGCAGCTGGAAACCCAGCTGACCCGGCGTGTGCGTCTCAACATCCCGTTTCTGTCCTCGGCCATGGACACGGTCACCGAGACCAACATGGCCCTTGCGATGGCCCGCGAAGGTGGGATCGGGGTCATTCACAAGAACATGCCAGTCGACGCGCAGGCCGAGATGGTCCGCAAGGTCAAGCGCAGCGAGGCCGGCATGATCGTCGACCCCATCACCCTGCCCATCACTGCCACGGTCGCGGATGCCGAGCACCTGATGAGCGAGTACCGCATCAGCGGCGTGCCCATTACCGCTGAAGACGGGCGCCTGCTCGGTATCATCACCAACCGCGACATGCGCTTTGTCACCGACATGACCACGCCCGTGCGCGACATCATGACTTCGCAGGATCTGGTGACGGTGCCAGTCGGCACGCGCCTGGAGGAGGCGCAGGAGATCTTCAAGCAGCACCGCATCGAGAAGCTGCTGGTGGTGGACGAGCAGTACAAGCTGACCGGGCTGATGACCATCAAGGACATCATGAAGCGCATCAAGTACCCGCGCGCGGCCAAGGACGACCTCGGTCGCCTGCGGGTAGCAGCCGCGGTGGGCAACAGCCCCGATTTGATGGACCGCGCTGCCGCGCTGGTGCAGTCAGGTGTAGATGTGCTGGTGCTGGACAGCGCGCACGGTCATTCGCGCGGGATTCTGAGCGCGCTGGAGCGTCTCAAGACCCGCTTCGACGTCGACATCGTGGCTGGCAACATCGCCACCAAAAGCGGCGCGCGCGACCTGATCGCGGCAGGTGCGGACGCCGTGAAGGTTGGTATTGGCCCTGGGTCGATCTGCACCACCCGGGTGGTGACCGGAGTGGGCGTGCCGCAGATCAGCGCGATCTTCGAGGCGTCCGAGGTGGCCCTGGAGGCCGGCATTCCGATCATTGCCGACGGGGGCATCAAGCAGACGGGTGACGTGCCCAAAGCGATCGTGGCGGGCGCGTCCACGGTGATGATCGGCTCGATGTTTGCGGGCACCGACGAAGCGCCCGGCGAGGTGGTGCTGCGTGAGGGACGGCGTTTCAAGTCTTACCGGGGTATGGGCAGCATGGGCGCCATGGACCAGGGTTCGAGCGACCGTTACTTTCAGTCGGGCAGCAAGAAATTCGTGCCCGAAGGCATCGAGGGCATCGTAGGGTACAAGGGCACGGTGGGGGAGGTGCTCTATCAGCTTGTCGGTGGGCTCAGAAGCGCCATGGGTTACTGTGGCGCCCCGGACCTCGATACCCTGCGGGTCGAGGCGCAGTTCGTGCGCATCACGGGCGCGAGCCTTGTCGAGTCGCATCCGCACGATGTACTGATCACGCAGGAAGCACCGAACTACAGCAAATAAAGCGAACTGTAGGCGGCCCGGAAGCACCTCCGGGCCGCGTTTGTCATCGCCGACATTTGCTCATGGCGTACCGCTCTAAACTGTGGATATGTGTCGCCTGTACACTTCCCTGCGCGAGCCCGTGAATTCACTGACCCACTGGCTTGGGGTGATCCTCGCCGTACCATTCATGGCCGTGATGCTGTGGTGGGCGGAGCGGCACGAGCTGAGCCTGTGGCCGTTTGTCATTTTCGGCGTCAGCTTCGCCCTGCTGTACCTCGCTTCTGCTTCCTATCATTCGTTCCAGGTCTCCGAGCGCGCGCTCCTCTGGCTGCGCAAGCTCGACCACAGTGCCATTTTTCTGCTGATTGCCGGCAGTTACACCCCGATTGCCTATTTCGGCCTGGGTGATCCGCTGCGTTGGACGCTGCTGGCCGTGATCTGGGGTATTGCGCTGGCTGGCATGACCCTCAAGCTCATCACCATGCGCATGCCGCGCTGGCTCTCGACCGTGCTGTACCTCGCCATGGGCTGGCTGGCGCTCGCGTTTCTGCCCGCGCTCGCGCAGACACTGCCCACCGGAGCGTTCATTTGGATGGGTGTCGGTGGAGCGCTCTACACGCTCGGGGCGATCGTATATGCCACCAAGAAGCTGAACTTCGTGCCGGGCGTCTTCGGCTTTCACGAGGTGTGGCACCTGTTCGTGCTGGGCGGCTCGACAGCTCATTTCGCCATGATGCTCAACCTGCGCTGAACGGCGAGAAAGAAGAGGCGCTTTTCGGCCGGGAAGCGCCTCTTCTTGGTCCTGCGTAATCAGGCGAAGCCGGCGACGTTGAGCGCGAAACCCTGCACCGTCCGCACGATCTGAAAGATCGGCTCCCGGGCAATGTAAATGAAAATCATCACCAGCACGAACGAGAACGGCTGCATCTCGAACTCGGCCAGGGCCCGGCCCAGCGAGCGGGGAAAGAGCGCGGCAACAATCCGGCTGCCGTCCAGCAGTGGAATGGGCAGCAGGTTAAAGACGGCCAGCACCACGTTGATGCCGAGCAGGGGCAACAGCACGCGCAGCATCAGCAGGTTGTCACCCACCAGGCGCAGTGCGATCAGGCAGACGACGGCCACGGCGATATTCATGATCGGTCCGGCGGCCGCGACGGCCAGCATGCCCCAGCGGCCCACGCGCGCGCCGTTGACGGGCACCGGCTTGGCAAAGCCGAAACCGACGAACAGCAGCAGCAGCGTCCCAATCGGGTCAAGGTGTTTGAGAGGGTTCAGGGTCACCCGGCCGAAGCGGCGTGGCGTCGAGTCGCCCAGCCGGTCAGCCGTGAAGGCGTGACCCCACTCGTGAAGGGTCAGGGACATGACCAGGCACAAGGCCAGGATGACGAAGGCCGTCGGGTCCCGTTGCAAAAGGTCGAGAAGCATCGTGTTATTCTACGCAGCCTGCGGGCCGGTGACGGTAAGCCTCAGAACGGCAGCCAGCCGGGCACGGTCTGCAACAGGGACCACAGGGGGTTGAAAAAAGCGTTGACAGTGCCGCTCAGCAGCAGCACCACCCACAGAATGTAGAGGAGCAGCGTTCCGGCCACCGACAGCTGGGCGAGCACCTGACGTACGCCGCGGCTTCCGACTTCCCACAGCGCCCGCCCGCCATCCAGGGTCGGAAAAGGCAGCAGGTAAAACACCGCGTGCAGCACCAGTGCCTTCGAAGCGAGCTGCATGCCTTGATACAGCACGTCCAGGGTGGGCATCAGCGCCAGCAGCAGCTGCCGGATGGTCATCAGCACCAGCGCCCACAGGGCCAGCGTCAAGGGTCCGCTGAGCAGCACGGCCAGCGCGCGTCGACGCGGCAGGTTCACCGGCACCGGGCGGGAAAGCCCCAGGCCGAGCGTCAGATACCACACGACCGCACCCAGGCTCACATGACGCCACAGTTCAGGACGACCAAAGCCGGCTTCCAGCGCGCTGGAGTCACCCAGCCGCGCGGCCAGATGCGCCTGTGCGGCGTTGTGCAACAGCAGCCCGAACACAAAGAGCGCCACCAGCACCAGTGGGATCAGGGGTTCACGCAGGAGGAGGGTCAGGGGTCCGAACATAGAATGGATGCGCCCATCGGCCCAGTGTCATGGCCTGGCACTTTCCAAGTATGCCTTGAGGGCGGCGCGTTCGTCTTCTGCGCTGCTGACCTCGCCCGCTTCACGCAGGCCCTGCAGAAAACGCAGCGCCTGTCCGACGGCCGGACCTGGGGCAACTCCCAGCGCTACGAGATCTGCTCCGGCGAGACCGGGCAGGGGAACGGGAAGCTGCAGCGCGCGCCGCACTTCGTCTTCGGGCGTGTGCAGTGCAAAGCGCCCCTCTGAGCGGGCGCGCGCCAGTAACCTGAGGGCCTTTTCACCCAGCCCGTAGCGACGGCTCGCCTCCGCTGGGTCAGGCTGCAAGGCAAGCCACACCGCGCCGTAGATCGAGGCGGGAACGGCGTTGCCCGAGGCCCGCCGCTCGTCCAGCAGAAGGAGTGAGGAGGTGGCATTGGCGCCGAACAGGTGCTCGGCGCCCCAGGTCTGGAGCCGCTCGAACACCTTGCCCGGAAAGGGCTCCTGAAAGCACAGTGCCAGTTCGCCACACAGACGCCGCGTCTGGGGTGCGTACCTCAGGGCGTCCGGCACCTGCGCGCGGCCTGAAGCCTCCAGATCGAACTCGAGCCGGGCGGCCAGCCGCGCGCCACGGGCAAGCCGCGAGGGGTCATCCCGAAAGGAGCGGTCGTGCAGGGGGCGAAGCGCGCTGTGGGTCAGGTCGCGCTGCCCGCCCAGGGGATCGATCAGTTCGCCACCGCGCAGGTCGAGGGCCATCGCGTTCACGCTGAAGTCACGCCGCGCCAGGTCGGTGTGCAGGTCGGCGGGGAAAACTTCGGGTGCCGCGCCGGGCGAGGGGTAGCGTTCACCGCGCGTGCGAATCAGGTCGATGAATCGTCCGTCTGGCAGGCGCAGGGTGGCGTTGTCGTAGCGGGGATGGTAGGTAAAGGGCAGCTGGCTTTGCCGGGCGAATTCGGCGACGCTGGCTCCTTCCAGCACGATGTCGAGCTCGCGGGCTGGTCGTCCCAGCAGGGCGTCGCGCAGCGCTCCGCCGACCACTGCGAGCCGCGCAGGAAAAGCCTGCTGCGCCAGTTCGCTCAGCAGCTGGCGGTCTTGCTCCAGGGCGCTCCAGGCACGCTCAGCGTTCACTGGCGGGTGGTCTGGAACGATGCATCCGTCAGGCGCACCGTGAGCTGCTGCGAGTTGTTGCCGCGCCGGACCGTCATGCGCACGGTGTCACCAGGGCGTTTGTTCAGCAGGGCAGCCTGGATGTCCTCGATGGCGTTGACGGGCTTGTCGTCGATCCGCGTCACGACGTCGCCGCCGACGCGCAGCGGAATCGCTCCCTGGGGAGTGGGAATGTTGACGGTCTGGTTGCCTCCCCGCAGGCCGGCGGTAGCGGCAGGCGAGTTGGGTTCGACGCTCTGGATCGGCACGCCGTTGGCGGGCAGGTTGTGACGTTGCCGGAACTCGGCGCTGAGCTGCGACAGGCGGAATCCCGGCGCACTCACGCCGATGCGGGGCGGTTGTACGATGCCACCGCCAGCGTTCTGAAGCCGGGAAAGCAGCGCCTTGGCGGTGTTGATGGGAATCGAGAAGCCGATGCCGGCGTTCTGCCCGGTACCGGTCGCCGCGCCCGACGGTGAGATGATGACGGTGTTGATGCCGATGACGCGCCCCGTCGAATCGAGCAGCGGTCCTCCGGAGTTTCCCGGATTGATTGCGGCGTCCGTCTGAATGGTGTTCTGATTGAGGCCCTGCTGATTGAGCCCCGCGAAACCGATCGGGATACTGCGGTTCGTGGCAGAGACGATGCCCGTCGTGACACTGAAGTCAAAGCCAAACGGCGCGCCCATGGCAATCGCCTTTTGACCGACTTGCAGCTTGTCACTGTCACCGAGCGGGATGGGACGGATCAGGTTGCGGGGAATGTTTTGCGCTCGAATGAGGGCGAGATCGTAAGCCGGCGCCTTGCCGATGACGGTAGCGTTGAAGACCCGCTCGTTGTTGAACAGTCGGACCTGAATGCGCGTGGCTTCCCCGACGACATGAAAATTGGTGAGGATATCGCCCTGCTCGTTGACAAAAAACCCCGAGCCCAGGCCTTCCTGCACGCGATTCTGCGAGGGGCTTCCACCGAACAGCTGCGCGAGCGGGTCGTTTACCACTGACTCGGTGGCGGTGGAGATGTAGACCACACCGGGCTCGAAACGCTGGGTAATCTGAATGGTGTTCTGCTCGTCCTGCAGGCGGCTGTTGGCTTCGCTGAGCGGACGCAGCGGCTGCTGGGCGGCTGCGCTGTTGGCCTGGGGCTGAGCTGGGCTGCCCGACTGGTTTTGCGCGTCTGACACTGGTACGGCGTCGCGCAGCAGGGTGGCGCCGAGGCCCAGGCCGACGAGAAGCAGCAGAATTCCGGCGGCTCGTTTCATGTTCCTATTCCACATCCAGAGCATGAAAGACAGCCCGCCTCTTTATGAGAGAATTTTCATCTTTCTTAAGGTGCTGTGGGTCGAAGCTTCAGACAGGAGAGCAAAGCAGCGTTTTCATCGCCGTGCGTCAGATTTCCTGGTTGCGGCCGGGGACCGAATCTGAGAAGTCCGGGTACTGCATGATAGGCTCTCACCATGATCGCGTACGTGATCAATCCAGGCTCGACCAGCACCAAGCTGGCGCTGGCGCACATCGAGAGCAGCGAAACTCCGGAGCTGCCGGGAAAACTGCGCCTGACGCTGGAGCGTCACGAGGTGAGCCATCCGGACACGCAGGGAACCCAGGCCGAACGCTCGGCCCAGATGCGCGCCCTCATTGCGCAGGCAGTGGCCACCTGGCCCCGGCCCGACGCGGTAGTAGGTCGGGGTGGACTCATCGGCCCGCTGCGCGCTGGTACCTATGAAGTCACATCCGAGCTGGCCCAGTTCGCCCTCAATTCACCCTATGGCGATCACGCGAGCAATCTCGGTGCCACGCTCGCCTTGGAACTGGCGCAGCAGCACGGTGTTCCTGCCTTTATCGTCGACCCGCCCAGCGTGGACGAACTGCTGCCCGAAGCGCGGGTAAGTGGGTTTCCCGGCATAGAGCGCAGCAGCCGCTTTCACGCACTCAATGCCCGTGCAGTGGCCCGGCGCGCCGCACACGAAGTCGGGAAGCGCTTTCAGGATTCCCGGATCGTGGTGGCTCATCTGGGCGGAGGAATCAGCGTCACGGCGTTCGCCCAGGGGCGCGCGGTGGATACCAGCGGCGCCCTGCTCGACGAAGGACCGTTCAGTCCACAGCGTGCCGGCACCCTGCCCACCCGCGCCCTGCTCGATCTGGCGTACCGCACCGAGCGTGCTGAGCTGGAGCAGCTGCTCACGAATGAGGGTGGCTTCAAAGGGCTCGTCGGCACGGCCGATTTGCGTGAACTCGAACAGCGTGAAAAGACCGAGATCGAGGTCCGCGTGGTGGTGCAGGCCTTCATTCATCAGGTGAGCAAGTCGATCGGCGCCTACAGTGCCATTGGAGGACGCCCGGACGCCGTGGCTATCACGGGCGGCGTGGCCCGCTGGGACAACCTGGTGCGCCGCATCGAGGACAACGTCGGGTGGATTGCGCCCGTGATCGTGCTGCCCGGAGAGCTGGAACTCGAGGCACTCGCGGAAGGTGCGGGTCGCGTGCTGCTCGGACTGGAGCAACTGCAGGACTGGCGCGCGACCACCACGTGAGTGCCCGCCTGCCGCTCCTGTTTCTGCTGCCTGCCTGTGACGCCTGGGGCCAGCCTGTTAAGGTGACGCGATGACCATCGACTTTCGCATCATCGAACCCGTCCGGAGCGTACCGGCCCTGCTCGATCTGGCACGGCTGGTGGCTTCGGTGCGCGGTCCCCGGCGGGTGGCGGTGGCCGCCGCCGGAGACGCGCACGTGCTGGCTGCCGTTCACGAAGCCCGACTTGAAAACCTGATCCGACCGATTCTCTTCGGTGACCCGGCCGCGATCACGGCGGCGGCCCACGAAGTGGGACTCGACCTCGGCAGGGCCGACGTGCGCCCCGCCGCCAACAACGATGAGGCTGCCGAACTGGCCGTGCGCTCGGTGACGAGCGGCGAAGCGGACATCCTGATGAAAGGCCTGCTCGACACGGCCGTGTTGTTGCGGGCAGTGCTCAACAAAGACTGGGGACTGCGCGCCGGTAAGCTGCTGTCGCACGTGCTGGTGTACGACGTGCCAGGAGCGGACTTTGGCCGGCTCTTTTTCATGTCCGACGGAGCCATGAACATCGAACCCGATCTCAAGGCCAAGATCACCATCGTGGAGAACGCCGTGGCCGTCGCGCACGCGCTGGGCATACCTCAGCCCAACGTGGCGATGCTGGCCGCCGTGGAAGTCGTGAACCCGGACATGAGCACGGCCGTGGACGACGCGATCATTTCGAAGATGGGTGACCGCGGACAGATCAAGGGGGCCAGCATCGACGGTCCGCTCGCACTCGACAACGCCGTGAGCCTGGAGGCCGCCCGCATCAAGAAAATCGCCAGCCCGGTGGCAGGTCGCGCCGACGTGCTGATCGTCGATGACATCGACGTGGGAAACGTGTTTTACAAGACGCTGGTGTACTTTGCGCGGGCGCGCGTGGCGGGCGTCATCATGGGTGCGCGAGCGCCTATCGTGCTGACCTCGCGTGCTGACAGCGAAGAAGCCAAATTCAACTCCCTGGCGCTGGCGTGCGTGCTGTCCGAGCGCCTGCCGCTGGTATAGCCGTGGCCCGATCAGTCCGACGCAAACCCGGTGGACGCTCGGGCGGACCAGGCGACACGCCCTTGCGTGCCACCAGCATGTGGCGGGTGGACCAGGTGTTTCTCAGCCACCGGGGAGGACGCATTGAAATCGTGGCGAGCCTGGTGAATGACGACGGAGGTCTGCGCAACCTGTCGATGGTGGCGCCCACCGGCGACCCGAAAGCAGCGGTCGAGCACGCCGCGCGCTTCGTGGCCGGAAAAGGCAACGTGTACCGCGCCTGGGGCGCGCGGATCCGCTGGGCCAAACAGCAGGCCGTCAATCAGCAGGACAACCTCGTGCGTGACCTGCAGCTGGAAGAAGCGTTTCTGGACGCGTTCGAGGAGACACTGCAGGAAATCCGGGACCGTCAGCGTTGAACAGCACCTCAGGCTGTGCTGATTGCGGTCACCGGCGGATCTGACGTGTGCTGACCCAGAAAGTCGAGCGCCCATTCCCGAAGTTCGAACTGCCGATCGGCAGAGCCAAGGGTGGCCTCATCTCCTCCTCGACCAACATGACCTCACCGGATTGGCAAACGGGGTGTGGCCGGGCGCCCACGTCTGCTTTCACAATGATGGGCGCTTCGCGGACAGGGCGACCTGACGCGAACTTCATTTGTGAGGGTCATTTCAGCGTCCGCTCGTACTTGGTGTGCCTGCCCCTGCCAGGGTGGAAGAATGCCAGACAACGACGACAAGAACAAAGGCCACACCAGCCTGCCCGATCAGTACGACCGGAACAAGAAAGAAGTGCACGAAATAGAGCACGACCGCAAACCGTCTTTCAAGGGTGTCAACGACCGTGAAGCCAACGCTGCCCGCAACAACGAGCACGACGACCACAAAGAAGCGACAGACGTGCAGGAGGCGCGCTCCGTGCCTGCTTCCAAACAAGGCTGATACTCATGGGGTCAAGGGGCCGGCGCCGCACGCCCGGCCCTGACTTTTTGCGCCGACCGTGCTGTTTGATCGTGCAGCGGGAACCCAGGCTGCCCTTGCCAGCGTGGCGCCGATTTTGTCCGGACGGTCGGTCATGGCGCGACATGCCCCTGAACAGGCGCGGGCTCAAGGAAGGGCGCCGGAGGGGTTACCCGAGTGCGGGTACACGACGTCCCAGGGACAGCGAAGCAACCGCGGGCAGAAGCCCCAAAACGCCGCCCACCAGCGCCAGTGCGCTGAAGCCAGCCTGCGCAACGATCACGCTGCCGCCCAGCGCACCCAGCCCGGCGCTGAGGTAGGTCAGTGCTTCGACGCTGCCCTGCGCCTGACGGTGCGTGGCCATCAGCGAGGAACCGGAGACATAACACAGGTTCCATCCGAGGCCCAACGCGAAAATCGATCCGGTGAGGGCCACACTGTCGGTCAGCGGCAACAGCAGGGCCGCGACCACGAACAACAGCGATCCGCTAATCAGGCCGAAACGCACTCCCAGCCGGTCGATCAGGGGACCGACAGCCCACGCGAAACCGAACATGCCCACGAAATGCAAGGTGAGCAGTCCGGCGACGCTGGCGTGGTGCATGCCAAGGTGGTGCGCGCGCAGTGGCGTCAGGACCATCAGGGTAACCATCACGCCTTGCGCGACGGCCAGTGAAAGCGCCGCCACCCGCACCGGGTTTGTCTTCCAGGCGTCGCGGGAAGTCCCTGAGGCCGCCACACTTTTTGGCGGGCGTTGCTCGGCAGGCCAGCCGAGAGTCAGCGCGGCGCTCAGAAGCAGCAGGACCGCGGCGAGACTCCAGCCCAGCACTTCACTGCTGGTGGCAAAGCTGACGGCCATGCGTGCCAGCACGGGTGCAAGCACCGCAGCGAGTGCGCTTCCCAGCACACTCATGAACAGCAGCAGGCTCAGGGCGGCTGCTCGGCGCTCGGGGCGCACGCTTGCTGCGGCCACGTAACGCCCTTGCTGGTATCCGCCCTGCGCGGCGCCCATCAGTGCGCAGCCCAGCAGGAACAGCCAGAAGAGCCCCGAGCGGGCACCGGTGAAGCCGATCAAGGCGCCCAGCGCCCCCAGCAAGTAGGCGCCGATTAGTCCACTGCGCCAGCCCAGGCGGGCCATCAGCAGACCGAAGGGATACGCTGAGAGGGCGGCGGCCAGGGTATTAAACGTGGCAGGCAGTCCCGCGAGAGCTTCGCGCCCCAGTTGCGACGAGATGATGCTGCCCAGTACCAGGCTGCTGTTGGTTGCGCCCACCGCGAGCGCCTGAGCCAGAAACAGCAGCACCAGGCGGACGTTCACGCGCTGCTGTTGCTCGAAAGCCCCTGCTGCTCGTCCCAGCGGCCCGGCACGACGCCCTGCAGCCAGTTGACCGCGTCTTCGGTGCTGCTTCCGGGCGTAAAGACCTTGCCCACGCCCAGGTCACTCAGCTTACTCAGGTCCTGATCGGGGATGATGCCGCCACCGAACAGGATGATGTCGTCCGCGCCGCGTTCGTGCAGCAGTGCGCGCACCTCACGGAAGTAATGCATGTGCGCCCCTGACAGCACGGACAGGCCGATGGCGTCGACATCTTCCTGGATGGCGGCCGATACGATCATCTCGGCCGTCTGGCGCAGACCGGTGTAGATGACTTCCATGCCAGCGTCACGCAGTGCGCGCGCGATCACCTTGGCACCGCGGTCGTGCCCGTCCATGCCGGGCTTGGCGATCAGTACGCGAATTTTCCGGCCTTCCTGGGCCGTCATACCCATTCACCCGGATGCGGCTTGTGACGAACGTTTGCTTGGCTCATGCTGTTATTGTAAAGCGCGCCCGTTCATGCTGTCATTCCGACACAGCACTCGGGCTGTACGGTTTGAGGTGCAGGTGGCTCGGCCCATAATTGATCCAGCCAGCTGCCCAGCATCGGCGCGCCCGCCTGCCAGGAGCTTACATGGCCTGCGCGGCTCTATACTTCTTGCCATGCCCCGCGCCTTTTCTGGCATTCAACCGACCGGCGACATTCACATCGGCAACTACTTTGGGGCCATTCAGAACTACGTCAAGCTCGGTCAGCAGCTTGGCAAGCAGGCGATCTACTGCGTGGTCGATCTGCATGCGCTGACCAATCCCGCCGCCTACGACCGTGACCTGCTGGCGTCGCGAACGTTCGAGGCGACCCTGGTGAACATGGCGGCCGGACTCGACCCAGAACAGGTCATTCTGTTCGCGCAGTCCGACGTGCGCGAACACAACGAGCTCGCCTGGATCTTCACCACCCAGACGCCCGTGGGCGAACTCGAGCGCATGACCCAGTACAAGGACAAGACGTCCAAACTCGAGTCGGTTCCGTCCGGCCTCCTGATGTATCCCGTTCTGATGGCCGCCGACATTCTGCTTTACAAGGCCGACACCGTCCCGGTCGGTGAGGACCAGGAACAGCACCTCGAACTGACCCGCGAAATTGCGCGGCGCTTCAATTACCACTTCGGCGACACCTTCCCGGAACCTCAGGCGGTGCATGCCGAGGACGCCCTGCGGGTGCCCGGCATCGACGGGCAGGGCAAGATGAGCAAGTCCAAGGGCAACACCCTTGGCGTGCTCGAAGACTTCGCGTCGATCTGGAGCAAGCTGAAGGTCGCGCCCACCGACCCGGCGCGCATTCGCCGGACCGATCCGGGTGATCCTCATCACTGCCTGATCTACCACTACCACAAGCTCTTCAGCGATCCGGGCGTGACGGCGGTGGTGGAAGTGGAATGTGCGCGGGCCGGCATCGGCTGCGTGGACTGCAAGAAATTCCTGATGACCGGGGTGGAACGAAGCCTGACCCCTATTCAGGACCGCGCCCGCGTGCTGCGTGCCGACGCCGACGTGGTGCACGGCGCCCTGGAACGCGGCGCGCGTGAGGCGCAGGCCATCGCCGCACCTGTCATGCAGGAAGTGCGCGAGAAAATCGGCCTCGTGCGCGCCCGCCAGGGTTGAAGTGACGCTCACCTCACCCGCAGGCAGGCAGCCGGCTTTGAACAAAAACCTGTCTGCCGGGACGTTTGAAGAGTTCGTGGTGGCGCTCCCGGTCTTTTCCGGCAGCCTCGCCGAACTGGCCTCAGCCCTGCGCACGGGTGCGGTCCTGCCCACGGAAGTGCCGTTGCTCGACCTCACGCGCCGGGTGCTGGCGCGGGTGGCCGACTGGCGAACGTTGCAGCCGGAGGCAGTCGCCGAAGTGCTGCCGCCACTGGCATCGGTGATCGCACTCAAGGCGCGGTTGCTGCTCCCCCGCCTGGAAGCACCGACCGAGCTGGTCGACGAGGGTGACGATTTTCTGGAGGACGTGGTGGGAGGCGTGGAAGCACTCGCGGAGCTCGACGTGCTGGTGACCTTTCTCAGCGCCCGCCGTCGCGAGCGTGAGGGTCTGATCCCTGCTCCTCCCATGGACCTCGGTCTGCCGCGCAGGGAGCGGCGCACGACGGGCACACAAGGGCTGGCCCGGCTGGTCAAGGCGGCGCGCAGCGCAGTGCGCGAAGTCAGCGTGCCGCTGTTCGCCCGCGAGCGACTGACGCTGGCCGGGGCGCTGGGCGCGCTGCGCGCGTTTGCAAGCCACTTGCCCAGCTTTCTGTTTTCAGCGGTGCCAGCGCAGGATTGGGGTGATCGAACCACCTATTTCTCGGCGCTGCTCGAAGGGGTAAAAACCGGAGATTTCGAGGTCCGGCAAGAGGTTGCATACGGGCCCATCGAGGTGCGACCGCGAAGCGGCTCCATTGCCCCCGACAGCCCCGCGCACGAGGCTTGAGTGACCTGCCCGGTTGGGCTGCGCGTTACTCTTCGATGACGCGGATGCCCGCATCACGGACCCGTTGGGCGGCGCCCGCAACCTCGTCCCCGACGACGCGCATCACGAAGCGGCGGTGACCTTCCCGATGCCCGGTGGTGGCGAGCGAGATGATGTTGCTCGGCTGCACGGCGCCCGTGGCCTTGGCGAGGCTGCCCGGAACGTCGGGCATGTCGAAGGTCAGGCGTTTGCCGCCTTCCTGCAGGCCCATGATCTGAATGAATGCGCGCAGAATGTCGGTGATGGTAATGATGCCGCTGAGGCTGCCGTTGTCGGCCAGCACCGGCATCCCGCCCACGTCGTGCTCCTGCATGCGCAGGGCCGCGTCTTCCATGTACTCACCTTCAGCCGCGGTGACCACCGGGCGGGCCATGACCTCGCTCACGGCGAGCTTGGAGAGAAGGTAATTCAGCTCCCACACGCTCAGGGTGGTTGCCTTGCTCGGCATGGCGTCCTTGAGGTCCTTGCGGGTCACAATGCCGGTCAGGCGCCCGCTTTCCATCACCGGCAGACGCCGGAAGCCACGCTCCTTGAGGATTTTCAGGGCGTCGAGCACGGGCGTGTCGGGGGTCACGGTGGTCGGTTGCGGTGTCATCCAGTCGCGAACAAGCATGAAATGATTCTAAACTGACTCCACATCACACGGGCCTCCGAACTGCTTCATCTTGTTCAAATCCGTCATGGTACACTCGCGCTGATGAAAGCAACAAAGATTCTCCCGCTGGCCGTCATCGGTGCCCTCGCGTTCGGTACCCTTGCGCCCCAGGCGCAGAACACCGCCCAGAAAATGGCTTATGTCGACGTCCAGGCAGTGGTGAAAGCCCATCCGCAGTTTGGTGCACTCGACACGCTGAACAAGCAGGCGGAAGCGGCGCTGAAGCCTACCCGCGACTCGATCACTACCATTCAGAACAAGGGGCAGAACGCGACTGCCGCCGAGCGCCAGCAGTACGACCAGCTCGTCAAGACCTACCAGACCAACGCCAAGACCTGGGAAGACAGAATCAACGCCCAGAACAAGCCCATTTTGGAAAGCGTGAACGCTGCGGTCGCCACGGCTGCTAAGGCGCAGGGTGTCACGATGGTGCTCGACAAGAACATCGCGGCGACCAGCCAGCTGGTGATTTACGCCGATCCCTCGCTCGACCTGACGAGCGCCGTGACCGCTCAGATCAAGAAGTAACCGCGTCTTCCCGGCTGAAACACCCCGCCCGGCGGGGTGTTTCTTATGGGGCATTGAGCCTGACGGGGAGTGAGAAGAACGAGAAGGGCGCGCGGGCCGGGCGTCGCGCATAGTAGGCAGTGAGCACAGACACGCCCGCCGCTTTGTGTGCAGCGTGTTCGGAGGTTTTGATGCGCGAAGAACAACAGTCCACACGCCCTATGCCCAAACGCCTGATGTTGGGGGTCGTGGCAGCCAGTCTGCCCATCGGCGCCGTCCTGCTCGTCACCATGCCCCAGGCCCAGAAGGCCAGTGTCAAGATCGGCATCGTGAACGTACAGAAGGTGCTGGAGGTCGCGCCCGGTGGCGCTGGCCTCGCCAGCCTGCGCAAACAGGTGGATGCCGACCTGAAAAAACAGGCGACCAACATCCAGGCCTTGCAGCAGAAAGTCGCTTCGGGCAGCGCCACGGCAGCCGACCGCCAGACCCTGGCGACCGCCACCCAGACCTACAACGCCACCGGCCAGCGCTACCAGAAACAGCTGCAGGACCGCTTCGCTCCCGTGGCCAAAACGGTCAACACCGCCGTGGCGGCGACGGCCAAAGCGCAGGGCTACAACCTGGTGCTTGATTACGCTGTCGCCCAGCAAAGCGGACTGGTGATCTACGCCGAGACGAGCAAGATGGACCTGACGCAGGCCGTCATCAAACAGCTCAAGAAATAACAGGCTGGCAGGGTAAGGTGGCGGTCGGGCGGCAGGACCACGAAGCGCCACACGATGTCGGTCGTGCCAGAATACCTCGTGGACGCCAAAACCCGCATCTGGGGAGACCAGGCCGAGAGAATCGAACGCCGCCTGCAGGACCTCGATCCCGACCTGGCACGCTACGTCACCTCGTTTGCCTACGGTGACATCTACGAGCGACCGGGCCTCGACCTGAAGATTCGCGAACTGCTCGCCTGTGTCATGCTGATTTCTCTTGGCAACCCGGACGAACTCAAAACCCATCTGCGGGGAGCGTTGCGTGCGGGAGCCACCGAGCAGGAAGTACGTGAGGCGTTGCTCTTTGCCATTCCTTACCTGGGATTTCCGAGGGTGGTCGGTGCCTTCGGGCTGCTGCGGGAACTGCTGGGAAAAGACACGCCAGCAGCAGAAGGCAGTGCAGTGGGGGCTGCTCCCCACGAATAAATGAGCGCGGTTCGCCGCGTTTTGCGCACCGCAGCTCGGTCAGCCGGATTGGTGAATTCTTGCCGGCCCGGCTGACGCCACTTCAGGAAGCGGCCCGCAACAAAAGAACGAGGGGAGCCGAAACGCTCCCCCTCGCCGACGCCGTGAATCAGAAAATCAGAAGTTGTACGTCACGCCAAAGCGCAGGGCCGAGGCGGCATTGAAGCGCAGGGCGCCTTCGGCGAACAGCCCGAGCTGGTCGGTCAGCGGAGCGTTGAGGCCCCCTGTCAGCGAGCCGTAGAGTGCACTGCTGCCGCCCAGACGCAGACCGACGCCCACCCCGCCGTACAGGTTGAAGCTGCCACTGGGGATCAGGACCAGTGCGTCGGCGTTGATGCCGGATCCAGCGCTGCCCAGATCAGCCGAAATCCGGCCGTCGACGGGCAGGCCGCCCAGCGACGTCAGGTCCATAAAGGTCACGCCGAGGTTGAAGCCGAAGCTTCCCTGAGTCGCGACGCCACCACCGCTCAATTGCACACCCTGGGCGCCGGCGCTTGCCAGCAGACCCAATCCCAACACCATTGCAGCTCGTTTCATGTGTCCTCCTCGGGTATTGTGTCACTCCACGCCAAGAAAACTTGTTCCGTGTTAGCAGAGTGAGCTCTCATTGAGTATTTAGCTCGCCCGCGCCCCACGTCAAGCGAGCAGACAGCCTGTGGACCCCGCATCGCCTGGATAGGGTGCTGATTTCCGCGAGGATGATAACGGCTTTACACTGAGCGCTATGCTGAATTTTCAAAACATTACCAGCGAACGACTTGGATCGCATGCACTCGATCTTGAAGGCGCCCTGTCCGATCACGCAGCCCGGCTCGAACAGGCACAAGGCGCCTTGCTGGATCGCTTCCGTGCTGGAGGCGATCCCTATCTCGGCTGGATGGATTTGCCGCGCGGCGAGGTGCTCGGTGACGTGCTGGCCCTGCGTGACCGCTTGGCAGGCCACTACGACGACCTGATCGTGCTGGGCATCGGCGGCAGCAGCCTGGGCGGCTTAACGCTTACCACGGCGTTGCAACACCCGTTTCACAACTCCCTGGCTTCCCGCCCGGGAATGCGGGTGCACTTCATCGACAATGTCGACGGCGACGTCATCGAGGGACTGCTCGAAGTTCTCGATGCCCGCCGTACGCTGGTGAACGTCATCTCCAAAAGCGGAACCACCACCGAGACCATGGCCGCTTACCTGTCATGCAAGGCCTGGTTGCAGGCCCAGGTAGGGGAGAAGTACAAAGCGCAGATCATCGCCACCACCGATCCACAAAAAGGGATCCTGCGCCCGCTGGCTGAGCGCGAGGGCTACGCGACGCTGCCGGTGCCGCCCACGGTCGGCGGCCGCTTCAGCGTCCTGAGTGCGGTGGGTCTGCTGCCCGCCGCGCTGGGCGGCATCGACGTGGAGGCCCTGCTGCGCGGCGCACGTCGGGCGATGGAGCACTTCGAGCGTTCTGCCGCGCACAACGAGATTCTGCAATCAGCGCTGGTGCAGCACCTCTATGGCGAGCAGGGCAAGAACATCACGGTGTTCATGCCGTACAGCACCCGCCTGCGCTTTTTGAGCGACTGGTACGCACAGCTGTGGGCCGAAAGCCTGGGCAAGAACCGCCAGCGTGATGGGGGCAGTGCGCGGGTTGGCACCACACCCGTCAAGGCCGTCGGCACCACCGACCAGCACAGTCAGGTGCAGCTGTACCGCGAGGGACCGCAGGACAAGCTGGTGGTGTTCGTCAAGGTCGAGCAGGCTGATCGCGGTGCCCTCATTCCCAACGCCGAGCCCGACGAGAACGAAATGAACTATCTTGGCAACAAGCCGTACCAGACCCTGATGAACGCTGAGCTGCACGCTACCGCCTACGCTCTGCTCGACGCCGGTCAGCCGAACTACACCATCAGCCTGCCGCGCATCGACGCCGAACATCTGGGCGAACTGCTGCAGTTTCTGATGCTGCAGACGGCCGTGGCGGGCGAGCTGTTGAACATCAACGCCTTCGATCAGCCGGGCGTGGAGCTGGGCAAGGTGCTCACGTATGCCCTGATGGGCCGACCCGGCTTTGATGAACAGCGTGCTCAGCTCGAAGCGGAGGGCATCACGCTTTAATACCAAGAGCATTGAGGACAGAGCGGCGCAAAGCAGTCAACGCCGAAGGGCTGAGTGAGTGTCCTCAGCAACGAGGTTGCCGCAACGCAGGAGCACCTGAGGGTGTTCTCAGATGCTCCAGTACCGTAAGTTCGTATAATGCGGAAATTTTCCCGCTTCGCCCGGTGGCCGCCCTCTTGGGATGGCCACATTTTGCTCAGTCGTGAGGCGTTTGCGCAACACAGAGCCAGATCATGGCACGGGTCATCGCGTCCCGGCCTCCTGAGATGGCTCCCTCCCTCGTTACGCCCTGCGAAGCCGTGACTCGCAGGGCCAGGCGTTCACACAACGTGGGCAACTCCCACGGCAGCAGGCCGTTCATAGGACTTTCCCCCCAGAAGCGGGCAGTGTGCAAATCACGCGTGCGGTTTCCGGCACCCAGTACACCCAGTACGAGCGGTGCGCCGGGCCTGGCGACGCGCTTCAGTTCCTGCAGGGCGGCCAGTGGATCGGGCAGCCATTCCAGCACCGTCAGGCAGAAGACCGCGTCGAAATGATGGGTAGAAAAGGGCAGTGAGATGAGGTCGGCCTGTACGAAGTCCACCCCCGGGTGGTCCTGACGGGCCCGTTCGAGCAAGGCCGGGGTAGTGTCCACGCCGTTGACGGTCAATCCTGCCCGACGCAGGGCGCCCGCATAGAAACCGTCGCCACAGCCGGCGTCCAACACGGTTGCCCCGTCGGCACCCGGCAGATGGCCCAGCGCGAACGCCAGGATCAGGTCATCCACGACCCCCTGGCGTTCTTTTCTTCGTGCAGGCCAGGCATCGGCCCAGTCCCTCCACACGCGGTGCATGCTCAGGTCAGCTTGATCAGGAACCGGCCGCACGAAGGGCACTTCACAGGAGGCAGCTTGGCGGTGGTGACCCGCTGCTGCACGGTAACCGGCAGCTGCATGTTGCAGCCGGTGCAGCGCCCGGCTTCGATGCCTACGATGCCAGTTCCACGTTTGGCTTTGCGGATCATCTCGTATTCCTTGAGAAAACGGGTCTCGATGCTGCTCGCGAGCTCATCGCGCTCTTTTCTGATTGTTTCCTGCTGTTCGCGCAGTCCCGCCACTCGCGCTTCGTCCTCGCCTTCGAGCTGCCCGATTTGCGGGCGCAGTTCAGCATGCTGGGAACGTAGATCGGTCCGGCGTTCGTTGAGCTTCCCGCGCCGTTCGTACAAGGGCGCCAGGCTTTCCTCGTAGTCGGTGGCGCGCTCCGAGAGCTGCTGAATCAGATTTTCGTACTGTGACTGCACCTTGGCGTTGAAGGCATTCTTTTCCTGCTCGCCTTTGTTGCGCGCCACCTGATCCCGGGTCGACGCCAGATCCTGCTCAAGCTGGCGCACGTTCTTGCCGACGTGCTCCAGCTCGATCTCCACGTCCTCGAGAACATTATTGATCTGTTCCTGCTCGGCGCGCGCGTCGCGGAGTCCTTGCGGGATGCTCAGTTCTTCGGCCTGCAACTGGTCGAGCTGCAAGTCCAGCTGCTGCACTTTGTACAGGCGTTCCAAGGGGCCGCTGTCGTTCATCAGGGACAGTGTAAAGGGTTTTTCAGGCCCCCTGCCAATTGTGAAACGTGCGTGATGGGGGATACCGGTCTTCGCCGCAGGCGGACAGAGCGGGCAGCCGAGTGCGAATGTGTAGTTTTTCAAAGAAGGCCGTGAACGGAAGCGCAACATCACAGTAAGCCCGCGTAAAGCTGTTTGAGGGCTCTGGGCCATGCAGCGCCGCTCAAATACGGTCAGCACGACCGAACTGCGTGCATGGAGGTTTCATGCCAAGCAACCCACTTTCTGTTGACTTTCGTTTCGTTTCGGGCATGACACTCGCCCTCATCCTGGCTGCCTGTGGCGGCACTCCAGCCTCCCAACCACCCATCAAAAATCCGCCCAGTGGCAACGCGACCGCTGCGCCGCCTACCGAAAATCCGCCTCCACCCCGATCAGAGGTTCCTGCGCCGCGGCCTGTCCCTGACAGCAAGCCGCCTGCGGTCAGTGGGTCGCGCATGTGGGTTCGTCAGCCGGCGCGGGTCGACAACCTGCAGGGTGTCGCCAGTGATGCGGTGGGCAATGTCTACGTCGTCGGTTCGGTGATTGAGGGCGACGCAAGCTGTCGGGTCAATGAGCGCGCCGGACCGCCCTTCTGCTCCTACGACGCTTACGTCGCCAAGTTCAATCCCGGCGGGCAATTGCTGTGGTCGAAGTCGTTCGGAACTCCTGCGCCCTCCACCACCGAGGTGCAGAGCGAGGCCGCTTACCGAGTGGCGGTCGACGCCGGCGGAAACGCCTACGTGCTGGCCAGCCTCGTTGGTCCGCCGGCCAGCCTGCCGGGCGTGCAGGCCGGACCCGAGGGCAGCTTTCTCAAGTTCAGCCCGACTGGCACGCTGATCTGGAGTAAAGCCATGTCGGACGCCCAACTTTCACGCGCCGACATGACCGTGGACGCCGCCGGAAGTGTGTACCTGCTCGGGCATCCTGAACACGCTGCCGCCGACGGTTCGGCGACGCTGGCAAAATTCACCGCCGAAGGCAGCGAAACCGGAACCCGGCGTGAAATTACGCTGAACAGTGCGTACTTTGCGCCTGCCCCCGAACGTCAGGTGTTGGTCACCGGTTGCGACGCACAGACCAACGAGGCAGTCTTGCAGCCGGTCGCCGCCGACCTGTCGGCCGGAACCGAGCGCCGGTTCGCACCCGAAGGGCGCGAGTGCCTCAGCGGCGCCGCTGTGGACGCGCAAGGCCGGGCCGCCGTGGTGTGGGTCAGCGGAGAGGCCGAAAGCCGCACGGCCGTACTCAGCCGCTATGCAGCCGATAACAGTCTGCTGCGCAGTACCCCATATGACTGGAAGCAGAACCTCAACCCGGAACCGCAGGAGGGTGTGTACAGTCCCTCGCTGTCACAAATCACCCCGCTGTTCGGCGCGAATGGCACGCTGTACCTCTCTTACAACGTGCTGACCCAGGGCATCCCCACCCGTGACCGCTACCGCAGTGAATTCCTGGCCAAACTCGATGCCGGCGACCAGCAGGTCTGGCTGAATCGGCTTGATGCGACGGGCGGCAATACCTCGGCCGCACTGCCTTTGCTCACGCCTGGCGGAGCGCTTTACCAGGCCGGGTACGCGCAGGGCGGGCTTGAGGGTGCGGGCACGAATGGACCGAAGCTGGAATTCCAGGGCTTCCTCATTCGCTGGACACCTTGAGCGCGCCCGCGTCCGGCGCGCCCCCACCCCAGCGGCGGTATTGCAGAAAGTAGATCGCCACGACCGACAGCGCGTACATCGTGAGGGTGATACCGAACAGCACCTGAAACGCGCTGTGAAAGGGCAGTGCGCTGCGCACGAAGCCGCTGGCCAGGCTGGAGATGGCCCACCCCAGATCCCACACGATGGTGTTGACCGCAGAGTACACTCCGCGGTCCTCTTCGGGCAGGCGGTCCATGGCGTTGGCGCTGTACACCGGACTGGCCGCGTTCATCAACGCTCCACGGGTAAAGAGCGCCACCGTCACCATCCACAGCGAAGGAGCAAAGCCCAGGATGACCAGAAAGGGCAGCGACGCCGTCTGCACGAACAGAATGGCACGCAGGCGGCCAAAGCGCTGCACCAGCCAGGGCTGGATCAGCACCGCGACCGCCGTGGCAAGGCTGGTCCAGGCGAACAGCGAACCCAGGCTGGCGTAGGACACGTTGAACTTTCCCTCGATAAAAATGTTCAAAAAAGGAATGGTCGCGCCCGCACCCAGCCCTACCAGCAGGTTGGGCAGCACCAGGCGGAACATGGTCCCTTTCGCCTTGACGGCCAGTGTCCGTCCGGGCGGACGCGGCTTGCCCGACGGGCGCAAAAACGCCAGGGGCAACAAGCTGATCAGCTGAAACACGCCGCCCGCCAGGAGGGCCATGCGGATGCTGTCGAGATCACGCGCTTCGCTGCCGGTGAAGCTGGCGTACCATTCGGGCACCCGGCCACCCACGATGTTCCCCAGGAAGCCCGCTCCGGTCATCAGCGCCATCTGCACCGAGAACAGCGACACCCGCTGGCGTTCGGTCGAGTTGTTGGTCATGAAGGGCGCTCCGGCCACCACCAGGAAAGCAGCCCCGACGCCTTGCAGAAAAGTTCCTGCTACAGCCAGAACGGCCCCGTCTGCCGAGGCCAGCGTGAAGAAGCCCAGCGTGCTGAGCAGCGCTCCCAGTTGCAGCGTGCGAGCGTAGGAGATGCGGCGCGCCAGGGCTGCGGCTGGCAGCCCGCTTACCACCAGCGCGAGCGCTGGCAGGGCGTTGATGAATCCTTGCCAGCTGGCGCCCAGGCCGAGCGCGCCAAGGTAGAAATTCAGAAACAGAAACAATTGTGCCTGGGCCAGGCCAAAACCAAAACTGCCCAGCAGAAAAAACCAGGCCTGACGATTGAAGCGCCACGACTGTTTTTCTTCGCGGCGTTCCGGTTTGCGCACACTCACGCCACGCCCACTTTGGGACAGTGAGGTTCCAGCACGCACGAATGACACAGGGGCTTGCGCGCCAGACAGACCCGCCTTCCATGCAGAATCAGCGCGTGATGCAGAAAAATCCAGCGTTCTTCGGGAAAGAGGATCATCAGGTCACGCTCGACTTTGTTGGGATCAAGCTGTGAACTGAATCCGAGCCGCCGTGCGAGGCGCCCGACGTGGGTATCCACGGCGATGGCTGGACGCCCGAAGGCATTGGACAGCACGACGTTGGCAGTCTTTCGTCCGGCTCCGGGCAGCGCCACCACCGCTTCGAAGTCGTTTGGGACCTCGCCCGCGTGCCGCTCTACCAGAAGTTGCGCCAGGCGTACCAGGTTGCGGGCTTTGGCGCGGTAGAGTCCGATGGTGCGAATGTGCGGCTCGATCTGTTCTGCCGTGGCGAGCGCGAGTGCCCGTGCGTCCGGGTAGGCCTCAAACAATCGGGGTGTGGCGGCGTTGACGCTTTTGTCGGTGGCCTGCGCCGAGAGCACGGTTGCGACCAGCAGCTCGAACGGATTGCGGTATTCGAGCTCCGTGCGGGCGTCCGGATAGGCCCCTTCCAGCAAAGAAAGCGCCGCCTTCGCGCGGCGGCGCAGGGTGGGCGTGGGGCGCGCGGTGGTCATGCGCCCAGGATAACGCGCGCCCGGTGAGGTCAGCCAAACGGCGTAAAAGGTCTTCTGGCTTTGGGCCGATCAGCACCGGCGGGTGTCTTGAGTGCCATTCTTCACGCCGAACGGCGAGCAGGCCGAACAAGAGCGTTCGGCCTGCCGATGAATGTCGTGAGATGGCGTTTACTGCGTACTGCGGGGATCGAGTACGTCGCGCAGACCGTCGCCCAGCAAATTGAAGCCCAGCACGGTGAACAGAATGGCCAGACCCGGAAAGATCATGGTCCAGGGTGCACTCTGGTAGTAGTCTTTGGCGTCAGCGATCATGGTGCCCCATTCGGGCGCGGGCGGGGTGGCGCCCAGGCCAAGAAAGCCCAGCGCGGCCACTTCGATGGTTGCTGTGGCAATGGACAGGCTGCCCTGCACCACCAGGGGCGTCAGGCTGTTGGGCAGCACATGCCGAAAGATGACCCGCGAGCGTCCGGCGCCCAGGGCGTCGGCGGCCTGCACGAATTCACGCTCGCGCACCGACAGCACCACCGCGCGCGCCAGGCGGATGTACACCGGAATCTGCACGATTGAGACGGCCAGCATCGCGCCGTAGAGGCGGACATCAACGTCACGGGCGGCCAGCCAGTTGATGACGCTGCCCACCGGCCCGGTGGCCTCGCCACTGTTGGGAATGATCGCCACGATGATGATGGCCAGCAGAATGCCCGGGAAGGCCAGCAGCAGGTCGGACAGATAACCGGTGGTCTGATCGAACCAGCCTCCGAAAAAGCCGGAAATGACGCCCAGCAGACTGCCGATGAGCAGGGCGGTCATGGTGGCGATCAGGCCGACCTGCAAGGAGATGCGCGTACCGTGCATCACCCTCACGGCAATGTCACGCCCGAGGTTGTCGGTGCCAAAGGGATGTTTGAAGTACTGCACCCGGCCGTTCTCGTCGGTATTGCGCTCCCTGACTTCCGCATTCCAGAGTGCGCTGATGCTGGGAGGCACCAGCCGGTCGGTGTAGCTGCGGTCACCGGCCGGATTATAGGGGCGGAGCAAGGGGGCAAGCAGCGCGAGCAGCACGAAGAACACCACAATGACGGCACCGGTCTTGCCCGGTGTGGATTTGCGGAAGCGCCGCCAGAACATGTTCTGTGAAGGCCGCTTGGGCTTCGAGGCGGCGGGAAGGGTATTGGGCACGGTCACAAAGGCTCCTTGAAACTCACCTGGCGCACGCTCAGCGGTACTGCACGCGCGGATCGAGAAAAGCGTAGCTCAAATCGACGATCAGGTTTACCACTGACACGATCAGCGCCGCGAAGATGACACCACTCTGAATCACCGGGTAATCGCGGTTGGTGATGCCGTCGTAGATCCACGACCCGAGGCCCGGCCAGGAAAAGATCGTCTCGGTGAGCACCGCGCCGCTGAGCAGCACGCCCACCTGCAGACCGATGATGGTCACCACCGGCAGCATGGCGTTGCGCAGCGCGTGCTTGAGCACGACCCGGCCGCGCGCGAGGCCCTTGGCCGTCGCGGTTCGCACGTAATCCTGTCCCAGCACTTCCAGCATGCTGCTGCGGGTAATGCGCGCGATGATGGCCATCGGAATGGTTCCCAGGGCGATGGCCGGCAAGACCAGATGACGCAGGGCGTCCCAGGTAACCTCGGGGCGGCCCCGCAGAACGCTGTCGAGCACGTACAGGCCGGTTACCGACTCCATGCTGATCCCCGTCGAGAGCCGCGAACTGGGCGGCAGCCACCCCAGCAGCACCGCAAACACGTATGACAGCAGCAGGCCCAGCCAGAACACGGGCATGGACACCCCGACCAGGCTGATGGTGGTGGCGAAGTTGTCCCAAAAGCCGTTTCTTTTCAGGGCGGCAATGATGCCGGCCGGTAAGCCGACCAGCATCGCAAAGATGAGCGCGGCAATGGACAGTTCCACCGTGGCTGGAAAGCGGCTGCGCAGTTCGTCAGCCACGGGAATCTGGCTTTTGATGCCTGCCCCCAGGTCACCGCGCGCCAGTTGCCCGACGAAGCGGGGATACTGGGCGTCAAACAGACGCGTTGGTTCCTGAAAGTTCAGAAAGACGGGCTTGTTGAGCCCCAGTTGCTCGCGCAGCTGCTCGTAGGCTTCCGGGCTTCCCCGTTCGCCCAGAATGACGACCGCCGGGTCGCCCGGAATAGCGCGGATCAAGCCAAAGACCACCAGTGAGATACCGATGACCACTGCCAGGGTGCGAAGCAGACGCCTCAAGATGTAACCGGTCAACGAAATGTCTCCTCTCGGTTTTCAATTGTAGAAAAAGTACAGACGTGAAGGGCGGGGCGCGCGGCCCCGCCCTTCACGTCGTGCAAAAGTTCTTAGCGCTTGCCTTCGACGCTGATGGTGTTGAAGGACTCGCTGCCCAGCGGGCTGGGGGTCCAGCCCTTGACGTAGGAGCGAGCGGCGGCGAGCGGCTGGCTGTGCACCACCGGAATACGCACGGCGGCGTTGTAGGTCATGTCGTGAACCTGGGCGTAAATCTTGGCTTTGGCTTCCTGGCCGACAGCGGCACGCCCCTGGTCAAGCAGCTTCTCGAGTTCGGCGGGCTTGTACCCACTGTCGAGGGTGGCGCTCTCCGAGCCGTAGTAGGCGCTGTAGAAGTTGTCGGGGTCGCCGTAGTCACCGGTCCAGCCGATCATGTACATGTCGAAGCCGGGTTCCTTCTTGCGGTCTTCGAGGTACTTGCCCCAGTCCTCGGTTTTCAGGTTGGCCTTGATGCCGATGGCCGAGAGGTCGGCGGCAATGGCCTCGGCAATGGGTTTGGGGTTGGGGAAGTAGGGGCGCGAAACGGGCATGTACCACAGATCGATAGAGAAGCCGTTGGGGTAACCGGCGTCCGCGAGCATTTTCTTGGCGGCCTGCGGATCAAACTTGTAGTCGGCGGGCACGTTCTTGCTGTTGGCCCAGTTCATCACAGGGGGCAGGAAGGAGGCGTTGGAGACGCCCAGGCCGTTCCAGAACGCCTTGACGATCTCAGGCTTGTTGATGGCCATGCTCACGGCCTGGCGCACCTTCTCGTTCTTGAAGTACTGGTTGCGGACGTTCATGCTGACAAAACCGACGTTGAACGAAGGCTTGAGCACGGCCTGCAGATTCTGGTCGTTCTTGATGGTGTTGAGGTTGTCGGGGGTCAGGTCGACCGTGAAGTCGATGGTGCCGGCGCGCAGTTCGTTCAGGCGGGCGCTGGGATCCTTGATGAAGCGGATCACCAGATCGTCGACTTTGGCTTTGCTGCCCCAGTAGTTGGCGTTGCGCTTCAGGGTGATGCGGTCGCCGGTCTTCCAGCTGTCGAAGGTAAAAGGACCGGTGCCGACCGGCTGACTGTTGGGCGTGCCGTAACGGGCACCCTGCTCACGCACGGCCTTGGGGCTGGCGATGCCGAAGTAGCCCGAGGCGATCAGGTCAGGAAACACCGTCGAGGAGGTGTTGAGGTCGAAGCGCACCGTGTAGTCGTTGACCTTGGTGACGGACTTGAGAATGCTGTTGGGCTGTCCCTTGTAGCCGCCCATCAGCTGGCCCCAGATTTCGAAGGTGCGGCCCTGGTTGCGCATACCGCTGGCGTCCTTCTCGTCCCACCAGCGGTTGACGTTGAAGAGCACCGCGTCGGCGTTGAAGTCGGTGCCGTCGTGGAACTTGACGCCACGACGCAACGTGAAGGTCCACTGGGTGGCGTTGGCGTTGCTGGTCCAGTTGGAAGCGAGGCCGCGCGTCTTGTCGAGCGTCGTGGTACCGGGACGGAACCCCACCAGGGTGTCGTAGATCTGGCGCTGCACGATGATCGAGTTGCCGTCGGTGATGTTGCCGCTCTCGAGGCTGACCGGCTCGCCACCCGAACCGTACACCAGCGTGACAGCCGAAGCGCTGCCCATCATGGCGGCAGCGAGAAGTGCGGAGAGATACATTCGTTTCATTTGTCCTCCTGGTTGAACGCGACCAAGAACCGTGCCCGGCCCGAGTCTGAACTGTGCTTGAGGTTTAATGTATCAAACCTCACGTCGTCTGTACAAATATCGGCTCCTGGATTCGCTCAGACAGCCGAACCGAGCACCCGCGTGCTGTCACGGTGCCGAGTGGGCCAACAAAAAACTGCTTGTCCCCAGCCTAGGCTGAGGAACAAGCAGTGTCAAGAACGGTGGGCTACTGGCTACTCCTCGCCGAGGTACGCCTTGCGCACGCTTTCGTCGCTCGCTACGTCAGCTGCGTTCCCGGACAGGCGGATCTCGCCGGTCTGCAAGACATAGGCACGTTTGGCGACCCCCAGCGCCATCAGGGCGTTTTGCTCGACCAGCAAAATGGTGGTTCCGCGCTCCTGATTGAGGCGCTGCACGATGTCGAAGATGGCCTCGACGAACTTGGGTGACAGTCCCATCGAGGGCTCGTCGAGCAGCAGCAGCTCTGGATCGACCATCAGCGCGCGCGCGATCGCCAGCATCTGCTGCTCGCCGCCGGACAGGGTGCCGCCCAGCTGCTTCTCGCGCTCCTTGAGCCGTGGAAAGAGGGCGTAAGCCTCGTTGATGCGTTCGTTGATCACCTTGCGCGAGTTCACCTTGTAGGCGCCGATGTCGAGGTTTTCGCGCACCGTCAGCTGCGGAAAGATCCGCCGCCCTTCGGGCACGTGGCTCATTCCCAGGCCCATGATGTCGTGGGCGGGCATCCCCACGATGTTGCGCCCCTTGAAGCTCACCTCGCCGTTCTTGGGGCGCAGCATGCCCGAGAGGGTACGCAGGGTGGTCGTCTTCCCGGCGCCGTTGCCGCCGATCAAGGCCACGACCTCGCCCTGGTTGATTTTGATGTCGATGCCCTTGAGCGCGTGAATGTGCCCGTAGTAGGTATGAACGCCGTTGACTTCGAGCATCAGCGCGCTTCCTTTCCGTACTCGCCGGCTGCCGCACCACGTCCCAGGTAGGCCTCGATGACGCGCGGATCGTTGCGGATCTCGTGCGGCAGGCCCTCGGCGATCTTGGTGCCGTAGTCGAGCACCGTGATGTGCTCGCTGAGGGTCATGACCAGCCGCATGTCGTGTTCGATCAGCACGACGGTGATGCCGCGTTCGTCACGCACCCGGCGAATGAGGTGTTTGGTGGCCTCAGTCTCGCTGGGGTTCATGCCGGCGGTCGGCTCGTCGAGCAAGATCAGTTTGGGATCGGTTGCCAGGGCCCGCGCGATTTCCAGACGACGCTGGTCACCGTACGGCAGGTTGGTCGCGAATTCGTTGCGAAGTTTGCGCAGACCCACGAAGTCGAGCAGCTCTCTCGCTTTTTCCCGCGCGGCCGCTTCGTCGTCGTGGAATCGGCGGGTACGCAGCAGCGCGTCGATGAGATTGGCCTTCAGGCGCGGGTGACGTCCGACCAGCACGTTTTCCTCAGCGGTCATGGCAGAAAACAGCCGGATGTTCTGAAAGGTGCGGGCGATCCCGGCGGCGGTCACCTGATCGGGCCGCAGGCCCACCAGATTGACGCCGCCCAGATCAATGCTGCCGACATCGGGCTTGTAGATCCCGGTGATCATGTTGAAGAAGGTCGTTTTGCCCGCGCCGTTGGGACCGATGACCGATACGATGCCTCGCTCGGGCACGTTCAAATCGACGCTGTTGACGGCGGTCAGTCCACCGAAGGTTTTGGTGAGTCCGGTCACCCTGAGCATCAGCGCTCCTCCCCGCTTCGTTCGTCTTCCTTTTGTGTCGAAAGCCCGGGGGAGTACACGTCCGAGCCGCGTTCCATCAGGCCGCCCGTCGCGCCGCGCTCGGAAGCGGTGCTGAGCGAGTCGCCTTGGTCGTCACCTTCATGCAGCTCGATGCGCTTGCGAACCGAAGGCAGCAGGCCTTCTGGCCTGAACAGCATCATCAGCACCAGAATCACGCCGAAGGTCAGGCGTTGGTACTGCGCCGGATCGAGCTGCGGATTGAGGTTGGGGAAGGTGCTCTGCAAATTTTCCGAGAGCGAGGGCAGGATGTTGAGGTTGAGCAGCGTCACGACGGTCGCGCCCAAAATGACGCCGGGAATGCTGCCCATGCCCCCCAGAATCACCATCGAGAGCACGCCGATGGACTGGAAGAAGCTGAAGGACTCGGGTGAGATGAAGGTCTGCTTGGCCGCGAAGACCACGCCCATGACCCCGGCGAAGGTGGCGCCCGCCGCAAAGGCGAGCAGCTTGGTGCGCACCAGCGGAATCCCCATGGCCTGCGCCGCGACCTCGTCCTCGCGAATGGCGATCCAGCTGCGCCCGATGCGTGAGCGGTCGAGCCGCACGTTGACGGCGACCACCACCAGGATGATCAGGAGCAGCAGGAAGTACAGAAAGAACAGGTTGAAGTCCGAGGATTCAAAACCCAGGCGCCCGGCGATTGCGTCGACCCAGGGTACCGGCGCGCTTTTGACCGGTGTGATGCCCTGCGAACCGTTGGTGTACTCGGACAGGTTGGTGGCCAGCACGCGGATGACCTCACCGAGGCCCAGCGTCACGATGGCCAGGTAGTCACCCCGGAGTTTCAGCACCGGCAGACCGATCAGTATGCCCACCAGGGCGGCGGCGATGACCGCGAGAATGATGAAAAGCCAGAAGTAGTTGCCGCTGATGCCACCTGCAAGAGCCGGATTCTCGGTGATCCGGCCGATCTGCGGTGAGGCGAAAATGCCCCACAAGTAGGCGCCCACCGCGAAAAAGGCCACGTACCCGAGGTCAAGCAGGCCGGCCAGGCCCACCACGATGTTGAGTCCGAGCGCGAGCGCCGCAAAAATACCGATCTGGATGGCGAGATCGAAAATTCCGCCGTTGGTGCGTCCAACCATCGGCAGCACCAGGATCAGGCTGACGAGGCCGACGGCCAGTTTGGCCCAGGGCGCGGCCCGCCACTGGTAGGCAAAGAGCAGGTTGGCAAGAAACAGCACCAGAACGCCACTCTGGGCAAGGGCCGGAATGCTGCCCTGCGCGACGAAGTACATCAGCAGGCTGGTGATGATGGCGTAGGCGACCAGCGGCCAGGTCCGGTCCGCACGTCCGGCACGAGGAGGCAGAGAAGCGGTCGTCACGTTACACCTTCTCCGTGGTGCTGCGTCCCAACAGTCCCGAGGGGCGCAGCAGCAGAATCAGAATCAGGGCCAGGAAGGCGCCGATATCCTTGTACTCGGCGCCGATGCTCGAAAGAAACTTAAGTGGCGCGAAGAGCGAACCAAAAATGCTGAGAACCCCGATGAAGTTCTCGATGAGCCCCAGCACCAGCCCGCCCAGCACGGCGCCCGGAATCGAGCCGATGCCGCCCAGCACCGCCGCCGTGAACGCCTTGATGCCCGGGATGATACCGCTGTAGGCATTGACCGTACCGAACTGCATGCCGAACAGCACGCCGCCGACGCCACCCAGCGCACCGCCGATCAGAAAGGTGAAGGCGATGATGCGGTTGGAGTCGATGCCCATCAGGCCAGCGGTCTGCCGGTCTTGCGCGACGGCCCGCATGGCGCGTCCCATGCGGGTGAAGTTCACGAGGTAGTTGAGTCCGGCGAGCATCAGCAGGGAGATGACGGCCAGCAGAACTTCTTTGCGCTGAATGCTGACGCCCAGCGAGGCGACGCGAAGCATCGGTTCCGAGAAGCCTTCCGGAAGCTGGTACACCAGGTTGAAGCGTCCCTGCAGACCTTCACCCAGCTTGAGCAGATCCTGCAGAATCAGGCTGACCCCAATGGCAGAGATGAGCGGCACCAGGCGAGGCGCGCCTCGCAGCGGACGGTACGCCAGACGCTCGATCAGCACGTTGAGCAGTCCCGAGACGGTCATGGCGGCCAGCAGGGCGATCAGCAGTTTGACCAGCCCATTCAGCTCCAGGGGTGCCAGCAGGCGAAAGGCCTCAAAACCGACGACGGCGCCGGTGATGAACACTTCGGAGTGCGCGAAGTTGATCAGCTGCAACACCCCGTACACCATGGTGTAACCGAGCGCGATAATGGCGTACACGAAACCCAGAATCAGGCCCGAGACCAGTACCTGCGCCAAAAGAGGCCCAAGAATCTCCACAAATCTCCTTTACTCAAGCGGAGGGCCGAGCACACAGCCCGGCCCTCGTCGCCCTCATGAGTTTATAACCAAAACGCCGGATTACTTGCGGGGAGGCTCGACGGTGACCGTTTCGACGGCTTTGGTGTCGAGGCTGTCCTGCACTTCCATGATGTACATCTTGGCGCTTTGGCGGTCGCCCACGCTGTTGAAGCGCACGTTACCGGAGAGCAGGCCGGTGGCGTTCACCTTACGGATGGCACTTTCGACCTGAGCACGGGTGGGCATCTTGTTGCCATTGGCCTTGATGGCGGCCAGCACGCCCTGCAGGGTGACCTTTCCGGCGTCGTAACCGAAGGCGCCGAAGCCCTGTGCATCGGAGTTGAAGGACTTCTTGTACGCCTCGGCGAACTTGCCGGCGGCGGGCAGTGCGGCGATCGGCGCGGCGACCGTGGTGAAGAGTGCGCCCTTGACGCTATTGCCACCAATTTTCTGCAGGTCGCTCGAGTCCCAACCGTCGCCGCCCATGACCTTGGCGGTGACGCCCGCGTCGCGCAGCTGCTTGATGAACACGGCAGCCTGGTCATAGATGCTGCCGAAGTAGATCACGTCGGGGTTAAGGGCCTTGATCTTGATGACGAGCGGCTGGAAGTTGCTCTTTTCTTCGGTGCCTTCGGAGCTGACGATCTGCACGCCCTTGCTCTTGAGGTACTTCTCGACTTCCTGCGCGAGGCCTTCGCCATAGGCGGTCTTGTCGTTCAGGACGTAGACCTTCTTGGCTTTCAGGGTGTCGGCGATGTACTTGCCGGCCGCCGGACCTTGTGCGTCGTCACGAGCGACGATGCGGTTCATGTTGGAAAGGCCGCGGTCGGTGACGGCGTTGGCCGTGTTGGCGGGAGAGACCATGGCCAGCTTGCTGGGGGCGAGGGCCGCTGAAGCGGGAATCGCCACGCCGGAGTTCAAGGTGCCGACGACGGCGAGAATGCTGCGGTCCGCGGCGATCTTGCGGGCGTTGGCAGTTCCGGTGGTGGGGTCGGCCTGGTCGTCGTAGCTGACCATCTGGAGGTTGAAGCCCAGTTTCTGGAATTCGGCCTTGTACTCGTTGACGGCAAGCTGCGCGCCGTTCTTGATCTGCTGGCCGAGGTTTGACTGCGCACCCGACAGGGGGCTGAGGGTGGCGATCTTGATGGTCTGGGTTTGCGCGAGCGCATTGCCGAGGGAAAGCGCGCCCAGCAGAGCCATGGTCATGAAACCGGTCTTCTTCATAGTTCCTCCGTACCGTGTTGTGCAGCGCACAACTTATTTCCTTGAGATTTGACACATTCTAGGGGCACGTTTATCAAATGTCAACGAATAAATTGTGATGCCTTAATGAAAAAAATGCGCTTTGGCAGCGCATTTGCTGAACCGATTTACCGCCGGGGCCAGGTGTTGTTCTCACACTTTTCTCAAAGATCGACACGTTTTGTGGGTGGCCCACGCCCTGCACTACCTGATCGCTGGCGCGACACACCCAGCTCCCGCCTACACTTCGTCCAGATATCTGTCGAGTTCCCACTGGTGTACCACTGCTGAGTAAGCATGCCACTCGGCGCGCTTGGCCGCGATGAAATGCTCCACCACGTGTTCGCCCAGTGCCTCACGGATGACCTCATCGTTTTCGAGCGCGCCAATCGCTTCGCTGAGGTCGCCAGGCAAGTTGCGTACCCGGTGGGCCCGGCGCTCGCGCACGGTCATCTTGTAGATGTTGCGCTGAACCGGCGGCGGGGGCAGCAATCCCTGCTTGATGCCGTCCAAGCCGGCGGCCAACATGACGGTCAGCGCCAGGTAGGGATTGCACGAAGGATCGGGCATGCGCAGCTCGGCGCGCGTGCCCGACCCCCGCCGGGCCGGCACACGCACCAGGGCGCTGCGGTTGGAGGTACTCCAGGCGATGTTGGTCGGAGCTTCGAATCCCGGCACCAGCCGCTTGTAGGAATTGACCAGCGGATTGGTGACGGCGACCATGCCCGGCGCGTGTTCCAGCAACCCCGCGATGAAGTGCAGGGCCGTCTGCGAAAGCTGATGTTCTCCCTGTTCGTCGAAGAAGGCGTTCTTGCCTTCCCGAAACAGCGAGAGGTGGCAGTGCATTCCGCTGCCGCTCAGACCGGCGACCGGTTTGGGCATGAAGCTGGCGTGTACACCATATTCCAGCGCCACGCGTTTGACCACGAACTTGAAGGTGGCGATGTTGTCGGCGGTTTTTAAAGCGCCAGAATACTTGAAATCGATTTCGTGCTGTCCCGGCGCCACCTCGTGGTGGGCCGCCTCGATGTCAAAGCCCATGTCGACCAGGGCGTTGGTGATCTCGCGCCGCAGCCGCTCACCCTTGTCGATGGGGGCCAGATCGAAGTATCCGGCGTGGTCCCCCGTCACGGTCGTGGGCCGCCCCTGCGCGTTGCGCTCGAAGATGAAAAACTCCGGTTCCGGTCCGCACAGCAGCTCAAAGCCCAGCTCGCTGGCGCGGTCGATCAGCCTTCGCAGTACCTGGCGCGGATCGCCTTCGAAAGGGCTGTGGTCGGGCATGGCGATGTCGCAGATCAGCCGGGCCACACGGCCACGGGCACTTTCCTCGGCCGAGAACTGGGGAAAGATCAGAAAGGTCGAAAAGTCGGGCTTGAGCAGCATGTCCGACTCTTCGATGCGGGTAAAGCCTTCGATCGAGGAGCCGTCGAACATCAGCTCGCCGTCAAGCGCTTTTTGAAACTGCGAGCGCGGAACCTCCACGTTTTTGATGAAGCCCAGAATGTCGGTGAACTGCAGGCGCAGAAACTGGACGTCTTCGCGTTCCAGCTGCCCCATGATCTCGTCGGGTGTCTTTGCCATGTCTCTCCAGCGCGCTCCTGAGCGGCGTGTGCAATGCTTGCCCTTCGTCGGGAACTCTTTCTGACCTTACGCGAGACGTGGCAGGCAGGCAAGACCGCCACCATGCTCGACCTCGGCTCGGTGAGACGGCCCGGGGAAGCCACGCGGTCGCAAAGTCGGGTCCCGCATCTTTGATCTTTGGTCTTCTGACACGGTCTCGGGCGGCAGGAGTGTTAGCATCGGAAAGGCATGCTGAATTTCATGCGCCGTCCGGCGGTCACCGAAGAGGAGCTGTCTCAGGCTCTGGCCGAGGTGGGCCTGGACGGCACGCAGCACATCATCGCGCACGCCTCCTTGCGCGCCTTCGGTTTTCTGGAAGGGGGCGCGCCGACCATGTTGCGGGCGTTGCGGGCTCGCAGCGCGACGCTGGTGATGCCGTCGTTCAGCTATTACACCCTGGTATGGCCCGAGGAGCAGCGTCAGCCTGACTGGGCGAAGCCCGCGCCTCCGCCCGGCCCGGCGTACGGTCGCTTTTCGCGGGTATCTTCGGACATCGGGCGCGTGCCGCAGACGCTGGCCGATGACGCCACCACGCTGCGCTCGTTTCACCCCGCGCTCAGCTTCGTCGCGTTGGGGGAACGGGCAGAAGAAGTTCTCGACGCGCAGTCACTCGAATCCCCCTACGGGCCCATCGGCAAGCTGTACGACCTCGATGGGGTTGCGGTGCTGTTGGGCGTCGACCACCGATCGAACACGACCATTCATTACGGTGAGTACTGGGCAGGCGTTCCGCTGCTCGACCGGTACGTGGTCGTGAACGGGGAAGTGCGCCGAACCAGCTTTCCCAACTGTTCGGCCGACTTTGGCCGGATCGCGCCCCACGTGCGCGGCGAATCGGTCACGCTGGGGCGGGGGCGGATCACGGCCTTTCGGGTGCGTGAGCTGGTCGATGGGGCGCGCCGGTTGCTGGCGCACGACCCGGAAGCCTTGCTGTGCAGCTTCCCCGGTTGCCGCTGCCAGGCTGTCCGACAGCGGGTGCGTCGTGACGGCCTCATGCCGCGACCTCACCTGGGTGCGGTCCGTGCGCCGTGATCGATTTCTTTGCAAAGCCTCTATGCACCTGATAACCTCGCGTTGCGGGCAGAGGTTAACCTGCACGCATGCGTGACCTTCTCCTGAGTGAAGCGGGCGTCCTGTATGACGCCCTGCCGGGTCCGCTGTGCATCACGGACGCTCGGGGAAACATCTTGTTCATCAACCGGGCCTGGAGGGCGGCCTTAAATGGTGGCAAGGCGACGCGGCCGAACCTGGCGATCACCGATCTGTTCCATCCCGAGGATCAGGTGACCTGGCAGCACCACTGGGAGCAGGCCGCCTTGTCAGGAGGATTCACAGGACGTTTTCAAGTGTGGCAGGCAGAGGGGCGCTCCTGCTGGTATCAGCTGCAGGTCTGCCGCGCGGCGGGACGGGAAGGCGAGCGGGGGTCGTGGCTGGTGAGCGCCTGCGATGTCGATGAGCAGGTCCGCCGTGAGCACGATTTGCGCCGGGAAGTCAGCGAGCTGCAGGGCATGGTTGATGCCAGCGCCGAGTGCATCAAGCTGCTCGACCTCGACGCGCGCCTGCTGTCGATGAATCAGGGTGGCATGCAGGTGATGGAAGTCGAGGACTTCGACGCCTGCCGCAACCTGTTGTGGTCCAGCTTCTGGCAAGGCGAGGTCGGCGTGACAATCGAACATGCGCTGCAGGAAGCGCGTGCGGGGCGGACCTTCACCTTCGAAGGTCAGGCGGCGACCATGAAAGGGACGCTCAAGTGGTGGGAAGTGCGCGTTTCGCCCATCTACGATCAGCAGGGCCGCATTTACCGCCTGCTGGCAATTTCGCGTGATATCAGCCTTCGCAAGGACGCCGAAAAGACGCGGCAAGAAAGTGAGATGCGCTTGCGGAGCCTGATCGAGGCGAGCCCGATCAGTATTACCACCACGTCGGCGGGTGGCACGGTCACTGAGGCGAACCCCGCCACCCTGGCGCTGACCGGTTGGACGCCCGAGGACCTGAAAGCGGAGCGTGCCAGCTGGCATCGCCAGACGCTGCCTGAATACGCGGACCTCGACCGGTCAGCGACAGAGCAGGCGCTCCGGGCAGGGCGTTCGGAGCCCTACGAAAAAGAGATCCTGGGAGCGGGAGGCGTACGGGTACCGGTGCGTGTGGTGCTGGCGCGCGGCGAAGCGAGCGAGCCGCAGCGCTTCATCTGGTACATTCAGGACCTCCGGCCCCAGAAAGCGGCCGAACGGGCACTGAGCGAGCTGAACACCGAACTCGAATGCCGTGTCCATCAGCGGACCGCCGAACTTGAGGAGCGGACGGTAGCGCTCGACGCCTTCGCCCGTTTCACGGACGCTGTGGGCACCGAGACGGACGTTCTGGCGCTGGCACGGGGCGCCCTGAGTGTCATCCAGGCGCGCTTTGTCGATGCTACCGGCGTGTATTACGAGCGCAAGGGCGAGACCTGGCAGGCACGTGTGTGGACCAGCGACCTGGCAGAGGACACCCGGAAGGTCATCACCCAGGGAATCCCGGTCGACGCGCCGGTGTTTGCCGAACCGCTGCGTCGCCGCTCTCCCTGGTTCGTGGACCACTGGAATGCCCGGCGGGAAGGCATCGATCACACGGAGCAGTACCACGCCGCGGCCAACCTGCCCTTGTTGTTGAACAACGAGGTACGCGGTTTCCTGGCAGTCGGGCTGAGGCATACGGGCACCTGGAGTGACACCGACCGCGCGATGGTCCAGGCCATTGCACGGGGTCTGAACCTGGCGCTGGAGAGAACCGAACACGCGCGCCAGCTCGAACTCCAGCGACGGGAGCTGCAGGAACAGACTCGGGAACTCCAGGGTGCCAACGAGGAACTCGAGGCCTTCGCCTATTCGGTGTCACATGACCTGCGCGCACCGGTGCGCCACATTGCCGGATACACGGCGCTGATACATAAGTCACTGGGCGAGCGGCTCGATCCCAAAACGGCGCGGTACCTCTCGGTAGTTGACCAGTCGGCCACGCGCATGAACACGCTGATCGACGCCATGCTGGACCTGGCGCGCACCTCGCGCGTTCCGCTGCGCATGGAAAGCGTCGATCTCGATGCCCTGGTAAGTCGGGTTCGCCGCGAATTGGCGCCGGATCACGAAAGCCGCAGCGTGCAGTGGAACGTTTCGCCCCTTCCACAGGTGCACGGCGATCAGGGCACGCTGTATCAGGTCATGGTCAACCTGATCTCGAACGCGCTCAAGTACAGCCGAACGCGCGAGGTGTCGCGAATCGACGTGTGGTCCGAGGAGCACGAACACGGCTGGGCCATCTTCGTGCGCGACAACGGGGTGGGCTTCGATCCGCGCTATGGCGACAAGCTCTTTGGAGTGTTTCAGCGCCTGCACCGCCAGGAAGAATTCGAGGGCACCGGGGTGGGCCTCGCCAACGTCCGGCGCATCGTTCACCGGCACGGCGGGCAGGTCTGGGCCGAAGGGCGCCCCGGCGAGGGCGCGACAATCGGTTTTACCCTGTCTCGCACGTCCTGAAGGTTGGAGGTGCAGCGGGCAGCGCTAAGTAGCTCCCACTTGAGTTTTGGTGTTCTCCCAAAACGTGGGGCGAGTGGAGGCGAGTCGGGGAAGCGTGTCTGCCGCTGGGTTCTGTCGTTCTGGGTGCGGTTCCCAGAACGGAAGAACTGAAGCGGTAGACACTTAGGTCGTCGGCAGTTTTTTGTCGCTGGAATGTCCGGGTCGGACCTTCAGGTCAGGACGCACGAAATGAACGGCGTGATTGGCCGCCACAGCCGCCTCGGCGAAGCCGGCGGCCAGCAGTTTCAGGTCGCCTCCCGAGGATGAAAGGTCACCGGCCACGAACACGCCCGGCAGGTTGGTGCTTTGGCCTGCGCCGGAGCTGATGTAATCTCCCTGCCACTCCAGCGGCCAGCCTTGCAGCGACTGCAGATCTGGCAGATACCCGTTGAGATAGAGCGCGCCATCGAGCGTGAGCGCGTGGCGTGCATCAGCGAACAGCAACTCGGCACCCTCGGGAGTGAAAGCCAGCAGTTCGCTGGGAGCCAGCACCTGCAGCCGACCGGCCTCCCGCAGTTGCTGCAGGCGCGTCAGTTGTTCGGGGGTACCGCGAAAGAGCGCACGCTTGTGTGCCAGAGTGACGCGCGCGCCCTGGTCGTGCAGGTCCAGCGCCGCTCGGGTGGCTTGTGGTACGCCCCCTGATACCAGTACGCGGTCACCGGGAGAAACCACCGCGCCTGGCCACTCCAGGGCGACGCGACCGAGCAAGTCGACTCCCGCCACATCGGGCACGCGTGGTCGCAGGGCTCCGATGCCGGCGGCCAGGATGACCGCGCCCGCGGTGTAGGCACGTTCGCCGGTCCGTTCCCAAGTGGTAACCTGCCAGCCTCGCGTTACCAGCTCCAGCGACATGGCCAGCGCGCCCAGTTCCAGCGCCGGGGAGAAAGGGTGAAGCTGCCTTCGCAGGCTCTCCACCAGCTCGTGCGCGCGCACACGCGGAAAGCCGGGCGCGTCGTAAATGAATTTTTCCGGGTAGAGCGCGCTCAACTGCCCACCGACTTCCGGGCGTGATTCGACCAGCCGCACGCTCAGGCCGCGCAGCGCCACATAAAACGCGGCGTACAGGCCCACCGGACCGGCACCGACGATCAGAACGTCAGCGTGCGTCATGGTCGGTAACAGGGCCGCACGAAGCGGCCGAAAGGCTGCCTGGCGGCGTCGGTCGCCGGGTCAAACCCTTAGGCGCTCGCCCTTGGTCACGCCGGTCAGCTCGCGTCACGCCCACGGCGGATCAGCCCCAGAAATTCGTCGCGCCTGACCACCTTCACGCGGGGACGGCCTTGCGATTTGCCGAGCTCCTGCTCATGCCGGTCGATCAGCAGCCATTCGTTCAGGGTGACATAATCGACACCGCGCTGACGCAGCAATTCGACCACAACCTCCGGGTCGGCCCGTTCGGCGCGCGGCAGGGTGGGTGCGTCGGCCAGCAGCAGTTTGACCGAATCGACCGCGCAGGCCTTGTTGGTGCCGATCACCCCGCTCGGGCCCCGTTTGATCCAGCCTGCCACGTATTCGCCCACTCGTGCCTGGCCGTCTTCAGTGACGCGGCCGTTCTCGTTGGGAATCACACCTTTGCGGCCGTCGAAGGGTACCCCTGGCAGCGCGACTCCCCTGTACCCGACGCTGCGCAGAATCATCTGCACGTCGAGCGTCTCGAACTCGCCGGTTCCGACGGCATTGTGCTGGGCGTCGAGGCGGTTGCGTTCGATGCGCAGACCCTCTACACGCCCATTTCCGAGGACCTCGACAGGGGAGACCAGAAAACGCAGGTGAACACGCCGTGGCTTGCCCGTCAGGGGTTTTTGCGCGAATTCACGCAGTACCTCGACGTTCTTGCGCACGGTGTTGTCGGTGATCGCTGCTTCCTCCTCGGAGGACAGCGCGACTTCCTCGTTTTTGACCACGATGTCGGCGCCCGTCAATTCGCCCAGCTCACGCAATTCCTTGGTAGTGAACTTGGCCTGGGCGGGTCCACGGCGCCCCAGCACGTAAATATCGGTGACCGGGCTGCGCGAGAGCGCGCTGAGGGCATAGTCGGCAATGTCGGTGACGGCCAGCTCTTCGGTGGTTTTGGCGAGGATGCGCGTGACGTCCACGGCCACGTTGCCGACCCCCACCACCGCGACACCGCTGGCCGTGAGGACCATCTCGCGCGCCTCGGCGTCGGGATGACCGTTGTACCAGGCGACGAATTCGGTGGCACTGAGGCTGCCTTCCAGTTGTTCGCCCGGAATGTCCAGCGTCCGGTCGCTGGAAGCCCCGACGGCGTACACCACCGCGTCGTAGTGGCGCTTCAGGTCGTCGAGCGTCAGGTCCTTGCCGAACTCGACGTGCCCGAAAAAGCGTACGCGCGGATCTTCCAGAACCTTCTGGTACAGCGTCGTGACGCTTTTGATCTTCTGGTGGTCGGGCGCCACACCGTAACGGACGAGGCCATACGGGGTGGGCAGACGGTCGATCACGTCGACGCTCACGGGCAAGGCCTGCTGCTTGATGAGGGCTTCTGCCGCATAAAGACCGGAAGGCCCGGAACCGATCACGGCCACGCGCAACGGGCGCTCGGAAGAGAAGGGCTGAGACATGGTGTCAAGTGTACGTGAAACGGTCGTTCGTTATTGAAAGTCTTGTCTGACTTGCTGCAATGGTCAGCTGTCAGCTGGTCCGAGAGGCAACGGTGCCCGTTGTCGCGTACCCGGAGGTACAACAGAAGGGCGGTCGGCCCTGGGTAGGCCGACCGCCCTGAATTTTCCTGTCTTACTCTGCAGCGATGCGCTTGAGGGCGCTCGGATCACGCAGGGTGATCTTGCCGTAGCCAGCGCTGATCACGCCTTCGCGCGACAGCTCTCCGACCACTTTGGTGACCGTTTCGCGCACTGAGCCGACAGCGGCGGCCAGCTCGTCGTGGGTGGCGTAGATCATGGTTTCACCGCTGGCCTGCTTGGTCGCCAGGGCCGTATCGGCGAGTTCCAGCAGCTCGGCAGCGATGCGCGAGCGCAGACGCTTGCCGACCAGACGGTAGATGCTCTCGTAAGCGCGGTCAAGCATCTTGACGAGGTGGGTGGTGACTTCGAGGTTGTCCTCGGCGTTCATCAGCGCGGGATTGATGACGTCCACGGTGCTGTCGGTCACGGCCTCGGCGAAGTAGGAGCGCTCCAGGCCGGTCAGGGATTCCTCACCGAAGAACTCACCGGGCTTGACATAGCGAAGGGTCAGACCGTTTCCCTCGTCGTCCATCGTGTGGATGCGAACGAGGCCGCTCTGGACCCGGTAGAGCATGTCGCTCTTGCCAGGGTAAAGAATCACCGCACCAGGACGGTAGGTGACAGAATCAACAAAGGTCTTTTCGAGAAGCATAGCTGCCTCCTTGGGCAAGTGAGCGGGCACTGAGCCATCGTTGGAAGGCGTCCTGGCGGGCGCCGGTGGGTCCTTCCCAACCTTGATTACAGTGTACACCCAAGTTACTTTTTTGTAAACAAAAATGTTTCTTTAAAAATTGTTCACGTCACAATGGTCAATCCTCACGGTAAAAAATGTGAAGGCCGTGCTTCGGGCATTCCACGATAAACCGCCCCTCTAGGCTTCTCATCGCAAGATTTGGGCCACACCAAGGTGACCTCCATTAAAGCTAAACCGATCATTCGTCTGTCCGTTCCATGGGCAGCACAAGGCTGCGACGACCGCCATCACCGAAGAAAAGCCGCTTGCTGCCACGCGGTCCCCAAGGGCAAAGACCCTGAAAGCCAGGCAGCAGGAAATCAAAAAAGGAGCGGTCAGCCTGCGCAGGCTGACCGCTGAAAGCCGAGCGCTCTTACAGCTCTTCTTCTTTTTTGACGGGGAAAGCGCTGATCACGCGGTCACCCTTACCGATGTCCATCACCTTGACACCCTGACTATTGCGGCCCGAGACACGCAATTCCTCGACCCGCGTGCGGATGACCACACCCTTCTCGGTCAGGACCATCAGCTCCTCGTCTCCCGAGACGTGCGCGAGGGTCACCAGATTTCCGGTGCGGTCGGTGACATTCAGGGTGATGACACCCTGGCCTCCACGGCCCTTGGCAGGGTACTCGCTGAGCGGGGTACGCTTGCCCAGACCGCATTCGCTCACCGCGAGCAGTTCGGTCTCGCCTTCGCTGGGCACCAGCGCCATGCTGACGACCTTGTCCTCTTCGCGCAGGCGGATACCGATCACACCCTGGGTGGCGCGGCCAGTGTCGCGCACGTCATTGGCATCAAAGCGCATCGCCTGTCCCTCCGCCGTCGCCAGGACCACGTGCTCACCGTCCTTGACGATGCCGACTCCTATCAGCTCGTCACCTTCCATCATGTTGATGGCGATCAGACCGGCCGAGGTGATGTTGGCGTAATCACGGATCAGGGTCTTCTTGATCATGCCGCGCTTGGTGGCAAACACAAAGCTGCCTTCCTGGTCAAAGCCCTTGATCGACATCACCGAGGCGATGCTCTCGGTGTCACGCAGGCCGGGCAACAGATTCTTGATGTAGGTGCCCTTGGCGTCGCGTCCCACTTCCGGCAGATCGTAGATCTTTTCGTGGAAGACCCGGCCCTGATCGGTGAAGAACAGCAGGAAGTCGTGCGTGCTGCCCACCATCACGCGGGTGTTGGTGTCCTCTTCACGCAGGCGGCCACCGCTCGCGCCGCGTCCGCCACGGCCTTGCGCACGGAAAGCGTCGAGCTTGGTGCGCTTGAGGTACCCGGCGCGGGTCATGGTGATGACCATGTCCTCGACCGCGATCAGGTCTTCTTTGTTGATGTCTTCTTCCAGCAGGGTGATACTGCTGCGACGCTCGTCACCGTACTTGTCGCGCATGGAACGGATTTCTTTCTTGATCTCGTTCCACAGCTTGCGCTCGTCACCCAGAATGGCCGTGAGACGCTCGATGGTCGACTGCAGTTCGGCGTACTCGCCTTTCAGACGGTCGCTCTCCAGACCGGTCAGGCGCTGCAGGCGCATGTCCAGAATGGCCTGCGCTTGCACCTCGGAGAGACCGAAGCGGGCCTGCAGACCGTCCTTGGCCTCGGCGGTCGTCTGCGATTTGCGGATGAGCGCGATGACCTCGTCGATGTGATCGAGCGCGATCAACAGACCCTCGATCAGGTGCGCGCGCGCCTGGGCCTTGTCGAGGTCGTATTGGGTGCGGCGCGTGACGACTTCGCGGCGGTGCGCCAGGAAGTACTGCATGGTGTCTTTGAGCGGCAGTACACGCGGCTCGCCGTTCACGATCGACAGGTTGATGATCGTGAATGTGCTCTGCAACTGGGTGTACTTGTAAAGCTGATTGAGCACCAGGCTTGGAATGGCGCCACGTTTGAGCTCGATCACAATCCGCACGGGCTCTTTGCGGTCGGATTCGTCCGTCAGGCGGGCGATGTCAGGAATCTTGCCGGCCTTGTACATCGCCGAGATGGTCTGGATCAGGTTGGTTTTGTTCACCTGATAAGGAATCTCGGAAATGATGATCTGGTTGCGCCCGTTCTTCTCGTCGATGCGGGCCTTGCCCCGCACCCGGATGCCGGCGTGCCCGGTGGCGTAGGCGTCACGGATGCCGGTCTTGCCGATGCGCCCGCCGGTGGGGAAGTCCGGCCCTGGCACGAAAGTCATCAGCTCGTCGAGCGTCAGGTCGGGATTGTCGATCAAGGCCAGCAGGCCGTTGCAGACCTCGGTGAGGTTGTGCGGCGGAATGTTGGTGCTCATGCCCACCGCAATACCCGTAGCGCCGTTGATCAGCAGGTTGGGCACGGCCGCCGGCAGCACCGTGGGTTCTTCGGTGGTCTCGTCGAAGTTGGGCTTGTAATCGATGGTGTTCTTTTCGATGTCGGCCAGCACTTCTTCGGCGATCTTGGTGAGACGCGCTTCGGTGTAGCGGTAGGCGGCCGCCGGATCTCCGTCGATCGAGCCGAAGTTCCCCTGCGGGTCAACAAGCGGGTAGCGCAAATTCCACCACTGGGCCAGGCGAACCATCGCGTCGTAAATGGCGGTATCACCGTGCGGGTGGTATTTTTTGATGACCTCGCCGACCACACCGGCACTTTTGGAGTGCTTGTGGTTGCTGGCCAGGCCTTCTTGCAGCATGGCGTAGAGAATGCGGCGCTGAACAGGCTTGAGGCCGTCGCGCACGTCCGGCAACGCTCGGTCTACGATGACCGTCATGGCGTAGTTGATGAAGTTGGACTTGACCTCGCTGGTGATGTCCACGGGGTGAATGCTCGTCACGAAACCTCCGAAGGCAGGATTGACGCCGTGTCCCAAAACACGCGGGGGCCGCTCCTCTCACGGAAGCGAACAGGGCAGCGTCACAAATACCCTGACCCCAACCCGAACAGTATATCATGAATCTGGCCTCATTATGTTGAAAACGTAACGGTGTTGCACCCCGAACTGTCCGTCACCAAAGTGCCCGGCTTGATCCCCTGAGCCGATGACGCCCCCGGTTTTCCGGAGGTGAAAGGCGGGCGAGTGGAGGCTGGCGGCCTGCGGCCGGGCATCCGCCGCCACGGCAACTGTATGGCAATTGTGCGGACAATCTGAGTCAGTTCAAAGTTCGTTCGTGCAGCAGGGCCGACAGGTATTTGAAGCGCTCGGCAAGGGTGGAAGCGCGCAGGGCTGCTTCGCGCTGCTCGCCTGACAGGGGCAGCAACGCCAGACCATACGTGGCCAGCAGCAACGGGTCCTGTGGCACGTCAGCCTGCACCCGGAGCGGGTCCGTGTTGCGCAGACGCGCCAGACTTTCGATCAGGCGCCTGGAAAGCACCTCGATCTCGTGTGGGTCACCCTGCGGCAACGGGAGGACCTGCACTGTGGCACTCAGGTAACCGTGGGCATGGTCGAATTGCTGCACCTCGAAGCGTTCTCCACCGACCACCTCAATCGATGCAGTCCCGTCCTCGTGATCGGTGACGTGGCGCAGGTGGGCCAGGGTCCCCAGACGCGCCACGCGCTCTTCGAACGGAGTTTCGGGATGCGGCGAGGGCAACAGACGCGAGATGCCGAAGGGTTCGCCAGTCTGCCTGACGCGGGCGAGCAGCTCCCGATAGCGCGGCTCGAAGACGTAGAGCGGCAAGACCAGGCCCGGCAGCAACACGACGTCGGGAAGCGGAAAGAGCGGCAAGGTCATGGTCGTATGCTGCGCCCGAATAATGACCGAGAATTGATGGATGGCTACAGACTGTGAATCAATTGTCGGCCTGAGAATGTTCGTTCGGTAACCTGCGGCGCTTATCGCCGTCGGCGTTTTGGCGGGGGTGGGGGAGGCGCTCCCCAGGATTCGATTTCGCCGAGGGTGACGCCCAGCGAAATTAACAGCGCACTGTCCTGAGGCGTCAGCTCGGCAGAGCGCAGAAGGTCGGGGCGCCGCCGGAGGGTGCGCGTGAGTGCCTCGTCGCGTCGCCAGCGCTCGATCAGGGCGTGATTGCCGGAAAGCAGCACTTCCGGAACGGTCTGGTCCTGCCACACGGCCGGCCGTGTGTACTCGGGGTAATCGAGCAGACCACTCGAAAAGGAATCCTGGTGATGTGACTCCTCGTCACCGATCACACCGGGCCGCAGCCGCGCCACTGCTTCGACCAGGCAGGCCGCCGCCGCTTCGCCGCCCATCATCACGAAGTCTCCGATCGACACTTCACGGGTGACCATGACCTCGACGCGCGCGTCAAAGCCTTCATAGCGCCCGCACAGCACCGCCAGATGGGAGCGGGTCGACAGCTCCTCGGCCATACGCTGCGAAAAGGGCGTTCCCGCCGGGGTAAGCAAAATCAACTCGTCTACTTTGCCAACTGACGCGACCGCGCGCTCGACCACATCCGCGCGGATCACCATGCCTGCTCCGCCGCCGTAGGGGGTGTCATCGACCTTGCGGTGCTTGTTGCCGGCGAAATCGCGCATGTCCAGCACGTCAAAGCTCAGCAGGCCTTTCGCGGCCGCCTTGCCCAACAGCGCCTCGCTCGTCCAGGGCCGCAGCAGTTCCGGAAACAGCGTGAGCAGTGAAAACCGCATCATGATCCTCGGGAGGACTGACCAAGTCGTCCGGGCATTCAGTCCTCGCCCAGCAGGCCCGGAGGTGCGTCGAGAATCACAGCGGCCAATGGCTTTTTGGGGTCCGAGGAATCTCGCACAATCTCGACATAAGGCGCCTGCAGCGGCACCAGCGAGTCGCCGTTCGCGTGGCTCACCAACAGCAGATCCTGCGGCCCGGCATCCTGCACGTCGCGCACCTCGCCGATCAGTTCACCGCCCGGCGTGCGCACCGGGAGGCCGCGCAACTCGTGATAGTAAAACTCATCGTGGGGCAGCGGGGGCAATTCGTCCTCGTGGGCAAAGACGGGCGCGCTTCTGAGGCGTTCGGCAGCGTCGCGGTCCTGCACGCCCGAAAACGTCACGGTCAGCCCCGGTCCGTGCAGGTCACGCCCTTTGACGCGCAGCCAGCCGCGCCCCTCGACAAAGAAGCGCGTGAGCTTGACAAGACGCGCCGGGTCACCGATGACGTACAGACGTACGGCGCCCTGGACGCCAAAAGCACCTAGAACATGGCCAACTCGAATGACATCGGGCGGTACAGCGGGAGAGGTCAAGTGCAGCTCTTTCTCGAACGGGTTTTGAAGCGAACGCCAACGGCGCTCAGCGATTCGTGTCTTTTCGGGGTGCGTCGAGATCGACGTTCAGGCGCTCGCGTGGATCGCTGACCAGGCGGACGACGGTGCGCAAGGCCTGGATCACACGACCGTTCCGGCCGATCACTCGGCCTTCCTCGCCGGGAGCCACACGAATCAGCAGGTTCTGCCCGCTTTTCGAGACCCGCACGAGGGCGGGCTGGTCGACCACGCTCTGGGTAATAAACAACGCGAGGTCGCTGGGGTCGGTCTTCATGCGTCCATTGTAGAGCGACCGCCCAGCGATGGAAAGCAGTTTGCCCGTGGTGTTTGCCCGACCAAACGCTCGGGTCGGTACGCCGTGCGGGGCAAGGAGACGTCATCGGCGCAACTGGGCCGCTTCGCTGCGCGGAACCGTCAAGTCCAGATAGACCCACTGACCACCCGAAAGACGGCCCACGCGCAGAACGTATGACTGCACGTCCGGTTCGAAAAAGGCCTGCACTGCACCGCGCAGGATGTCTTGCAGGGGCGCGTCGTACGTTCTGCGCAGACGCTCAGTTTTGGCACTGGCCTTCGAAGCCACCGTCAGGTCACCCGCTTCGAGAACGTTGGGCGGCCGGTAAAAATTCGGATTCTGCAGCTGCACGATCAGCGCGCCACCTGTTTTCGACAGCTTGACTGCCGTTGGCGAGAACTTGCGGGTCAGCTCCCGCTTGAGTTCTCCGGCGCGCGTGGCGTCGAGCGGACGGCTTTGCAGGGTCTTGAGGTAAGCCACCGGAACGTTCACCGTGAGTTCGCGCCCACCCGGATTGTCGTTCGAAAGCTGCAGCTGCAGTGCCTTGCCGACGCCCGCAGCACCAAAGGTGTTCAGCACTTCCTGCGCGATGCCGGTGAAGTGTTCCTCGTAGCGCTGCAGCAGTCCGGCGACCTTGGCATCGTGTGCGGCCGGGGCCAGTTTGGTGTCGGCGTCGAGCAGCACGTGCGGCGGCCTGTAAAAGGCCGGTTTGAGCAGCAGGACAGCCAGATCTCCGTTCACGCGGTACACCCGTACCTGCGCGGCGGCGTACTTCTTCTGCAGTTTCGCCTCGAACGCCTGCGCCTGAGCAGAGGACAGCCGCTCGACGCTTGGAGGCTGTGCGGGTGGCACAGAGGCGTTCTGTGCGCTCCCCGCCCCGCCGGTCAGGGCCAGAATCAGCGCGAACAGGACACGTCGTTGAGACGAGCGAATCACGTCGGCATCATGACGCTCACCCGTGAGGACGGCGTGATGAACCGTCGCAGGCCCGGCTCAAGGCTCAAAAAAAGCCACCGCCGAGCGGTGGCTTCCGGGACTCGGTGATCAGGCCGAGGCTTGCTCGGTGTTCCTGGCAAACACACCTTGCGCTTTGAGGAGACGCAGTGCGGTCTGGGTGGGCTGGGCGCCCTGCGCGAGCCAGTGACGGGCGCGCTCCACGTCCACCTTGAGGTAGTTCTCGGTGGTCTTGCGGGGATCGTAATGCCCGAGGTTTTCGATGTACCCACCGTCGCGCGGACGACGAACGTCGGCGACGACAATACGGTAGTGGGGGTTGTGCTTGGAGCCGAAACGGGACAAACGAATTTTGACCATGTTGTTAGGTGTTCCTCTGCGGGGTGAGGGTTGGCTTGGCTGCGCACTCGACAGCAGCCAGCCCGAGCGCACCGAAAAAGTGTAGCAAATCGCGGGGGCTCACAACAAGGAGCGTCAAAACTCCGGGGCCACATAGCGCTGAGCGCCGTTCTGGCTGACCACCACCTGAAAGCGGATGCTGTCGGCGCCCAGCAGGGGCGATCCGCCCGCAAAGCCCAGGCCCTGCCCACGCGATACGCGGGCACCCGTGCTCACACTGGGCTGCTGGAGCCCGCTGTACACCGTAAACAGGGTGGGGGTGTGCCTCACCAGCACCACCCAGCCCTCGTTGGCGTACGTGGTCTCACCGATCACCTCGCCGTCGGCAGCGGCGACCACCTGCGCTCCGGGCTCGCTGGAAAGCACTGTCCAACTGCCTTCACGCCCAAAAGGCACCGACACCCTTCCGCCCGCCAGCGGGACGCTGAGCCGTCCGACGTTGTCGGGCAGGGGCACGCTCAGGGTGGCTGCCTGCGCTTCCTGTTGTTGCAGCTGCTGCTGCCGGGCCGTGATTGCCTGCTCCTCGCGCTCGACTTGCCTCTGGGCCTGGGCAGCGGCCTGCTGCGCCGCCTGACGTTCTGCGGCCTGCTGCGCGGCGCGCCGAGCGGCTTCCTGTTGCGCGGCGCGCTGTGCCGCCTGCTGGGCGGCCAATCTTTCGGCGGCCTGCTGCGCTGCGAGCCGCTCACGGGCCAGTCGTGCCAGCCGCTCACGCTCCAGGCGCAACCGTTCCTGGGCTTCGCGAAGGCGGCGGGCTTCTTCCTCACGCCTCTTGCGCTCGGCTTCCTCGCGCGCCTTGCGCTCGGCTTCCAGCCGGGCGCGTTCCTGAAGGATGCCGGAGACCAGCCCCTCGATGCCCCGCGCGGTGACCTGCTGCTGGGCCTGTGTCTGCAGGGCCAGGGCCTGCTGACCCTGCGCCGAGCGTTGCAGCTCTGCCAGCAGCGCCTGCTGCTCCGTGCGGCGCTCGCGCACGGCTTCCAGCTTGGCTTGTAAATCGCGCTGCAAGGCTTCCAACTGGGCCTGCTGGTCCAGCTGCCGTGCCCGCAATTCCTGGAGCGTCTCGGTCTCCTGCTTGAGCGTGCGGACCAGCCGCACGTTCTGCTGGCCCAGGGCGTTGGCATACCGCATGCGGATCAGCAGGTCCGGCAGGCTTTTGGCCTGTGACAGAACCTGCAGATACATCGAGGAGCGTTCACGCTGCACGGTGCGCATCAGGGTGCGCACGCTCGTCTTGAGGCGTTCGATGCGTGCACTGGAAAGCTCGATCAGACCCTCCAGCCGCCTAATTTCCTGTTCGACGCCCTGCACGCGCAGCTGCAACTGACGCCCCTGACTTTCCATCACGGCGATATCCTCGCCCAGCGCGTCCAGGCGACCGAGCGTCTCACGTTGCTGCTGACCGAGTGAGGCGATATTGCGCCGCAGTTCTTCGAGCCGCTGACGCTGCGCCTCGCTGAGAGAGCGCTGTTCGGTCAATTCTCGCTGCAGCTGCTGCAGTTTCTGCGAAGTCGTCTGCGCGCCCGTCAGCGTACCGAGCGCCAGCAGCCCCAGCAGCGCGAAGGCACGCCAGACGCCCGTGGCGTTCCGTGCCCGCTCGTTCACTCCAGCTCCCGCAGGTACCGGGCCGAGGCCACCACACTCCCCAGAAGGCCCACCAGCACCCCCAGCCCGGCCAGCACGCCCAGCAACTGCAGCAGCAGCAGTTGGTCACGCACCAGCGGCAAGGCAGGTACGAGCAGCGAGACGCGATCGGTCAGCACCGTATAGCCCGGATACAGGATGGCGCCGGCCAGTGCCGCGCCCAGGAGGCCCAGCAACACACCTTCGATCAGGTACGGCAGGCGGATAAAGCCGCGGGTCGCCCCCAGCAGCCGCATCACGGTGATTTCGCTGCGTCGGGCGTACATCGCCACACGCACCGCGTTCAGGATGTTGAAGAGCGTCCCGAGCAGCAGCAGTCCCACCAGCGCGTACCCTGCCAGACGCACGGCGTTCAGGATGCGCGCCGTCTGATCGACGTAGCCCGCACCGTACTCGACGCTCTCGACGCCGGGCAGCCGTGAGACGGCGGCGGCCACGCCCTGGGTGTCCGTCACCCGCGAGACCCGGATCCGCACGGTGTCCGGAAAAGGGTTGCCGGCCAGCTCTGCCGCTTCCCGCACGTACGGGTAATCACGCGTCATCTCCTCGAGCACCTGATCCTTGGGCACCACGCTCGCTTCACGCACGGTGGGCAGGGTCTGGACCGCGCCCAGCAGTTCTTCGAGGTTCGCGCCGTCGCGCAGAAAGGCGGCGACCTCCACTTGTGATTCGAGTTGCGAGAGTGTACGGTCCACGTTGAGGGTGAGGAGCACCACGAAACCCAGCATCACCAGGGCCAGCACCATCGTGGTCAGGGTGGACAGCGTCGCGGTCAGGTTGCCCCGCATCGCCAGCAGCGCCTGACGCCAGTGATAGGTCACAGCGCGTACCCCCCGTACGGATCGTCGCGCACCAGCTTGCCGCGCCGCAGCGTCAGCGTGCGGTGACGAAAGGTCTCGACCAGTTCGCGCGCGTGGGTGGCCACCACAATGGTGGTTCCACGCAGATTGACGTTCTGCAGCACTTTCAGCACCTCACGGCTGTTGTCCGGATCGAGGTTGCCGGTGGGCTCGTCGGCGAGCAACAGGGGGGGCTCGCCGACCACTGCGCGGGCGATGGCCACGCGCTGCTGTTCGCCTTGCGACAGCTGCACGGGCAGGGCGTGCTTTTTATGCTCCAGACCCACCAGCTTGAGAGATGCCGAAACGCGCCCGTCCCATTCGCGGCGCGGCACACCCGTCACACGCAGGGCAAAGGCGACATTGTCGGTTACGGTCAGATGGGGCAGCAGCTGATTGTCCTGAAAGATCATGCCGATGCGCCGCCGGTGCAGGGCCGTGCGCCCGGCACGGTAGCGGCGCAGCGGCTCTCCACCCACATAGACATCGCCGCGCGTAGGCAGCGTGCGTTTCAGGACCAGCCCCATGAACGAGCTTTTGCCCGCGCCACTGTGGCCGACCAGATACACGAACTCACCTTTCTTGATATGTACGTTCAGATCGTCGAGGGCCAGCGTGCGGGTGACAGGGTACTCCAGGCTCACGTGGTGAAACTGAATCATGAATTCCTCTGTGGCGCACGTTTTGCCTTCGTGGACAGTGCGGCGCTCAAGGTGTGAGGGAGGGTGACGCGCGGGAAAGTGGGGACGCAACGAACAGCGTGAACTGTTTCCGGGGAACGGACCGACGCTCTCAGGTGCTGGTGCCACGCAGGCGGTGGCCGGTGGGACCGAAGGCCAGAATGACGACAGAGAGCGGCTGGCAAGGTGATCATGAGCTGCGGCCAGCATACCTGAAGACTGCCTCAACATGCCTGAGAGCGGCGTGACCCGCTCGCGCCGCCGCCGTACCGGGTGCGCGCGCACGGTGGAAACTCATCAAGAAACGCTAAGCTGCGAGCGTGAAACCCTCAGTCAAGATGCTCATCGTCGCCGGAGCGCTGGCGGCCACGACGGCCGTCGGATACGCGCAGCTCCGCACCTACACTCCTGCCGAGGTGCTCGGCACTCCGACGGGACAGACACTGCTGCAGGCGTTGACGGTGGTCGATCAGATCGCGCTGAAGCCGGTCGAGCGCGAAAAGCTGCTCGAAGGCGCCATCAAGGGGATGCTCGCCACCTTTGAAGACCCCTACACCCGCTACGTGGCCCCGGTTGAAGCGGCCCGTGACGCGGAAGATCAGCAGGGTGAGTTCTTTGGCATCGGCGTGACCTTCGTGGCAGCGGACGCCAATGGGAACGGAGGACGCATCGAGGGCGTGTACAAGGGTGGTGCGGCTGAAAAAGCCGGCGTCCGCCCCGGTGACGTGTTTCTGAAAATTGACGGTCAGGACGTATCAAAGATTCCTCAGAACGAAATCGTGGGGAAGGTGCGTGGCAAGGAAGGCGTGCCCGTCAAGATCACCTTCGGCCGCGGTGAGGGCTCCTACGAGGTCACCATGACCCGTGCCCGCGTCACCATCGTGTCGGTGCAGAGCACGGTGCTGCCGGGCAACGTGGGTTATGTGGCGCTGAACGACTTCAGCAACCTGAAAGTACTGCAGCAGTTTCCCCAGGTCTTTGCCGACTTCAAGGCAAAGGGAATCGACAAGGTCGTCTTTGATCTGCGCGATAACCCGGGGGGCAACCTGTGCGTTTCCACTGCTGTCGTCGACCAGTTTCTGTCCTCGGGTGACATCATGAAAGTCCGCATGCGCGGCGGCGAAGCCGGGAGCGTCGAGTGCCCGGGTGCCGGAAAGGCCTCCAACCAGGCCACCGACTACAAGGGCAAGCTGGTGGTCCTGACCAACGGGGGCAGTGCCTCGGCTTCGGAGATCACGGCCGGTGCCCTGCAGGATGCGGGCCGCGCGCAGATCGTCGGTGAAAAGACTTTCGGCAAGGGCGTCGTGCAGGTAGTGCAGCCGCTGGTGAACGGCGGACGCGCCCACATCACCTTCGAGGAATGGCTGACGCCCAAGGGGCGCTCGATTAACAAGGAAGGCATCAAGCCCAATGTGCAGGTGGCCGATACCCGCTACCCGAAAATCGTGACGTACTCGGGCACGGGCGTGCAGCCAGGCCAGAAAGTCACGGTGACCATCGGTGAGCGCAAGCTGGAAACGACCGCCGACGCCGAAGGCAAATTCACCTTTGCCGAGTCGCCCAAGCCGCGGGTGGTGCCGGCCGGGGACGGCCAGGCCATTGTGGACCTCAAGACCGACGCACAGCTGGCCAAGGCGCTCGAAGTCATCAACGCCAAGTAACCAAAATTCGCAGGTCAGCAGCGCGCCCCTTCGTGGGCGCGCTTTTTGGGCAAACAGCGTAAGCTGGGACCGATGACTGCTGTCGTGCATCTTCAGGCACTGGGCCTCACCGAATACGAGGCGCGTGCCTACACCGCCCTGCTGGCGCTCGGCCGCGCTGTTCCGGCGCGGATCGCGCGTCAGGCGGGCATTCCGCGTCCCAAGATCTACGAAACCTTGCAGCGGCTCGAAGCGCGCGGCCTGGCGGCCCGGGTGGGAGAAAGCCCCATGGAATACGCGCCGCTGTCGGCCCGTGAATACATCGGCCGTGCACGCCGTTCGTTTGACGACCGGCTCGGGGCCCTGGAACGCGATCTTTCACGCCTGACACCCGATCCGGCCCCCGAGGCTGTCTACGCGCTGCGAGGTGACGCTGCCGTGCGTTCCTTGTGTGAAACGCTCGCCATGGGCGCGCGAAACCGGCTGCACCTCGCCGGGGAAGGTGATTTTGCCACGCACCTGGAACGCATTACCGGACGGGGTGTGCAGGTCACCCGCACAGAGGTCAGCGATTTGCCCGCCATCGCTGCCCCAGGGCAGCGGGCCTTTCTGCTGGCGCGTGACGGTGAGGCGGCCGTCGTCGCGCACTTCATGGACGCGACCGCGAACGCCCAGGTCGATGCGTCACGCGAAGCCCACGGGGTTCATACCCATAATCCGGTCATCGTAAGGCTGGTGGAAGGCTATGTCATGCTGGCGGCACAGCAGGCACAGACTCCGGGAAACTGACCGGCTGCTGTCTCCGAGGTTGTGACAGCTGCTCCAGGCCTTGCTGCTCTAGCCTGAGCACATGATCGTCGGACTCGACCATGTACAGGTCTGCGCGCCAGCAGGGTGTGAAGAGGCGGCGCGCACGTTCTTTGGTACTTTTCTCGAACTGCCGGAACTGCGCAAACCCGCGCCGCTGCGTCCCCATGGTGGGGCGTGGTTCGGTCTGCCCGACGGGCGCCAGGTACACGTGGGCGTGGAGCAGGCGTTCGCGCCCGCCCGCAAGGCCCATCCCTGCCTGCGGTGTGACGATCTGGAGGCGTTGACACGGCGAGCCGAGCAGTTCGGCGTGGCCTGCGAACCCGATGACCGACTGGAACAGCGCCGAGTCTACCTTGCCGATCCGTGGGGAAACCGGTGGGAGGTGGTGGAGGGCGGGCATGGCAGCGAGGTGCTGCTCAATGACGAATGACGCGTCTGACACTTCCTCGAGCGTCCCACGCCCGCGACGGCGCAGCCAAACGCTCTAGAATGCCGCACATGAGCACCCCGCACCTTCCTTCGCCCGGGACGTCGCGCGACGAACTCGTCCGCTGGCTGGACGAGTACCTGAACCTCAGTCGCTACCCGGACCCCAGCGATAATGGCCTGCAAATTGAGGGCAAAAGCGAGATCACCCGCGTGGCCGTCTCGGTGGACACCTCGCTGCGCACCATTGAAGACGCCATCGACGCGGGTGCCGATCTGCTGATCGCTCACCATGGGCTGTTCTGGGGCAAACCCCTGATGCTGAGGGGCCCCCACAAGCGCCGTGTACAGGCCGCACTCGATGGTGGCCTCAGCATTTACGCCGCTCATATCCCCCTCGACGCCCACCCGGAAGTCGGCAACAATGCCGTCCTCGCCCAGGCCCTCAGCCTGGAGCACACCCGTCCTTTCGGAGAGTGGGCAGGGCACAAGATCGGGTTGAGCGGCGAGTTGCCCATTCCCATGACCCTGCAGGATCTGGCGGACCGGTTGCAGAAGCTGACCGGGGAAATCTGCCTGGTGCACGGTGGCGGACCCGGGGAGGTGCGCCGGGTGGGGCTGGTTTCAGGCTCAGGCTCCGACGCGCTCGTCGAAGCGACCCGGGCGGGGCTTGATACCTTCATCACGGGTGAGCCGAAGCACGCCAACTTCTACGACAGCTTCGAGAACCAGCTCAACGCCGTGTACATCGGCCACTACGAATCGGAAACCTTTGGCGTGCGGGCGCTGGCCGCCAAGATCGAGGACACCTTCGGACTGCCCTGGCAGTTCATTCACGCGCCCACCGGCCTGTGACGCCCGTGACCGATGCCAGCACCAGGTGTTGGGGGAAACGGCAATGAGCCTGTTCATCAGCTTCGAAGGTCCGGAGGGCGCCGGAAAGTCCACGCAGATTGCCCGCCTGGCCGTGCACCTCGCGGAGGTGGGCATTGCCTTCGTGCAGACCCGGGAGCCCGGCGGCACGCCTCTCGGTTCACGCCTGCGTGACGTGGTGCTCGATCCGGAAGTCGAAATCGCACCGCTCAGTGAATTCCTGCTGTACAGCGCCAGCCGCGCCCAGCTGGTCCGCGACGTGATCGGCCCGGCCCTGGCGCGCGGCGAAGTGGTGCTGTGTGACCGCTACGCCGATTCCAGCCTGGCTTACCAGGGCTTTGGGCGCGGCCTTCCACGCGAGTTTCTGCACACCGTGACCTGGGAAGTGACGGGTGGGCTCACCCCACACATCACCTTTCTGCTCGACCTCGATCCGGAAACCGGGTTGCAGCGTGCCGCTGCAAAGGGCGCCCATGACCGGCTGGAACGGGCTGACCTGACTTTTCACGAGCGTGTCCGTGAGGGCTTTCGCACCCTGGCCGCATCAGCGCCGGAGCGCTTCGTGGTGCTCGACGCCATGCGCAGCGCGAGTGAGCTGGAGCGGGAAGTCTGGTCGCTGGTGTCGCGCACGCTGGCTTTCTTGCAGCCGCCCGGTATGCCGCGGCCCTGAATGCTCAGCGCCCGCCGAGCTTGACCTCGTACAGGGCGGGCCAGCGCTTGCCCGTGATGAACAGGCGCCCGCCCTTGGCGTCATAGGCGATACCGTTGAGCACGTCGTCAGGCCCGCGGTCCGGAACGCGGTTGACGATGTCGGTGAGGTCGTACCAGGCGCTCACCTTGCCGCTTTTGGGGTCGATGCGCGCGATGCGGTTGGTCAGCCACACGTTGGCGAGCACCTGACCGCCCACGAATTCCAGTTCGTTGAGCCGCACGACGTTCTGCCCGTCGGCGGTGACGTTGACAGTGCGCTGGACGCGGTACGTCGAGGGATCCAGAAAGTAGAGCCTGCTCGAACCGTCGCTGAGGATCAGCGACTTGCCGTCGTGCGTGAGGCCCCAGCCCTCGGTGGCGTAATTGAAGGTCCGTATGCGCCGGAAGCTCGCCTTGTCGTACACGTAGCCGACGCCGGTCGTCCAGGTGAGCTGCACCAGCTGGCCCGCAAAGCTGGTGAGGCCCTCCCCGAAGACATTGGTGGGCAGCGCGAGGCGCTGAAGCACCTTGCCGGTCTTGAGGTCCACCTTGCGCAGTTCGGACTGGCCCTCCAGGCCGGTTCCTTCGTACAGCACCCCGTCCTCGAAGATCAGGCCCTGGGTGAACGCGTTCGGGTCGTGTGGAAAGGTGTTCACAACCCGAACGCTGTACACTGGCGCACGCAGGTCCTGTGCGGCGCAGGCGACAAGGGCGGACCCGGAGGCAAGGACGAGCGCGGTGATCAGAGAGGGCAGCTTCACGCGTGCATCATAACGAGCCACCATGAAGCTCGAAACAGCCCCGACCCGTCCACCTGCCTTACTTCGCCACGCCCTCGACAAAGGCTGCCGAATCGTAATAGGTGCGAAACTTCTTGACCTGGCCCTCGTGCACGTCGATGATGCTCACGCCTTTGTACTCGATGGGTTTGCCGTCTTTCAGGTGGCCCCGCGCCGTCCACTCCATCACGCCGGTCGTGTCACTGTCCGCCTGAGCGAAAAATTCCGAGCGGATGTCCTGAAACACGTCCAGGTACTTCGTCCAGAATTGCTGCGCGCCCTCCCGCCCCTGCAGCGGTGGGGTCGCGAGGTTCTCGGTCGAGCTGTCCTCGGCGTAGAGTTCGATGAGTGGGGAAGGGTCCTTGCTGGCTTCGGCTTGTTGCAGGGCCTGCATAAATCGGTCGGTGACGTCCTTGGGCATAATTCCAAGCACAGCACGCCCGACGTGAGGTCGGCTGAAAGGACACTTGATGCCCGTTGGGACAACGAGCAGGCACGCGACTCCTTGTACCGTGCATTACAAACTCTGGTGCTGCCGTCACCGGGAGCCGCACCACACGGCCGTCCTTGTCAGGAAGGGGCGTACAGGCGGCCTTGTCAGCAAGGGACGTACAGGCGCCGCGCCGCGTCACTGACCTGTGGATGGGGATCGCTCATCAGGCGGTGCAGCAGTTTCGTTTCACCGAATTGCCCCAGTGCCCAGGCGGCCGCCTCACGGACTTCCCAGGCCGGATCATGGACGGCCCGTTCCAGCAGCGAAAATCCCTGCGGGTCGCGCGTGTTGCCGATGACGTAGCAGGCGTTGCGGGCCATACCTTTGCGACGCGGTCGGGCGAAGGGGGTACCCTGGTACGCCTGATCGAACTGCCGACCACTCAGCATGAAGAACGGCGTCAGGTCCGGATGCGCAAGCTCGGCCTGCGGACGCAGGGCACGCGCGACAGAACCCGCCCTCATCGACCAGGGGCAGACCTCAGTGCAGCCGTCGCACCCAAAGAGCCAGTCACCCACGCCGCTGCGCAGTTCCCACGGCACCGGCCCGCGATGCTCGATCGTCAGGTACGACACACAGCGACGAGCATCCAGGGCGCGACCTGGCAAAATGGCCTGGGTCGGGCAGGCACTGATGCAGCGCGTGCAGCGGCCACAACGGTCGGGGTGGGCTTGTGTCTCGACTTGCAGCGGCAGATCGGTGAGCACCACGGCGAGCGTCATGAAGGCGCCCAACGAGGTGCTGACCAGCATGCCGCTCTTGGCACGCCAGCCCAGAAAAGCCGACGCTCCCAACAGGCGCTCCATGACCGGACCGTGGTCCACATACGCGCGCGCCCGCCCACCCAACTTCGCCGTCTCGGTTTCCAGTCGGCTCAGAAGCGGAGCAAGCTGCTCGTGATAGTCGGGTGTCCAGGCATAGCGGGCCACCCGGCCCAGCCGCACACCGCCCGGCGGCGGCGGCAACTGCTCGAAGGCGTGTGAGATGCCCAGCACCAGCACGCTGAGACTGCCCTCCAAACTGCTGGACAGATCGGCACGCCGGGGAAGCTGACGCTCCAGGTAGTCCATTCCGGCGTGATGGCCGTGCTTCAGCCAGCGGGCGTATTCTTCGACGCTGGTGTCCGGCACGTGGGCCGCGCTCCAGCCCACCGCGTCGAATCCCAGATCGAGGGCCAACGCGGCGAGAATGTCGGGTGTGGACACGGTCCTCCATTTTGCCCGCTTGCAGGCGGAACACCGTGAGTGAGGGTGGAATCTTGTAAGACGCGTGTGAGACGTGCCCTCATACACTGCGTCCACTGTGATGTGTTTCCGACGATTTATTCTGACGCCCGTGGGTCGGCGCCGCACCAAAGCGGCAATAACCGAAGTCGTGGTTCGCCGTTTCGCTGTTCGTCACCTGACCACTGGCGAGAGGCCGACCCGTACCCAGGCGCACTGCCCGGTCACGGGCTGATCCGATGTACCCACTGTTTGCCGCCTGGCTGGTGCTGGGACTCACCTGGATCGTCGGAAAACGCATCGAGCGTGCCACCCCTGACTGGACCCGACCGGCCGACCTCTCGCCCTCGCTGTGGGGCGTGGCGCTGGGCCTGTTCAATGCCACCTTCGCCTTTCTGATGCTGCTCGGCCAGACAGGAACGACGTCGGCGGCGCGCTCGGGCCTGCTGCTGTCCGTCGCTCTGACCTGTATCCCGACTCTCTGGTGGGCCCTCGGCTCGACCAACCCTCGTGTCGCCGCGCTGTGGCGCGCGTTCTTTACGGCCATGTTGCTGCTCAGCTGCCTGCTGGCCCTCGCCTCGGGTGTCACCCTGCGCAGCTGAGGACGCTGAGGACGGCGCTCACGGATGCAGGTTCTGGGCGGCCGATTCGTCCAGAAACCACCGGGCGTCACGGACCAGCTCCACCGGATGACTCCCTGCCTCTTGCTGTACGTCACGAACCACGCCTGCCTTGGCCGCGCCGGTGACCAGCAGCCAGCGTTCACGGGCAGAGTTGATTTCGTCAAAGGTAAACGAGAGGCGCCAGGCGTCGAGCTGGGGAACAAAATTGGCGACCACTCGCCCTGCGGCAGACAGGGCGGCAGTGTCCGGAAACAGGCTGGCGGTGTGGCCGTCGTCGCCCAGGCCCAGCAGCACCAGGTCGAGCTGCCCGGGAAGCTGCTGCTGGTACCGGGCTGCCGCTTCATGCGGATCGAGTTCGCCCTGCAGGCGAAAGACCTGCCCGGCGGGCACGGGAACCCGGGACAGCAACTCATCGAGAGCGAGCTTGTAGTTGCTGTCCGGTGAATCGGGCGGAACGCAGCGCTCATCGGAAAAATAGATGCTCACCTCGCTCCAGGGCACATCCAGCTCGCGTAAAGCGCAGTAAAGCAGCTTGGGCGTGCTGCCGCCGGACAAGGCCACGTGAAACGCCCCGCGTGACCCGACTGAAGCGCGCGCCAGCTGGGCAAATTCCCGCGCAGCGGCCTGCGCCAGTTTTTCGGGCGTGGCAAAAATCTGCTGTCTCACGGCAGCCTCCGGGCGACGGCCAGTGAGTCGAGAAAGTTCTCGTTGCGCCCAGGTCGGGCCATCACCAGACCCAGTCCTTCTGCCAGCGAGGGGGACAGCACTGTCATTTCCGTTTTGCGTTCAACTTGCCCATAGCGGGTCTCGGCCCGAACCGAAAACCGCGGACCGGAACGCAGCGCAAAAAACGCATCGTGCCCCGACAGCTCCACGCTGCACAGATCGCCATTTTCACGTTCGCAGTCCGGGTCGGATTCAATCGATACACACGACAAATCCAGCCAGCCGAGCTTGGAGGAGATCCAGCCGGCAAAGAGCCGGGCCGGGCGGGAATTGCCCGCGGCGTGCGTGACCTTCAGGCGGTTGAGCGAAGACAACCGGCGCGCGGCGTCCGGAGCGTCGAACAGTTGCGCGGTCACCTCACGCCAGCCGTTCGTGCGCGCCCACCCCAGATCGGCCAGCGCGTAGCGCCGGTCCGGGTTGAGGTCGAGCGACAGGGCGTCGGCGATCACCTGATCGGCGATTTCGGCCAGTTCGGCCAGCAGCGCTCCGCCCGGCGGAGCGCTGCTGGCCCACCAGACGTGGTTCAGGGTGGTCGGGCGCAGCAGCGGCAGAATTGCGCCCTGCAGCTGCTCGGTGTTGGCATTCAGCACCAGGCGCTCGACGTAAAGGCTGCGGACGGGAATCAGGCTGGCCTCCACCTCGACCGACTCGTCGCCGTCCATCACGCCGATAATCTGCCGCCCGGCATAGCGCCCACCCAGGCGCTCAAGGGCCTCGGCGACACGCCTGAGGTGCTTTTTTTCGGTCAGGGCGACGATGTTTCCAGTGTATGCGCGTGTCTCGATCTCCGCTTGCGACCACAGGTCGTCGAGGGCGTGCTGAGCACGGCGCACGCCGGTCTGAACTGGTCCGAGGCGGGGTAAATCGTGTGTCTGGGGCATGGCAACTCCGACGGAAAAGACAAAAACAGGGTTACAGACGGCGCCAGCGACGATCGGCACCGATCAGCTCGTCGGCCGCGTCCGGTCCCCAGGTGCCGGCCGCGTAGTTGGGCAACCGCGCGTCGGGTGCCGTCCAGGCTTCCAGCAGGCCGCTGACCAGCTTCCAGGCCCGCTCGACTTCGTCCTCGCGCGGAAAGAGCGTGGCGTCACCCAGCATGGCGTCCAGCAGCAGGCGAGAGTACGGACTTTCCAGTTCCGCGCCGAAGGCGTCGTAGCGAAAGTCCATCACCACCTCGCGCAGCGAGTTTTCCTGACCGGGGGTCTTGCTGGAGAGTTTCAGGCTCACCCCTTCATCCGGCTGAATCCGAAAGGCCAGGACGTTGCGTTCGGTTCCCCCCGGAAACAGACCTAGCGGGGGGCGCTTGAACACCACGGCGATTTCCGTGACCTTCTTGGGGAGGCGCTTGCCCGAGCGCAAGAAGAACGGTACGCCCTTCCAGCGCCAGTTTTCGACTTCCAGTTTGACTGCCACGAACGTAGGCGTGCTCGATTCGGAAGCCACCTTTTCTTCCTCGCGGTACCCCTTCGCCCGCTCGCCGTACAGGGTGCCCGGGGCGTATTGACCACGCACCGCCACTTCCTCCACCGCCGACGCCGGAATCGGTTTCACGGCACGCAGCACCTTGACCTTCTCGTCGCGGATGGCGTCGGCATCGAAGGCGACCGGTGGTTCCATCGCCACCAGCGTGAACAGCTGCAGCAAATGGTTTTGCAGCATGTCGCGCACCACGCCGGCTTCTTCGTAGTACCCGCCGCGTCCTTCCATGCCCAGATCCTCGGCAGCGGTGATCTGGACGTGCTCGACAAACGAGCGGTTCCAGAGCGGCTCGAAGATCAGGTTGCCGAAGCGGATCGCCATGATGTTCTGAACGGTTTCTTTGCCCAGGTAATGGTCGATGCGGTAGATCTGGTGCTCTTCCCAGACCCGGTGCAGACTGTCGTTGAGGGCGCGCGCGCTTTGCAGATCATGCCCGAAGGGTTTCTCGATGATCAGGCGCCGCCAGCCCTCCTGTTCGCCCTGCAGTCCCGCCTGGCCCAGCGCGGTCGTGACTTCCTCGAACAGGCTGGGCGGGGTCGAGAGGTAAAACACCGCGTTGCGTCCGGCGCCCCGCTCGCGTTCGATTTCACTCAGGCGCTCCTGAATGCTCTGGTACGTCTCGGGTGCGTCGAAGTTCCCCCCGACGTACGAGGCGAGCTCCACGAAGCGTTCCAGGTTGCCTTCACCGATCGCGTCGGTTTCCTTGCTGCTGGTGAGCGCTTCACGGGTGAAATCCCGGAATTCGTCGGGTGTCATGGCGGCGCGCCCGATCCCTACCACCGAGAAACCCGGGCCGAGCTGGCCGTCCTGCCACAATCCGAACACGGCCGGCAGCAGCTTGCGCTTGGCGAGATCACCGGTGACGCCGAAGATCACCAGCGTGCAGGGCTCCGGTGCCCGCTTGCGCAGCATGCCTTCCCGCAGGGGATTGCCGAGCACATCGTCATCACCGGCGTGTTCCGGGGCGCGCGTGACCTCACTCATGCTCGCTGCCCGCGCCGCCCTTCACGCCGTTCAGGGCCTTTTCCGGTGTGGCCAGCGGCCCGACGCCGGGCACGACGGCTTCCTCGGCCGGTCGCTCGATTCTTTTCACCGCGTGACCGCCAAAGCCGCGGCGCATCGCCGAAAGCACCTTGCCGGCATAGCTGATCTCCTGCTGGGTGTAAAAACGCGTCTGCACGCTCAAGCTGATCACCGGAATCGGAACGCCCATTTCCATCGCGTCCTCAACGGTCCAGCGGCCTTCACCCGAGTCACCCACGAAGTCCGACAGGTCGCCGAGTTCCGAGTCACCTTTCAGCGCGTCGGCCGTCAGATCGAGCAGCCACGAGCGAATGACGCTTCCGTGACGCCAGATCTCGGCGACCTGCGACACATCCGTCACCAGTGCGTGCTTGGCGCGCATCAGCTCGAAGCCTTCCGCGAAAGCCTGCATCATGCCGTACTCGATGCCGTTGTGGACCATCTTGGTGTAGTGCCCGGCGCCCGACTCGCCGACGTGTCCCCAGCCGCGGTCGGGTGCGGGCGCCAGCGTCTGCAGGATCGGCTTGATCAGCTCCACCGCTTCAGTTTTGCCGCCCACCATCATGCAGTAGCCTTCCGCGAGGCCCCAGATGCCCCCGGAAGTTCCCACATCCACGAAGTGCAGGTGGCGTGCGGACAGCTCCTCGGCGCGCCGCACGCTGTCGGTGAAGCGCGAGTTGCCGCCGTCGATGATCACGTCACCCTCCTTGAGCAGGGTGGCGAGTTGCCGGATGGTGCTCTCGGTGGCAGGGCCTGCCGGAACCATCACCCACACCACCCGAGGCGAAGGCAGCGCCGCTACCAGCGAAGCGAGGTCCTCGGCGCCCAGCGCGCCCTCGCGCTCGATGGAGCGCACATTTTCGGTGTTGAGGTCGTAACCGACGACTTCGTGTCCGCCCTGCACGAGGCGCGCGACCATATTGGCGCCCATTTTGCCCAGTCCGATCATGCCGATTCTCATGAGGTCAAGTCTACGCCGCCCACCTGCGTGGGTGAGGTGAGGCCGATTAAACAAAAGCCAAAGGCATGGCGTCGTGACACGAAAAATGCACCCCATGAACGGGGTGCACTGTGATCGGGAGGAGGATTGCTGTCGAGGCCAGGGCGGCCCGTCAGTTCTTCTTCTTGCCCTTCTTGCGCGCTTCGCGTTGCTGCTTGGCCATGTCACGCGCGGTATCCAGCACCAGCTGGGCTCCGGCTGCGTCGACTTGTCGCTGCAGTTCGATCAGGGTCTGTGCTGAAGCCGAGCGCAGCATCCGCTCGACGGCTTTGGCGATGAAGCCAAAGCGCACCTTGGCGTTGACACTGAGCGTCACCTCAGTGCCTCCAGGAATGGATTTGAATACCCAGCCCTGCGCAAAACGCTCCAGCGGACCAAAAGGCTTGACGCTCTCCCAGCCTCCCCGGTGAGGTGCCTGCAGTGAGCCGTACCGGGCGGTGAAGGTCAGACCGAGCATTCTTGGCGGCAACTTGAAGCGCACCATGGCGCCCTGTACGAGCCGTTCCTCACCCACATAGGCGCCGGTGCGAATGCTGGGGTCCCACTTGGCGCGCCGTTTGGGGTCCATGACGCTGCGAAACAAGACGTCTGCACGCCCTCGAATCTGAATGGTGTCCTTGAACTGGATGGCAACCGACATGCGTCCACTTTAGCGTGGCAAACCGAACCGGGCTGGGAGTCCGTCTGAACTTTGCTGAGGCTGTGGTGGTGCACACCAGCCTGGAGCGGGCGATCGGGAACGCCGCGCCCTGCCCTGGGTGCCCGACAGACGAACAGACGAACGACTGCGGAAATTCTCCGGGGTGACAGCTCAGCGCAGGAAGCGAATCGAAAAGGGGTAGCGGTACGGTCGTCCGTCAATGGTAGCGACGACGGCCAGAATCATCGTGATGAACTGCAGCGCGTAGAGCGCCAGTACCAGCGGCCACAGCAACAGTATTCCGATGCCGAGCGTCAGCACGACCAGTGCGGTCACGGCCAGAAAGTACAGCGAGATGGAAATCTGGAAATTCACCACTTCGCGACCCTGGTCGTCCAGCACCGGGTGGCGGTCGCGAGTCAGCAGCCATGCCACGAGGGCCCCGATGACGTTGCCCAGCACGGGCAGCCAGAAGGCCAGCAGGGGAGACAGGTGTTGGGCTGCGACCAGGGTGCGCTGATCCGCGGGAATGTGATCGGACGGCCAGGCGCCGTGGGCGGTTTCCTCGGGCCGGAAGGAGGACTCGTTCATGCCGTGGGATACGAGGCGAGGGGGCGGCGGGTTCCCCTCGTGGTGTGGGCGCGGCTTATGTCCGGCGCTCGGGCAGCGCAAAGGAAAAGGTCGCCCCCTCGCCCGGCCGCCCTTCGGCCCACACCCGGCCGGTGTGGCGGTGAATGATGCGTTTGACCGTGGCGAGGCCTACGCCCGTACCTTCGAATTCCTCTTGCCGGTGCAGCCGCTGAAATACCCCGAACAGCCGCCCCTGATACTTCGGATCGAAGCCCGCACCGTTGTCACGTACGTGCACCACCTGCTCGCCGGGCCGGGACTCCGCAGACACGTCGATAATTGCCTGCTCACGCTGGCCGGTGTACTTCACCGCGTTGGACAGCAGGTTCAGCAGCACCTGTCGCAACAGGCTGGGGTCCGCCCACACCGTGGGCAATTCCCCGATCTGCCAGCGCACGCAGCGCTGGCCCACTTCCGGCTCGATCATGCCACGTACTTCCTCGACCAGTGCGGCCAGCTGAACTTCCTGCTGGCGCAGGGGTTGCTCGGCAAACTTGGAAAACTGCAGCAGGTCGTCGATCAGCAGATTCATGCGCCGCGATGATTCGGCGATCACCCCGAGGTAGCGCTGGGCGCCCTCGTAATTCTGCTGTTCCAGTGCATGTTTGGCCAGGCTGGCGAAGCCCTGGACGTGCCTCACGGGCGCCCGCAGGTCGTGCGAGACCGAGTGGGCGAAGGCTTCGAGTTCGGCATTCGCTGCCTCCAGTGCTTCGCGTTTGCGCAGCAACCGCTGCGCCGTGTTCGCCCGCTCGGCCACCAGACCCAGGCTGCGCCAGACGGCCTGCAGGATGGAGCGCGAGCGGGTGTCCCAACGCTGCTGCGTGCGGTGTCCGATGGCGAGCAGACCATGCAGCGTTCCCTGAATCTGAATCGGCGCCAACGCCACTGCTTCATACAGCGGCGTGGCCTGGGCGACCGCGTCATCGAGCGCGCGCCAGTGTTCGAGCAGCAAGGGGGTTGCCGAGCGGGTCACGAGCGCGGCCAGTGGGCTGTTTGCGGGCAATCCCGTGGTGAGCAGCACCCGCAAGGGCGGCGGGATTTGGTCAGACAGGGTGGTGGCGTGCCACGTTCCATCGTGCAGCTCGAAGTACCCGGCGTCCGTTTCGCGCAGCGCCGTGTGCACCACCTGCACGGCTGCAGCGGCCAGCACCCGTAAGTCGGCCTCTGAGCCGGCGGCCTCGATGAAAGCCGAGAAGGCCTGCAGGGCGTCAGCTTCGGTCTGCAGGTCCTGGTGCTGCTGTGCCAGTACGGTGACCCGCTCGCTCAGCATTTTGTGCGCCGTGATGTCGAGCAGTCGAAGGCCGACACACTGTTCGTGAACGAAAAGAAAAGCCTGGTACCAGGTCTCGTCGCAGGTCACCTCGGCGGTGAGCGTGGCGCCGTCACCCTGCCGGGCTACTTGACGTACCAGTTGCATCAGGGGCGGCGAGGTGTCCTGCGCCAGGTCAAAGCCGATGAGGTCGGCGCCGGACCGTACGGCGCGCGCGGGTAGGCGCGCCCAGGCCGGGTTGGCATAAAGGACACCCTGCGCCGGATCGAGCAGCGCGAAGGGCTCTGGGAGACAATCGAAAAGGCGCCTCGCTGTGGACGGAAGCAGGAATTCGGGCTGGACACTCATGGATGGTCTCCCTCATACATGTCAGCGAGTCGAAAAAGGGACCACAGCCTTCACCTTAACGGGCGGGCCTCAAATTCAGGTCAAAACAATGCGCCCGCAGTGCGGCATACAGGCGATCCCTAAGGCCAGCTCAAGGCATCGTCGACTGTGAACTTGTCCACCGATCGCAGGCGCCCTGAATCCTGCTCTGCGTCTCTGCAGGGCCGTGTCTCCACACTTCGGCAGTCTCGGCACGTTTTCATCTGCTCGGACCTTGATTTTGTTAAGATTGAATGAAGCGTATTTCACGTCTCCCTATGACCGACACCCTGCCGATTCCCCGCATCCTGCTCGTCGAGGACAATGTCTTCGATGTCGAGCTTGCGCGCACGGCTTTCGAAGTGGGTGACCTGGTCGGCGAGCCAGCAGTCGCATTCGACGGTCAGGACGCGCTGGACTACCTGTACCGACAGGGCAGGTACCGGGGCCGTGCAGACGAAGCACCCCGGCTGGTCCTGCTCGATCTGCACATGCCCCGGATGAATGGCCTGGACGTGTTGCGGCGTGTCAAGCAGGACGCCACGCTGCGCAATATTCCCATGGTGGTGTTCACAACTTCGAATGCACCAGCAGATCGCGAGGCCTGCGCCGCCTTGGGCGCCGACGATTATCTGGTCAAGCCAAACGATTTTGGCATGTTCGTGACCCTGATCGAATCTCTTAAGGCCCGCTGGCTCGACGGCCACTGAAACGGCAGTTCTCTGGTACGGCCGGCGTCACTCGGCTTTGAACAGAGCGTGTTCGCGCTCGCGGCACAGAGACTCCAGCGCTTCGACGGCGGTGGGATCAAACAGGATGGCTGCGTTCTCGCGCAGGTACGCGAGCGTCCGCGCGCTGGTCCAGGGAAGCTTGTATGCCCGCTCGCCGGTGAGGGCGTCATAGACGTCGCACACCGCCAGAACTCGGGCAAGAAATGGAGTGTCCCGGCCGCGCCGGCCAACAGGATAACCCGTACCGTTCCAGCGCTCGTGGTGAAAGAGCACGACCTCGAGCACCCCCGCCGGAACCTGCGGCAGAGAGGAAGCCAACCGGTGGCCGTATTCGCAGTGGGCGCGCATGACCTGCCATTCCAGCTCCGAGAGGGGCTCCCGCTTGCGCAGCACCTCTTCCGGAATCAGCAGTTTGCCGATGTCGTGCAGTTGGGCCCCCAATTCCAGGGCCTCGGCGTCACCGGGTGCCAGGTCCAAGTGCCGGCCGACTGCCTGACCGAGCGCTGTGACCGCGCTGGCATGCTGGGCAGTGTCAGGGTCGTGGGCCCAGAGCTGGCGAATCAACCCGTTCAGCGCCCGGTCGAGCTCGTCTGAAAAGCCGCTCTTGGCCGACATCGAAAGGCACATCCCAGAAGTGGGATGACTGTGAAGCGAATCCTTCAAGTGGGCTCTCCAATCGTTGCAGCGCTTTGCTGCCCGTCCGATCGGTCGCACCACTGGCTCCTCACGCGGCAGGTGCCCGGTTGCACCGCGTGATTCACAGCCCCGGATGACATCAGAGTACCGAACCGTTTCCAACAAGGCTCTTACAAGCCAACTTTTTGCGGGGGCAGGGAGTATTGCAAGGTACTGCCTTGCGTCACTTTATGCGGGGACGGCATCTTCATTCTCAAAATGGGCGCGTGTTCCCATGGAGTGAACCAGACCACAGGAAGACTCCGAACGCTCCACTGGCCTGATGAACCAGGTGTGATCTCCGCAACCCGAAAGACCCGGTCAGGAGTGACCGGGTCTTTCGGGAAAATCGTTCTTTATATGATTGTTTTATTTGGCGCTGCGCAGTTCGAACGGCACTTCAATCTGCGGATGGCGGGTATACAGATTTCCAGTTCCCTTGATGCTGGTCATGCCCGCAGTGGCGTTCGACGACTCGGCTTGACCTTCCATCCACATACCGGTGACGCGCTCGCAGTCATCTGAAGGGTAAGGTGGGCAGAGTTCCGATTCCTCGATCATCTCGACACGCAGCGACTTGCCGTCATCAATGAGGGTGACACTGCCATTTTCCCGGCAGGTGGTGGAACCGTTGCACACAAAGCGCGTACCGACGAGCGTGGTGACGGCGTTTTTGGTGACCGGTTTCTTCCACTGGATGCGTCCTTCGAACGGGAACGTGTAATCGGTGTTCTCGAACTTGTAGGTCCAGGTGCCCGTCACACCGTCCAACCTCGATTTCGCAAGTGGCGCCTTGTCTGCAGGTTTTTTGACTTCCTTCGCGTCCTTTGGCGTGGGCTGCTCGGCCTTCTGCTCAGCCTGCTGCCCGGTTTTCTGCTCCGCCTGCCCGGCGTTGCTGGCAGGCTGGCTGCTCGTCTGTGAAGTGGTGGTGCCGCTGGCGGTGGCGCTTTGTGCGGTGCTTGGCGAGGTGGTGCCGCAGGCGACGAGGGTGAGGGCGAGGACGCTGGGGATGAAGGCAAGTCGTTTCATGTTGGTCACCTGTCCTGAAGTGACTTCATCATCGCTGCACAAAAAATCCTCATCATGTGCCGGGTAGCCACCGAGTGCTAAGGTTCCCTTTGTCTTCCCTTGGCCCGAAACTCACGGGTAATTTCTCACCAAAAACCCGTTCAGGGCGTGCTTGAAGTCAACGGTGAGGCAGACAGCGGCACGCCCGAAGTGCTACCACAACTGCGACCGTGGTCTTGATGCTCTACAGTGTCGCGAGCGAGGTAAACATGTCCCAATCTTACCGTCCGAAACAAGCCCGGCCATCCAGTGTACGAGATCAGCTGCCGCTCAAAGGATGCATTCAGCCGATGGAACCAGTCATGGGTGAAGAGGTCGATCTCTACGGTGATGGGGCGTGTGATACCCAGGCGGGCCTGGGCGGCTGGGCCGTGATTCTCAACTACCGGGGAAAAGAGCTGATACTGTCAGGAGCGCAACGCGAGACCACCAACAACCGGATGGAGCTGACCGCACTGCTGGAAGGCTTGCGGGCGCTCAAGCGGCCCTGCAACGTGCGCGTGGTGACCGACAGTCAGTATCTGCGCAAAGCGTTCACAGACGGCTGGATCCTCAAGTGGCAGCGCAATGGCTGGAAAACCGCTGGCAAGGACAGCGTCAAGAATCAGGACCTGTGGGAAGCCCTGATAGATGAGGCGCGGCGTCACAGCCTGACGTTTGTGTGGGTACGTGGCCACGCCGGGCATGGCGAGAATGAACGTGTCGACCAGCTCGCCGTGGCCGAACGAAAAAAGCTTGCCCGATCCTGAAGCGTGGGCCAGGGATTGATCACCCGATCCACCGGTGCTTTTGGCGCGCCGTCAGTGCGGTGAGCCAGTGTGTCCAGTACCGAACTGCAAAACGACGCAAACGCTTTCATGCGTTTCGGACCCGTTTTGCCCATGTCCGGGTTGCCCACGTCCCTGGCCTGCCCGGAAGACGGCGCGCTGCTCAGCCGGGCTGCGCTTCCTGCACTTTGCCACAACCCTTTTTCTGATCGGGCTGCCACTTCGGAGGTCGCGCCCCCATGTCCTCCGCCAAAAGGCGCAAGGAAAGCCGGGTGTGAAGTTCTATGCTCAAGTATGCCTTCAGTACCTGTCCGGGCGCCGCGAAACGGCTGGCGAACCTTTGTCGTCCTGTGGGCCACGCAGTCGTTGTCCGTGGTGGGCAGCGCGCTGACGTACTTTGCAATCTCCATCTACCTCGCCCAGACACTGTACGCCCGCCCCGAGCAAAAGCCCGAACTGGCCCTTGCCCTGTCGGTCGTGGCGCTTGCCGGCGCACTGCCCGCCGTGCTGGGCGCCCCGCTCGCCGGCGCCTGGGCAGATCGCCATGACCGACGCCGCACGATGCTCGGGTGTGACCTGGGCAGCTCGCTTGTCTGTCTGGTGCTCGCTTCGCTGGCCATGACCGGCACCTTGACGCTGTACGCACTCGTTCCACTGGTGGTGCTGCTGTCGCTGTTGCACTCCTACCACGGCGCGTCTTTTGACACCAGCTATGTCATGCTGGTTCCTTCGGCGCAGCTTCCGCGCGCCAACGGCATGATGCAGACGATGTGGTCGCTCTCCGGTCTGCTGGCCCCTGGGCTGGCGGCCTTTATCCTCGCCTTGCCGGCGCTGCTGTTGCAGGGAGGGCTCGTACTTCCGGGATGGCTGACGGGCGGCATCGCGCTGGTGTTCTTGCTGGACACGCTGACCTTTCTGTTTTCCGGCCTGGTACTGACGCGTCTGCAGATTCCCTCGCCGCGCCGCACCGAGACCGTACGCCCGCGTCTCTGGGCCGATGTGGCCTTTGGTTTTCGCTACATCTGGGCGCGCAAGCCGCTCTTGTGGCTGCTGGGCACCTTCTCGTTCATCAATTTCGTGTTCGCCCCGATGGGCATCTTCGAGCCTCTCATCGTCAAGTTCACGCTCGCGCCCGACTGGACGGCCCGTGGGCTTACCTTCGAAAGCGCGTTGGCGCTGCTGGCCACGGTGGGCGGTCTGGGCGGGGTGCTGGGCGGTGTGCTCGTCAGCATGTGGGGCGGCCTGAAGCGTCAGCGTGTGCTCGGCATCCTGATTCCAATGCTGGTGGCCGGTCTGGCGTTGATTGCTTTCGGCCTGTCACGCAATTTGTACCTGAGCGCCGCGATCGTGGCCCTCGCTTTTGCGATGACGCCCATCATGAACGCACATTCGCAGGCCATCTGGCAGACTCAGGTGCCCCCCGAACTGCAAGGACGGGTTTTCAGCGTGCGCCGCTTGATTGCGCAGTTCACCGCGCCCGTGGCCACGGCGCTGGCGGGCATCGCCGGGGGTATCTTCAATCCGGGCACGGTGATGGTGGTCCTGGGCGTGCTGTTCAGCCTGTTCTGCCTGGCGCAGCTTGCCAATCCCTACTTGCGGCGTGTCGAGGACAAAGCCTGGCTTGAAGAACTCGCTTCCCGGCAGGCCAAAGGCGCAGTCTCGGGCGCGTCCTGAGCTCAGGGCTGCTTGCCAGGTTTACGGACCACCAGCTGCTCGACTTCCATCGCCTGATTCTTCAGACAGGGTTGCTGACTGCTTGGCGGGCCTTCCAGGTAACCGCGCCCGTCGACTTTCAGGCACCAGTGGGCTGCGAAGACTTTCGCGACGGCGGGCAGCGCCGTGCCCGATCCCTCGCCGCCGTTCTCGAAAAAGGCCACCACCAGCAGGTCAGGATTGTCCACCGGTCCGTAGCCTTCGTACCAGGCGTTGGTGTAGGCGTAATTGTAGCGGCGGCTGAGGGCATTTTCGGCCGTGCCGGTCTTGCCTCCGGTGCGGACGGGAAAACGGTGCGGGCCCAGTATATGGCTGGCGGTGCCGTTTCCGTTCACTCCACCAAGTTGCAAGGTGGTCATCTCCATGCCCTCCTTGATGAGGCGGAAGTTCTTGCGCGCCCCCGGAACGCGTTTCGCAGGCTTGGCCGCAGCGCGTTGCCCATTCACGCTGCGTACGAGGGTCAACGGACGCTGCGTACCCTCGTTGACCAGCGTCGAAAGGGCATAGGCAATCTGCGCTGGCGTCACCAGCAGCGCGTCCTGACCGATTGCGAAACTGAGCGCCTGACCTGGCCAGTAGTCGGCTTTACGGGCCTTGTAGCTTTCGGCGCTGGGCAGGTTGCCGATCTTCTCGCCGATCAGTTCCAGGCCGGTCGGACCTCCGAAGCCCATATCCTTGGCGCGCCGGGCCAGGTAATTCGAGAATACGATCGGGTCGGCGTCAATGGCGGCCTGGTAATACCAGGTGTTGCAGGAATTCGAGATCGCCTTGCGCCCATCCATCTGCCCCATGTGGTGTCCGGCCCAGTTGCGTCGCCAGCCGCCGAAGCGAATGCCGGGTGGGCAGGCGAAGGTTTTGTTGCCCCATTTCTCGATATAGGCCAGCGTGCTGGTGGGTTTGAAAACGCTGCCCGCGTCGAACATCTGTACCACACGGTTGAGCATCGGCTGTCCACCATTGCCCTGCAACGCCTCGGCCAGTTGCGGAGGTCGGGGAGACTGAGCGAACCAGTTGGGGTTGAAGGTGGGGGCGCTCGCAAGTGCCAGCACCTCGTTCGTGCGCGGATCGAGCGCGATGATGGCGCCCTTCACGACACTCTCGGTCGGGCTGGCGCGCTTCAGGCGCGCTTTGTTGACATCTGCCAGCCCTTCTTGCAAGGCTTTCTCGGCGGCGCGCTGCAGCTTGGCGTCGATGGTGAGAACCACGTCGCGGCCCTTTTGTCCGGGATCGATGATGCGCTCGGTCTGGGGCCGTCCGGCCGCCGTGACTTCCAGACGCCGAATACCGTTTTCTCCTCGAAGCTCGTGCTGCAGGCTTGCCTCCAAACCGCTGCGGCCCACCAGGTCGGCCAGCGCGTAACCGTCCTCCTCGACCTCACGCTCGTTGGCCTCGGCGACGTAGCCGACCATGTGGGCCGCAAACGTGCCCTGCGGGTAGACCCGTTCGACACGCTCGCGCAATTCCAGGTTGGGCTGCATCACGGTGTACTCCTGAAGCGCGGAAATTTTATCGGCTGGAACGTTGCGCACCAGCGTGACTTCGCCGCCCGGCGCGACGCTGGGCAGCTGAACGTCCGCGAAGCCGCTGAGGTAGCGGATCTGTGGCCATGCGGCGACATCGCCCCCTTTGTAGATCAGATCGACGGCCATGCGGTTGGTGGCGAGCAAAAGTCCGTCACGGGTGCGAATCTCGCCGCGCAGCGCGCGCACGATTTCGTCACGCTGGTAATTGCTCTCACTCTGGGTGGCGAACTGGTGGTAGCGCGTGATCTGTAAATCGTACAGACGGTAAGCGAAGACGGCCAGGAAGGCGCTGAAGCACAGTGCAATTACGTGTGGCCGGCTGACTTCACGGCTGCGGGCGCGCTTTTTCGGGGCGTCCACCGCGCGCGCGGCGCGTGAGTGTCGTGGGGCGCTGTGTCTGCGCGGGCGCGGCGAGGCGCGGCTCACGTGAGGCCCTGTTCAGCGCCGGGGCGCGTCCCGAATGCCCATGCCGCGAGGCGCTCGAGCAGCGGCGCAGCCAGCAGCGTCCCGATCAACAGTGAAGGCAGCACCGTTACCAGGGTATTGATCGTCACCAGGCCATTGCGCAGCCAGTATGTCAGGATCAGAAAGACGAGCCACTGGCCGATCACGCCGGTTGTGACCGTGACCACGGTCTGAATGAATCCCCGGTCCGACAGGAACTTGCGCAGACCCAGCACCAGCAGCACGCCGCCCGACACGGCCGCCGCGTGCAGACCCAGCGCACCGTGACCGAGAATGTCCTGCAGCAGGCCGATACCGTAGGCCAGCAGCAGTGCGGGAAGCGGACGCAGGCGCAGGGCCAGCGCGATGGCCGTAAGCAGAAACAGGTCCGGGGCACTCAGTTCGCGCGGAATCAGGCGGGTCAGTGCGCCCTGAATTCCGATGATCAGCAGAAGATATATCAAGATACGCACGGTTCAGGCCTTAGGGAATCGCTTCGAGAAGCGCGATTTCTTCGATGATGCTGACGTCAACGCTCGGTGTGATGATGACGGTGCG